>NZ_JAPEPI010000001.1:0-310849 GCF_026340305.1 Streptomyces sp. NBC_01381 | reverse complement strand
TCGTGTCCTGGAAATCGCGCGCGCTGTCGAGCATCGAGACGCGTGCCGCGTTGTGTACGACAAGGCTGAGCGCCACCGCGACCAGCGCGCCGACCAGGGCGATCGCCGCGCTGATCTTCCAGCGCACGCCGGTGCGCAGCCGGCAGCCAACCGTCCGGCGCAGCCGGGAGCCCAGCGTCCCCCTGCTCATATGCGTCCCCTGCGATCCGCCTGGCGGTGAATGTCCCTCACGCCTTGAGCTTGTAGCCGAAGCCACGGACCGTCTCGATGCGGTCCTGGCCCACCTTCGTACGCAGCCGCTGCACATGGACGTCGACGACGCGCGTGTCCCCGCCCCAGCCGTAGTCCCACACCCGCTCGAGGAGCTTGTCGCGGGAGAGGACCGTGCCGGGCGCGGAGGAGAACTCCAGGAGCAGCCGCATCTCGGTCGGTGTCAGCGCCACCGGAGCGCCGGCCCTGCGGACCTCCATGCCCTCCGTGTCGATCTCCAGATCGCCGAAGTGCAGCACGCCGCCGTCCGGCGCGCCGGCCTCGCCGGCCGCGGGCGCCGCGTTCGGCCCGCTCGCGTGGCCGAAGCGGCGCAGCACGGCGCGGATCCTGGCGACGAGCACGGCGCCGTCGAACGGCTTGGTCACGTAGTCGTCGGCGCCCGCCTCCAGGCCGAGGACGACATCGATGGAGTCGGCACGCGCGGAGAGCATGATCACCGGGACCGTGGACTCGTCGCGGATGCGGCGGCACAGCGAGACGCCGTCGAGGCCGGGCACCATCACGTCGAGCAGCGCGATGTCGGGGCGGTTGGCGCGGAACGCCTCCAGGCCGAGCAGGCCGTCGGGCATCGCGGTGACCACGAACCCGTCCCGTTCGAGCGCGAGCTGCGTCGCCTCACGGATGACGTCGTCGTCCTCGACGAACAGGACGTGGGTGTGCTCAGCCATCGGGTGCTCTCTCAGTTCTCCGTCGGGGCGGGAGCGTCGCCGCCCGCCGCTCTGCCGTAGTGAGTGCGGTGGCGGTCCGTCTCCGTGAAGCGGTTGGCGGTCCAGCGGTAGGTGATGACGTCCTCGACGGACGGGTACTCCACCGGATCACCCTTCTGGTACGCCTGCTTGGTGACCACCAGGTCACCCTGGTCGATCTCCGCGTAGACGGGGGGCTCCTCGTCCTGGAAGACATTCTGGTACTTCTTGCCCTCGGCGCGATACACGTACGTACCGGTGCCGACGGCGTCGTCGCAGGCCATGACGTTCACGACGACATCGGACGCGGAGCCTCCGGTCAGGTTGCCGTACGAGACGTCGACGGGGTAGTCGTCGGCCGAGCAGGGCTGCAGCTCGCGCTTGACCGACTGGCTGACCTTCGGGTCGTTCTTGATGAGCTGCACGGGGTCGACGTCCGCCGCGGGGGCGGGCGCCGCCGATGACGACGGCGCCACGGTCGGGGAGGGCGACACCACCGTCTCGCCGCGGTTGGCCGGGCCCTCGTCGCGGGTTCCGGAGCCGCCGGCCGAGCAGGCGGTGAGCAAAAGGCCGATGGCGGCGAGCACGGCCACCGCCGTGCTCCCCGCCCTCATGGTCCTTCTGGCCCGGGTGCTTAGGCCGCGCAACGCTCCCGCTCCTCACGTTCGAGCGTGCCGCCCGCGGGTTCCTCGCTGTCCCGGCTCTCCAGCTCGTGGCGGAGCCGGGCGAGCGCCCGGTGCAGCGTGCTCTTGACCGTTCCTGCCGACATGCCGAGTGCGGCGGCCGTCTCCTCTGTGGACATCTGCTCCCAGTGTCGCAGCACGACGACACTGCGCTGCTTGGGTGCGAGCACCTTCATGATGTCCATGAGCAGGGCGCGGTCCGCGTGCTGTTCGGTGGAGTCTTCCACGCTCGCGTCGGGCAGCTGCTCGGTGGGGACCTCTTCGAGCTTGCGGGCCCGCCACCACTCCGTACGCGTGTTGATCATGACGCGGCGCAGATAGGCGTCCGCGAGCCGCTTGTCGGCTATGCCGTCCCAGCGGCCGTACGTCCGCACCAGTGCGGTCTGCAGCAGGTCCTGGGCGTCGACCGGGTCGGGCACCAGGCGCCGGGCACTGCGCAGCAGGGCGTCCTGCCGAGTGCGGACGTACTCTTCGAACTCGAGCACCTCGCCGTGCGCCATACCCAACCGCCTCCGTTCCGCCAACCACGACGACGCGTCTGGATTGACACGTCCCTCGACCGCTTTCCCTTGCCTGTGCGGTACGGGAACGAAGTTACGGAGGGCTTGTCACGGGGCTGTGCGGAGCAGCCAGCGGAGGGCGCACGGCCTTCCGTCGGTTGTGTAACAGAAGCAGGCGAGGCGTAAAGCGGGGGCTTTTTGGCGGGAGTTGTCAGGTGAGCGGCAGCCGGTAGAAGCCGTTCGGGAGCGGCTCCACCAGGCCGTCGGAGACCAGGCCGTCCAGCGAGCGGGCCCGCTGCACCGGCTCGTCCCACACCCGGTCGAGGGCCGACTGCGGTACGGGGGCCACCGCATCGCGCAGCACCGCGAGCAGCTTGCCCCGGACCTGGCGGTCCGTGCCCGCGTACGTCTGGCCCTTGCGGGCCGGGCCCTGGTGCGCGGGCTTCCCCGCCGTCCGCCAGGCGCACTGCTGTGCGATGGGGCAGCGGGAGCAGTCCTCGTTCTTGGCGGTGCAGACGAGGGCGCCGAGCTCCATGGACGCGGCGGCCCAGCGGGACGCGGTGCGTTCGTCCTCGGGGAGCAGGGCGCGGGCGAGCTTGCGCTCGGCGGCGGTGGTGGCGTTCGGCGGGTACTGCACGCCCGTGACGGCGCGCGCGAACACCCGCCGCACGTTGGTGTCGAGGACGGCATGCCGCTGCCCGTACGCGAACGACGCCACGGCCGCCGCCGTGTACTCACCGATACCGGGCAGGGCGAGCAGCTGTGCGTGCCTGGTCGGTACGTCGCCGCCGTGCCGCTCCGTTATGGCGACGGCGGCGCCGTGCAGCCGGAGCGCGCGGCGGGGGTAGCCGAGGCGTCCCCAGGCGCGGACGGCCTCGCCCGGGGCTTCCTTGGCGAGGTCCGCGGGGCGGGGCCAGCGGGCGAGCCACTGCTCGTACACGGGCAGGACGCGGTTCACCGGCGTCTGCTGCAGCATGAACTCGCTGACCATCACGCCCCAGGGACCGGCGTCGGCCCGACGCCATGGCAGATCCCGGGCGTTGGCGTCGAACCAGGCGATGACGGGGCTGTGCAGGGCCTTGCCGGCGTCCCCGTACGGGGACTCGGCGTCGGGCGTGGACAGTGGCGTGGACATGGGCATGGGCTTCGTGGGCGCAGTCATGGCAGGACGATCCTGCCACGGGGGCGGCGGGCGTTGGGCCAACCTGGAGGTGGGCACGGCGATGTCGCCTGCGGCGGGCGGGGCGGTTCGTCTTGGGCGGGGCGCAGATGCGATCCCGCCACCTCCCCCACCCACCCCGGCGAGTCACCCCACTGCCATGCCCCGGCCCTCCGCCGCTGTGGGCAGCGGTCCCGCCCCCCCCGCTTATGCCGCCGCCTGCCCCCCCCCCTGCTGTGGGCAGGCGTTCCGCAGGGCGGAACGGGTGGGCACAGCCCCGATGCCGGGTTCCGATGAAGCAAGGCGGAGGGGCAAGGGGAAGTCCTGACTTTTGGCAGGGGTGTTGTCGGGCGGAGGGAAGTAGCGTCGAGGGGGTGAGTCGGCGGTGGTGGGTGGATGTGGGGGCCTGGGTGGGGGTTGCCCTGCCTGCTGTCGGTGTGGACCGGGTGGGGCTGAATGAGCCTCGGTCGGTCGGGTTGGAGGTGGCGGGGCTCGGGGCGCTGGCCGTTGCCGTGGGTATCTGGCGGCGGTACCCGCTGGGTGCCTTCGTGGTCGTGGCCGGGCTGGGGCTCGCCCTCGCCCCTTCCCTGTTCACGGTCTCGTACGGCGGCGCCCTCGCCCTCTTCGCGCTGCTGATGGGCCGCAGGGCCGAGCGCGTTCGGCCCGCCGTCATCGCCTTCGCGGGGATCGCAATTGTCGGCACCGCCAAGATTGCCGTGCGGGGCGTCGACCCCGTCGTCGAGTGGCTCGTGTTGATGGGGACCCTGCTCTTCGGGGCCGTCTTCCCCTGGCTCGCAGGCCGCTACTGGCGCCAGGGACGCGAACTCGCCGCCGCCGGCTGGGCCCGCGCCGGCCACCTGGAGCGCGAGCAGCGCATCGTCGCCGATCGCGCCCGGCTGCGGGAGCGGGCCAGGATCGCCCAGGACATGCACGACTCCCTGGGGCACGAGTTGAGTCTCATCGCGGTCCGGGCCGGTGCGCTGCAGGTCGCCGCTGATCTGCCGGACCCGCACCGCGCCGCCGTCGCAGACCTCCGCGCCGCCGCATCGGACGCCACGGACCGGCTGCACGAGATCATCGGGCTGCTCAGAGAAGACGGCGACGAGGCCGCGCCGCTCGCCCCGGCGGGCGAGACCGTCGCGGAGTTGGTCGAGCGCGCGGCAGGCTCGGGCCTCCCGGTCAGGTACATCGCCGAGGGTGACGCGACGCGCCCCGAGTCGACCGGGACGGAGTCCGAACGCACCGTCCACCGAGTCGTCCAGGAAGCCCTCACCAACGCCGCCCGGCACGCCCCCGGCGCCCCGGTGACGGTCGAGAGCGCGCGGGACGCGGTCACGGGCACGACCGTCGTGACCGTGACCAACGGCCCCGCCGAGGAACCGGCAGCCCCCGCACCCGGCGGCGGCTCGGGCATCGCCGGGCTGAAGGCCCGGCTCTGCGACCTCGGCGGCACCCTCGACGCAGGCCCGCACGGCGACGGCTTCCGCGTCGTCGCACGGCTCCCCGCAGGGCACACCACCCCTGCGCCCGCCCCCGCTCCGGGCGGCGCCGTCATCTCGTACGCGAGACGGCGGACGGCTCTCGCCTTCGGGGCCGCCGTCGCCACCGGCGTCCTCCTCGTCGGCGGCGCCTTCGCCTGGTACGCGTACTCCCGCTCGCACTCGGTCCTCGAACCGGCCGACTACGCGCGGCTGCGCGTCGGACAGCCGCAGGACGCGGCCGAGCGGCTGCTGCCGGACCGGGCCGCGTCCGATCCGCCGAAGGAGCGCGCCCCGAGCCCGCCGCCGGCGGGCGCCGACTGCCGCTACTACCGCGCGAGCGGTGAACTCTTCGTCACCGTCGAGCACTTCAGGGTCTGTTTCGAGGGCGGGGCTGTTGTGGAGAAGAGCGTGATCCCGAAAGCCGGGGCCCGCGACAAGGCGTTGGAAGAGGAGAAGGAGTGGGTGCGGTGATCCGCGTACTGCTGGCCGACGACGAGGCGATGATCCGCGCGGGCGTCCGCGCGATCCTCGGCGCGGGCGAGGACATCGAGGTCGTCGCGGAGGCGGCCGACGGGCGCGCGGCAGTGGAGGTCGCCCAGGCCCACCGGCCCGATGTCGCGCTGCTCGACATCCGGATGCCGGGGCTCGACGGTCTCGCCGCGGGCGAGGAGATCGTACGGACGGTGCCGGGCACCGCCGTCGCGATGCTGACGACGTTCTCCGAGGACGCGTACATCGCACGGGCGCTCGGCGGGGGAGCCACGGGGTTCCTGCTGAAGTCCGGCGATCCGCATGAACTCATCGCGGGCGTACGCGCGGTGGCGGGCGGCGCGGCCTTCCTCTCGCCGAAGGTGGCCCGGCACGTCATCGACGGCTACGGCGCCCGGCGCGTCGGCCGCGGTGCGGAGGCCCGCTCCCGGACGGCCGCCCTGACCCCACGGGAGCGGGAGGTGCTCGGCCTGGTGGGGGAGGGGCTCTCCAATCCGGAGATCGCCGCCCGGCTGCATCTCGTCGAGGGGACCGTGAAGGCCTATGTGAGCGCGGTCCTCGACCGGCTCGGGGTCAAGAACCGCGTTCAGGCAGCGATCGTGGCGTACGAGGCGGGGCTTGTGGGGAGTTGAATGCCGCGCCACGAAGGGGCGCGGGGCTGTGACGTGAGCGGCTCCGCCGCGGGGCGCGAGCAACCAAGACACCACCCGCAGATATGCACTGCCCGCGCCCCGCGGAACCCTCAGCGGCGGTGCGACACAGGCACGTGCGGTGTCGCGTACGTCGCCGGGCCCGGCCCCGCGAACCACCGGACGACCCCGGTCGAGGACCCCCGCATGCTCTCGACGACCCGCGCCACGGGCCGAGTGGCCAGACGGACGAGCAGGAAAGCCAGCACGGCGCCGAGGATCAGGCCGACGGCCACGTCGTGCGGATAGTGCACGCCCACGAAGACCCGAGAGAAGGCCATGAGCACGGCCATCGGCAGCGTCAGCGCGGCGATGCGCGGCCAGGCGACAGCGAGGGCGACCGCCGC
Source organism: Streptomyces sp. NBC_01381 (assembly GCF_026340305.1). NCBI lineage: Bacteria > Bacillati > Actinomycetota > Actinomycetes > Kitasatosporales > Streptomycetaceae > Streptomyces > Streptomyces sp. NBC_01381. The sequence continues at coordinate 304,545 of NZ_JAPEPI010000001.1, read as the reverse complement.
GGCACCGGCGATCGTCGAGTGGTTGCTGGGGAAGGACCAGTCGCCGTGCGGCGGGCACGCGACGAGCGGTGCGAGTGCCCCGGAGACCGCCCGGCACGGGCGCTCCTCGTCGATCCCCGATTTGATCAACTCGCTGCACACATACGCCACCGCGGTGACGAGCGGGGCGAGCACCGCTATCGCTACGGCGCGCGGGTCACCGCGCCGGGAGCGCCACCAGGCGACTATGAAGAGCACGCCGAAGAGCAGCAGTCCCAGCTCCGTCCACACCTCGGCGGTGTGCTGCACCCAGGCCGGGGTGTCGTGGGCGAATTCGGTGATGTCGCGGTAGAGATCGTCGGTCATGGTGTCCATGATTACGGACGGTACGGAGTGGGCCCGAATCGTCACATCCGGCGATCGACCTGTCCCGACCCCTGACGACAGACAGGGGTGAGGGGGGAACGGGCTGTAGCCGGGGTAAGCGGAGTGGGCCGTTCCGAGATGATGATCCGCAAACTTTGTTGCCCGGGGCGGCGGGTGGGGCAGGAGAAGGCCCGGATCTCTCGTAAGGTTTGGGCGTGGGATCTCTGCGCAATCCGGTCGGGCCGCTTCCCTCCACCATTTACTGGCGTCGGAGGGCCGTTCTGCTGTCCCTTGTCGGGCTGCTCGCGCTCCTCGCCGTGTGGGTGCTGACGATGGGCGGCGGAGGCGGGAAGAACACCGCCGACGGGCCGTCAGGTTCCGGGCCCGCCACATCCATCACACCCGGCCCCTCCGGCTCCGGGCCCGCCATCAGTGAACACCCGGGCGGGCGCGACGAGTCGGACGACGAGGGCTCCGGAGGCGGCTCGGGCTCGGGCGGCGGTTCAGGAGACGGCTCGGGCTCCGGTGCCTCCGACGGTGCCTCCGGCGGCGGTGACGGCAGCGGGTCGGACGACGGCGCCAAGGGCGGTGGCGGCGCGGGCGGTCAGCTGCCCGCGGGGTCGCGGCTGCCCGACTGTGTGCGCGGCGATGTGAAGTTGAAGCTGCGCAGCGTCCAGAACACGTACGAGATCGGTGAGAAGCCGAAGTTCGAGATCATCGCCCAGAACAGTGCGGGCAAGGCCTGCAAGGTGGATCTCGGCGGCAAGGAAACGGTCCTGACGATCACTCAGACCGAGGGCGACAAGGAGATCTGGTCGTCGGCGGACTGCCCTGCCGGGGGCGGCAGCCTGCTGCTGCGCGTGCCGGGGGACGGGCGCGTCACGCACACCGTGGAGTGGGACCGCCGGGCGAGCGAGCCGCGGTGCGCGACGCCGTCCGCTGGGGGCGCGGACCCGGGGACGTATCTCGTCGAGGCCAAGTCCCCTGGCCTGGGGTCGGCGCAGGCGTCGTTCGTGCTTGAAGAGGGCTGACGGCCGGCCGGCCGCCGGGTAATCGGCTGGGTGGGCGGGAAACTCACCACCCACCCAGCCGCACCATCTACTAGACGTACCGCTCCAGGATCGACGACTCCGCAAGCCGCGAAAGCCCCTCGCGCACGCTACGTGCGCGCGCCTCCCCCACCCCGTCCACTGTCTGCAGATCATCGACGCTCGCAGCGAGCAACTTCTGCAGTCCGCCAAAGTGCTCGACAAGGCGGTCGATGATCGCGCCCGGCAGCCGCGGCACCTTCGCCAGGAGGCGGAAGCCCCGCGGCGAGACCGCGGAGTCAAGGGCCTCCGGGGATCCGGTGTAGCCCAACGCCCGTGCCACGATCGGCAGTTCAAGCAGCTCCGCATGGCTCAGCGCGTCCAGTTCGAAGAGCGCCTCGTCCACCGTGCGGGAGCGCTTCGCGGTCGGCTCCGGGACGTAGTCCCGGACCACCAGTTCGCGCTCCGGCTCGACGCCCGCGATCAACTCGTCCAGCTGGAGGGCGAGAAGACGGCCGTCGGTTCCGAGCTCCACCACGTACTCGGCGATCTCCGTGGCGATGCGGCGCACCATTTCCAGGCGCTGGGCGACCGCCGTGACATCGCGGACCGTCACCAAGTCCTCGATCTCCAGGGCGGAGAGCGTGCCCGCGACCTCGTCGAGGCGGAGCTTGTAGCGCTCCAGGGTCGCGAGCGCCTGGTTCGCGCGGGACAGGATCGCCGCCGAGTCCTCCAGGACGCGGCGCTGTCCGTCCACGTAGATCGCGATCAGGCGCATGGACTGGGAGACGGAGACCACGGGGAAGGCCACCTGCTTGGACACGCGGTCCGCGGTGCGGTGCCGGGTGCCCGTCTCCTCGGTGGGGATCGTCGGGTCGGGGACGAGCTGCACGCCCGCCCGCAGGATCTTGGTGACGTCCTTGTCGATGACGATGCCGCCGTCGAGCTTGCAGAGCTCGCGCAGCCGCGTCGCCGTGAACTCGACGTCCAGGATGAAGCCGCCCGTACACATCGATTCGACGGTCTTGTCCCAGCCGAGGACGATGAGCCCACCGGTGTTGCCGCGGAGGATCCGCTCGAGGCCGTCGCGCAGGCCTGTGCCCGGCGCGACCGCGCTCAGGGAGGCGCGCATCAGCCCATCTGCACCGGAGCTTCCACCGGGCTTGCCGGGAGCTGACGCCCGGTCGTTGGCTGCCACTGCACTCCTCGGGTCGCGGGTTGTCCAAGCCCCGGTCCGTACGACTGCTTCGTACGGATGGGCGAGACCAGGGCAAAGTCTACCGGCGGTCTTCCTCCTCCCGTGGGGCCTCTCTGCGACGCGACCTCGGAAGCACGCGCAGCGCGTCCCCCATGTCGGCGACTTCGGTGACCTTCATGCCGGGCGGGACCTTGCCGGGGTCGGCGGGAACGAGGGCGTGCGTGAAGCCCAGACGGTGCGCCTCGGCCAGTCTGCGCTGGACGCCCGTGACCCGTCTGACCTCGCCCGCGAGGCCCACTTCGCCGATCGCGACCAGGTTCTTGGGCAGCGGGGTGTCGCTCGCCGCGCTGGCCAGGGCGAGCGCGATGGCGAGGTCCGCGGCCGGCTCGGAGAGCTTCACGCCGCCCACCGTGGCGCTGTAGATGTCGCGCTTTCCGAGTGCCGTGATGCGGCCGCGCTGCTCCAGAACGGCCAGCATCATCGAGACGCGGGAGGTCTCCAGGCCCGATGTGGTGCGGCGCGGGGAGGGGATCTGCGAGTCGACCGTGAGCGCCTGGACCTCGGCCACCAGGGGGCGGCGGCCCTCCAGCGTGACCGTCAGACAGGTGCCGGGGACGGCCTCCGCGCGGCGGGTGAGGAAGAGGCCGCTGGGGTCGGTGAGGCCGGTGATGCCCTCGTCGTGCAGCTCGAAGCAGCCGACCTCGTCCGTCGTCCCGTAGCGGTTCTTGACGCCTCGGACGAGGCGGAGGCGGGCGTGGCGGTCGCCCTCGAAGGACAGGACGACGTCCACGAGGTGCTCCAGGAGGCGCGGTCCCGCGATCGCGCCGTCCTTGGTGACATGGCCGACCAGGAGCGTCGACATGCCACGCTCCTTGGAGGCGCGGATCAGCGCGCCGGCCACCTCGCGGACCTGGGCCATGCCGCCGGGCGCCCCGTCGATCTCCGGCGACGCGACCGTCTGGACCGAGTCGAGGATCAGGAGGGACGGCTTCACCGCGTCCAAGTGGCCCAGAACGGCGGCGAGATCGGTCTCCGCCGCCAGGTAGAGGTGGTCGTCGATGGCCTTGATGCGGTCGGCGCGCAGCCGGACCTGGCTCGCCGACTCCTCGCCGGTGACATAGAGCGTGCGGTGCTCGTCGCTCGCCGACTTCGCCGCGACGTCCAGGAGCAGCGTCGACTTGCCGACGCCCGGTTCGCCCGCGAGCAGCGCCACGGCGCCGGGGACGAGGCCGCCGCCCAGGACGCGGTCGAACTCGGGCACTCCGGTGGAGCGTGCGGTGGCCTGGCGGCCGTCGACCTCGCCGATGGGCAGGGCGGAGGAGGTGACGCGGCCGGGGGCGGTGGTGCGGACAGCGGGCGCGCCGTACTCCTCGACCGTCCCCCAGGCCTGGCATTCGGGGCAGCGGCCGAGCCACTTGGCCGTCTGCCAGCCGCACTCGGTGCAGCGGTAGGACGGCCGGTCCTTGCTCGACTTCGTACGGGCAGCCATGAACCGAACCGTAGCGGGCAGCACTGACAACGCGGTACGCGCGCCGGTGCCGAGGGGGCGCGGGTCACGGAATCATGGGTTCCTGTCCCCTTTTGAGGGATCTGTTCACCCGTAAGGATTAAATGTGCTCAAGAGGGAGGAGGGACCCGGCATCATCCGCCTAACTTCGCACGGGTGATGAGCAGCAGGCCGGAATCCCCCACGCAAGCAACCGGCGCACACCGGGCGCACAGAGACGCGCGCCAGCGCGTAGTGCCCCGCTCGGTGCCGCACGCGCCGCCCGCACGCTACGAACCTTGTCTGGACGGCCTGTTCACGTACTGCCTGTCCGTCCTCTGTGATCACGACGCCGCGACCACCGCCCTGGGCGACGTACTGGCCATCGCCGAGCGCCGCGGCTCGCGCGGTCCCGCCGCCGCGTCCGAACTCAGACCCTGGCTGTACGCGCTCGCGCGCTGGGTCTGCCTGCGCGCGCTCGCCGACGCCAGACGCAAGCGGCAGGGCGGCGCGCACGCCTCCGGCGGGAGTGCCTCTCCGAAGGCCTCCGCTTCCGCCGCGCAACAGCCGGACGACGAGACGGACCGGCAGCGGCGCCGCGAACTCGCCCAGCTGGCCTGGCCCGAGGCCGCGGGGACGACTCCAGAGCAGCGGGAGGCCCTGGAGCTCGCCGTACGCCACCAGCTTGCCCCCCAGGAGGTCGCAGCCGTCGTCGGCCTCGACCTCGGCAGGACCCGCGACCTCCTCGCGTCCGCCGCCTGCGAGGTGGAGCGCACCCGGGCCGCGCTCGCCGTCGTGGAGACCGGCACCTGCCCGATCGTCGCCCGCCTCACCGGCGACAACCAGCTCCTCCTGGGCACGGCCCTGCGCCGCGAGCTCGTCCGGCACGTCGACGACTGCCCGCGCTGCCGGCTCACCGCCGAGCGCGCGGGCTCCGGGGCGTGGCCCGGCACGGCGGCCTCGCCGGCCGCGCTGCCCGTCGTCGCGGCGCCGCGCCCCGCCGTGCACGTGGCGATGGCGCATGTCCCGCGCGCGCGTGGCGGCGCTCCGCGCTTCGACCGGCGGGGCTTCCCGATGGACCCCAAGGACCACGCCGCCCGCCGCCACCGGCTACGCGCGCGTGCCGTGACGACAACGGTCGTCGCCACCGTGATCGCCGCCCCGGTGCTCGCCCTCTGGGCGGCATACCGCGGGGCGCCGCTGACCGGAGAGGGCGCGGACGGCACCTCCGTCAGCGCCACCGAGGCGGGCGATTCCGACGGCATGGACGGCGACCGGCGCCGTGAGGACTACGAGAACGCGGGCAACGCGCAGACGCCGCCGGACCCGCGGTTCACCGCGGGCAGCCGCTCACCGGACGTCTCCGTAGAGGTCATCAGCGGCGGCTCGCCGCCGTCGCACTCCTCGACGGGGCCCGGCCGCCTCACCGTGGCGGCACAGCCGAGCGGCGGCACGACGCTGATCACGCTGAGGGCCTCCGGGGGTGAGCCGGTCCGCTGGTCGGCGAGCGCCGGCGCCTCCTGGCTCTACCTGAGCCGCTCCTCCGGAACGCTCTCGCCGGGCGAGACGTTCACGCTCCGGGTGTACGTGGACCACGACCGTGAGCCCGCGGGGCACTGGAGCGCGCGCGTGTCCATCGCCCCCGCGGGGGCGATCGTGTCGATCGACGGGTACGGGCGTGCGACGGGCCCGACGACACCGGTCCCGCGCCCTACGCCTACGGACCCGACGCCGACACCTACTCCCACGCCTACGCCGTCGGACCCGGAGCCGACGCCGACTCCCACGGACCCGACTCCGACCCCCACCCCGTCACCGACCGACGGCAGCGGGGAGCCGAGCCCGAGTGAGGGCTGATTCAGCCCGTCCGGCGATTGAGGGCGAGCAGGCCCTCGCCCAGTCACCGAGCCGGATCGGCAGGATGCGGCGCCACCAGCGGCAGCTGCGACGCCAGTCGTTCCTCGCACAGCTCGGCAAGGCGGTCGTAGCCCGCCTTGCCCATCATCTCCGTCAGCTCGGGGCGGTAGGACACGTACACCGGATCCCCCGCACCGTGCGCCGACGTCGCCGACGTGCACCACCAGTGCAGATCGTGCCCGCCGGGGCCCCAGCCACGCCGGTCGTACTCACCGATCGACACCTGCAGAACCCGCGTGTCGTCGGGCCGGTCGATCCAGTCGTACGTCCGCCGCACCGGCAGCTGCCAGCACACGTCCGGCTTCGTCTCCAGCGGCTCGCGGCCCTCCTTGAGGGCCAGGATGTGCAGCGAGCAGCCCGCGCCGCCCGCGAACCCGGGGCGGTTCTGGAAGATGCAGGAGCCGTTGTACGGGCGGGTCTGGCGCTCGCCGTCCTCGTCCGTCGACACCCAGCCGGTCTCCGTGCCGATGTCGTGGTGCTGCCAGATGTCCGGCGTGAGCCGTGCCACGAACCCGGCGACCCGCTTCTCGTCGTCCTCGTCCGAGAAGTGCGCGCCCAGCGTGCAGCAGCCGTCGTCCGCCCGGCCCGCCTGGATGCCCTGGCAGCCGCTTCCGAAGATGCAGCTCCACCGAGAGGTCAGCCATGTCAGATCACAACGGAAGACCTGCTCGTCGTCCGCGGGATCCGGGAACTCCACCCAGGCACGGGCGAAGTCGAGGCCCTTCTCGTCCGGCTGGGACTTCTGCACCTTCTCCGGCTTCCCCGACTTCTTCTTCGACTTCGTTTTGTCGGTCTTCGCCTTTTTCGTCTTTGGCACGACTCCAGGGTATGCGCGCGGTACCCGGTCCGAGGACCAGCGACCGCCGTACGAGCAGTAGCGTTCCGTATATGAGACTCGGTGTCCTCGACGTAGGTTCGAACACGGTGCATCTGCTGGTGGTGGACGCCCACCCCGGCGCACGCCCGCTGCCCGCGCACTCGCACAAGGCCGACCTGCGCCTCGCCCAACTCCTCGACGAGGCGGGAGCCATCGGCCCCGAAGGCGTCGAAAGGCTCGTCGCCACGGTCCGTGACGCCCTGGAGGCGGCCGAGGACAAGGGCGTGGAGGACCTGCTGCCCTTCGCCACCTCCGCGGTCCGCGAGGCCAGCAACGCGGACCAGGTGCTCGCCCGCGTGAAGGAGGAGACCGGCGTCGACCTGCAGGTCCTCACCGGCGCCGAGGAGGCCCGGCTCACCTTCCTGGCGGCCCGCCGCTGGTTCGGCTGGTCGGCGGGGAAGCTCCTGGTCATCGACATCGGCGGTGGGTCTCTCGAGATCGCGTACGGCATCGACGAGGAACCGGACGCGGCGGTCAGCCTGCCGCTCGGCGCGGGCCGGCTCACCTCGGCCTGGCTGGCCGAGGACCCGCCGGCCCCGCACGACGTGAAGGCGCTGCGACGGCATGCGCGCGCCCAGATCGCCCGCACGGTGGGGGAGTTCAGCCGCTTCGGCAGCCCGGACCATGTCGTGGCGACCTCGAAGACGTTCAAGCAGCTCGCCAGGCTGGCCGGCGCCGCGCGCTCGGCCGATGGCCTCTACGTACAGCGTGAGCTGAAGCGGAAGTCCCTGGAGGACTGGGTTCCGCAGCTGGCCGCGATGACGGCGGCGGAGCGCGCCGAGCTGCCGGGGGTCTCCGAAGGGCGGGCCGGACAGCTGCTCGCGGGGGCGCTCGTCGCGGAGGGCGCGATGGATCTGTTCGGCGTCGAGACCCTGGAGATCTGCCCCTGGGCGCTGCGCGAGGGCGTGATCCTGCGGCGGCTCGATCACCTCCCAGCGCCTGAGGACGTGAGCCCGTGACCGGCGGGCCGGTGACGTAGGCCACTGCGGCAGACCACCTCCCCGGCGTCGCGCAAGGGCCCGTACGCTGTCCCTCGTGGCAGAACCAGTGGTGCGCATCCCGGATGCGAAGGTCGCCCTGTCGACCGCCTCGGTCTATCCGGAGTCGACGGCGACGGCCTTCGAGATCGCCGCGCGCCTGGGGTACGACGGCGTCGAGGTCATGGTCTGGACCGACCCCGTCAGCCAGGACATCGAGGCCCTGCGCAGGCTGAGCGACTACCACCAGATCCCGATCCTCGCCGTGCACGCGCCATGTCTGCTGATCACGCAGCGCGTGTGGTCCACGGACCCCTGGGTGAAGCTCCAGCGCGCCCAGGCCGCCGCCGAGAAGCTGGGCGCCTCGACGGTCGTCGTGCACCCGCCCTTCCGCTGGCAGCGGCAGTACGCGTCCGCCTTCGTCGAGGGCATCTGGCGGATGGCCGACGAGACGGACGTCCGCTTCGCTGTCGAGAACATGTATCCGTGGCGCTACCGCGACCGCGAGATGCTCGCGTACGCCCCCGACTGGGACGTCACCAAGGACGACTACCGCCACTTCACGATCGACCTCAGCCACACCGCGACCGCCCGCACGGACGCGCTGCAGATGATCGACCGCATGGGCGCCCGCCTCGGCCATGTCCACCTCGCCGACGGCAAGGGCTCGGCCAAGGACGAGCACCTGGTGCCGGGCCGCGGCACACAGCCCTGCGCCGAGCTGCTCGAACGCCTCGCGACGAGCGGTTTCGACGGGCACGTCGTCATCGAGGTCAATACGCGGCGTGCGATGTCCAGCGCCGAACGTGAGGCCGATCTCGCCGAGGCCCTCGCCTATACGCGGCTGCATCTGGCGTCCGCGGTGCAGGTGCCCCGGTCGTGACGGCGGCGGCACGGGGCGGCGCGGCGAAGGGCGGCGCGGCCGAGGGAGATGCGGCTCCGCGGCGCAGGGGGCGTCCGTCGCGTATGCAGTCGGCCGAGGGGCCCGCGATGCGGGACCGGATCCTGGAGGCGGCCCGCACCGAGTTCTCCGCACGTGGGTACGAGAAGACCTCCGTGCGCGGGATCGCGAAGGCGGCCGGGGTGGACTCGGCGCTCGTGCACCACTACTTCGGGACCAAGGAGCAGGTCTTCGCCTCGGCGATCGAGGTCGCCTTCGCGCCCGCCCTTGAGGCGCCCGCGGCGGTCGAGGACGGCCCGCTCGACGAGGTCGGCGAGCGTCTTACCCGCTTCGTCTTCGGCGTCTGGGAGAACCCGGCGACCCGCGTCCCGCTCCTGGCGATCGTGCGCTCCGCGGTGAACAACGACACGGCGGCCGCGGTCTTCCGCCGCCTCATCGTGACGCAGCTGCTCGGCAAGGTGGCGCGCCGCATCGACCAGCCGGACGCGGAGCTGCGGGCGGAGCTCGCGGCCGCGCAGCTCGTGGGCACGGCGATGCTGCGGTACGTGATCCAGGTGGAGCCGCTGGCCTCCGCGGACGCGGAAGTGATCATCGCGCGGATCGCGCCGGTGGTGCAGAGGCACCTGGCGGGGCCGTGAGCCCGGTACGTACGCGTCCTCTTCGTGGGCCGCTCACCGAGACGGCCGTCCCGCTATCCGGACAGCCTGTCCAGATCGTGGAGGGTCGGCGTACGCTCGACAACAGTCGAGTCTTATCTGTCTGAATCTCCGAAGTCTCTCCGAAGATCCCTGAAGGAGCGAGCGACGATGCCCGAGCTCAGGTCCCGCACTGTCACCCACGGCCGCAACATGGCGGGCGCCCGCGCCCTTATGCGCGCCTCCGGTGTACCCGGCGCGGACATCGGGCGTAAGCCGATCATCGCCGTCGCCAATTCCTTCACCGAATTTGTCCCGGGCCACACCCACCTGCAGCCGGTCGGCCGGATCGTCTCCGAGGCGATCAAGGCCGCGGGCGGCATCCCCCGCGAGTTCAACACGATCGCCGTGGACGACGGCATCGCGATGGGCCACGGCGGAATGCTCTACTCGCTGCCCTCCCGCGACCTGATCGCGGACAGCGTGGAGTACATGGTGGAGGCCCACTGCGCCGACGCCCTGATCTGCATCTCCAACTGCGACAAGATCACCCCCGGCATGCTGAACGCGGCCCTGCGTCTCAACATCCCGACGGTCTTCGTCTCCGGCGGCCCGATGGAGGCCGGCAAGGCCACGCTGGTCGACGGCACGGTCCGCAAACTGGACCTGGTCAACGCGATCAGCGACGCCGTGGACGAGAGCATCTCGGACGAGGACATCCTCCGTATCGAGGAGAACGCCTGTCCGACCTGCGGCAGCTGCTCCGGCATGTTCACGGCGAACTCGATGAACTGCCTGACCGAGGCGATCGGCCTCTCCCTCCCCGGCAACGGCTCGATGCTCGCCACGCACACGGGCCGCAAGGCGCTGTACGAGAACGCCGGCGAGACGGTCGTCGAGATCACCAAGCGCTATTACTACGAGGACGACGCGTCGGTCCTGCCGCGCTCCATCGCCACGCGCGCCGCCTTCGACAACGCCATGGCGCTCGACATCTCCATGGGCGGCTCCACGAACACGATCCTGCACCTGCTGGCCGCCGCGCAGGAGGCCGAGCTCGAATACACCCTCGCCGACATGGACGCCGTCTCGCGCCGCGTCCCCTGCCTGGCCAAGGTCGCGCCGAACGTGGCGCCCGGCGGCACGTACTACATGGAGGACGTGCACCGCGCCGGCGGCATCCCCGCGCTCCTCGGCGAGCTGTACCGCGGGGGCCTGCTGCACGAGGACGTGGGCTCGGTCCACTCCAAGTCCATCAAGGACTGGCTGGACACCTGGGACGTGCGCGGCGGTTCGCCCTCCGCCGAGGCCGTCGAGATGTGGCACGCGGCCCCGGGCTGCAAGCCCTCCGCGCAGGCCTTCTCCCAGTCGGAGCGCTGGGACACCCTGGACACGGACGCCGCGGGCGGCTGCATCAGGGACGTGGCCCACGCGTACTCGAAGGACGGCGGCCTCGCGGTCCTGAAGGGCAATCTGGCTCAGGACGGCTGCGTCGTGAAGACGGCGGGCGTCGACGAGTCGATCTGGACGTTCGAGGGCCCGGCCGTGGTCTGCGAGTCGCAGGAAGAGGCCGTCGAAAAGATCCTCAACAAGCAGGTCAAGCCGGGCGACGTGGTGGTCATCCGCTACGAGGGCCCCAAGGGCGGCCCGGGCATGCAGGAGATGCTCCACCCCACCTCCTTCCTCAAGGGCCGCGGCCTCGGCAAGGTCTGCGCCCTGGTGACGGACGGCCGCTTCTCCGGCGGCACGTCGGGCCTCTCGATCGGCCACGCGTCGCCCGAGGCGGCATCCGGCGGCACCATCGCCCTGGTCGAGGACGGCGACCGCATCCGCATCGACATCCCCAACCGCGGCATCGAACTCCTGGTCCCCGAGGCCGAGTTGGCAGCCCGCCGCGAGGCTCTGGCCGGCGTCTACGCCCCCAAGTCCCGCGAGCGCAAGGTCTCGGCGGCACTGCGGGCGTACGCGGCGATGGCGACGAGCGCGGACAGGGGCGCGGTGCGGGACGTCTCGAAGCTGGGCTGAGTCCATCCAGCCCGTCCGGCGTTTGAGGACGAACTCGGCGAAGCCGGTGATCTGCGGTACGTGCAACCACCCCACCACCCCCACGCGTCCACACCAGTGACGAACAAGCCAGGGGCGGCCCCAAGCCGCCCCTGCTTCACGGGGGAGAGAAGCATGAGCGAGAACGTCATAGCACCGGAGTCCGCTGAGGCCGCGGCAGCGAAGTCGTACCCCATAGCCGCAGACGTCAACGTCCGCTCCGGCCCCGGTACTTCCTACGCCAAGGTCGGCCGCCTCTCGGCAGGCACCCGAGTCACGCTCTACTGCCAGCGCCCGGGCGAGAAGGTGACGGGCCCGACCGGCACCTCCAGCATCTGGGACCGCATCGGCAGCGGCCGCTACGTATCGGACACGTACGTCCGCACCGGCAGCGACGGCTACGTGGCCACGCGCTGCTGAGCACACCCGCTCAAAGAGAAGAAGCCGCCGAGGCCCTCACCCGGATCATCCGGACTTCGGCGGCTTCTTCGCGTCGAACGAGAACACCGTGTTCCCGGCGGCAGCCACCACCACGACCCGCCCAGAAACCACCACACGCGGACTCGCGTTCACCCCGCCGCCAAGACCATCGGCCCGCGGATCGCCGTTCCACAGCGTCCTGCCGCCCGGCGTCAGCGCCACGACCCGCCCACTGGCCGAGCTGAAGTACAGGACGCCGTCCCCGGCGACCGGCCCCGAAGCGCTGTCCACATTCGTCTGCCGGGCCCACTTCTGCCGCCCCGTCGCGGGATCAACCGCGCTGATGAGACCGGTCGACCCGGCGAAGTAGACGGTTCCGCCGGCCATACCGGGCGTCGCCGCGTACGTGGTCCGCAGCGGCCGGTACGACACGTCACGGCGGCCCGTGTCGACCCGCACCACCTGGTCGTACCCGAGGAACTCCGGCCCCTTCATACGCTGATGAAGCAGTACGAGCCCGCCGTCGTCGCCGCCCACCGGCTGCACAGGCCCCTTGACCGCGACGCCCGTGTCGAGCGCGCCCGACTCCGGGTCGACGGTGTGCACGACAGGGTGGTTCAGCTCAAGACTGTCGACCTCGGCCTGCGGCGCGCACAGGGCGTACAGCCGCTCGCCCGCGGTGAAGGGCGCGCACTCCGAGCCCGCAGGCATCGGCGTCGACCAGAGCAAGTCGCCGCCGCGGGCCTCGCGGGCCTCGACATGGGTGCCTTCCGGATTGACGGTCAGGACGCGGGAGCCGAAAAGGACGGCGTCCTGGGTCCGGCCCGTCAGCCCCGTCGACTGCGAGCCGGAGCCGGCGGACCACAGCTCCTTGCTGGTCTCCGCGTCCAGCGCCACGACCTCGGTCGTCGCGTCGGTCGCCCCGTCCGCGTCGGTCGGCGGGCGGTAGGCAAGGACCGTGTCGTCCGTGGCGCCCACGATGTGCATGCCCTCGACCGGTACGCCGCCGCTCTTCACCTTCCAGATCTCCTTGCCGTCGGAGATCCGCATCCGGGTCGCGACGACACCACCGCCTCCGCAGTACAACGCGTCGCCGCGCGGTACGCAGCGCAGCTCGTCCGGGGGGTTCGAGCCGTTGGGCACGGTCCTGCGCCACGGGTGATAGCCGTCGGGCAGGGGGACACCCGCCGCGGCCACGGTCCGTTCCTTGCCGTCGTCGGCGGCAGGGGCTTCGGACCCGTCCAGTTGAAGCCACGCGACCCCGCCCCCGATGGCGGCCACGGCGAGCGCCGCGGCAAGCACCGGGCGCCAACGGCGGCGCAACCGGCGGCGGATGGACGTCTCGGACCCGTCCGGGGCTCCAGCCCCGGAACCCGTGTCGCCGCCCCCGGAACCGGTGTCCCCGCCGGTCGACCGATGATGCTGCGTATCCGTGTCCCGCGTACGACTGCCGCCCGCGCCCGCCGCCCCCATCTCGACCGGCAGGTCCCGCAACCGCTCCAGGAGCTCGTCCGCCGACGGCCGCGCATCGGGGTCCTTGTCGAGGCACGGCTCGACGACCGCCCGCAGCGCCGCGGGGACCGACCCCAACGACGGTGCCTCGTGCACTACTTGATACGCCGTCATATACGGGCTGTCCGCGTCGAAGGGCCCCTGCCCGGTGGCCGCGTACACAAGAAGCGTGCCGAGCGAGAAGACGTCCGACCGCGGCCCGACCCCCCGCGGCGCCTGCAACTGCTCCGGCGACATGAACGGCGGCGTACCGATCACCCGCCCCGTCATCGTCAGCGTCTGCTGATCCGTCGCGCGCGAGATGCCGAAGTCGATGACGCGCGGGCCCTCGGGGGAGAGCACGACGTTCGACGGCTTCAGGTCGCGGTGCACGACGCCCACCCGGTGGATGTCCCGCAGCGCCTCCGTCAGACCGATGGCGAGCGTGCGCAGCTCCGCACCGGCCAGCGGGCCCCGCTTGGCGATGCGCTGGGCGAGCGTGTGCCCCTCTATATAGGCCGTCGCCATCCAGGGATGCTCGGCCTCCGGGTCCGCGTCGACCACCGCGGCGGTGAACGCGCCGCTCACCCGCCGCGCCGCCGCCACCTCCTGCCGGAAGCGGATGCGGAACTCCTCGTCCCCGGCGAACTGCTGGTGGATCAGCTTGATCGCCACGGGCCGCCCCGAAGCCGTACGCGCCAGAAAGACCGTGCCCATGCCGCCCGAACCGAGCCGCGCCTCGAGCGGATAGCCGCCGATCTCGGCTGGGTCACCTCCGCGGAGCGACACTCTCCCCGACCTCCCCGTCCCCCGTGCACCAGTTGCCGCATGAGCCCATTTACCTGTCCTGCCGCACAAACTAGCTGCCGAGTGGTACGGCAGGGCAAGGCGGGGGACGAATAGGGCGCGCCCGCACGGTGCCGCCCCGGGCGATACTCGGAGGGTGAGCGCAGATTCCAGCACCCCCGACCGCACGGACGCGACGGCCCCCGGCCCGCAGCCCGAACCCCTCCGCTTCTTCGGCACGACCTGGGTCGCCCACGACAACGGCTATGCCGCACGCCGCGCCGGAGCCGCGGCCGGCTCGCTCCTCGCGGCCGTGGCCGGCTGCTTCGTGCTGCGTTTCGCGTACGAGGGCATGGCGATCGCCGACGTAGGCACCTTCGTGAACGTCCTGATGGTCGTCATGTTCGCGATCTGCAGCGCGATCGCCTTCCGGCGCACCTGGGACGGCTTCACCCGACGCCACGACCCGGCGTCCCAGTCATCGATGCGCGGCCTGATGGCCATCGGCTTCATCGGCTCGCTCCTCGCCTACTTCCTCCGCTCCCTCACCGAGGCCCCCGGCGAGAAACTCCACCGCGAGGAGTACGAGACGGCCCGCGACCAGTACGCGAAGCGCACATCCCGCCGCACGGGCAACCCGTCCCGGAGGAAGCGCAAGGGCTGAGCCACGCGCCCGGCACCGATGCCACAACGCCAGACGCCCGCCACCGCTCGACCCACCCCTCGAGCGCCGCCGCACACGCATGATCCACCTGCCGACCGTACGATCACCGCGGCCATCGGCAGCGCACCGAGCGCCCCACAAACGGCATTGCCCGTACCCTGCGCGATGAGTCTTTGCCGTAGTCGGTACGCGGCCCTGGTGCAGCCGGTCCACCGCCGCCGCACTGAACAGCGACTCCGCGGACGCGATCAGCGCGAAGGCGAGGACAGCACCGACCACGCCCACTCCCGTGAGCCACGCGAACTCCGCCGCCCCCGGCCGCCGCACGGCCTCCACGAGCCCTCGCACCTCGCCCCGCCGGACCGGCAGCCGCAACAGCGCGACCACGACCGCCGCGAGCCCCACCGCGACCAAGCGGCGCAGGCACAACCCGGACACCGCGCCGCCACCGCAACCAGAGCACCAGGCCGAGCACGACCCCGCCCCCGACCGCAAGGGCCACGGGACCGGCGCCCCCGCCGAGCCGGATGAGCCCGAGGAGCTTGGCGCCCAGCGCCCGCGGGCGCTTCGGCGTCCCCCATCGCGCACAGCTACCCGGCGATCAGCACGAGCCCGATGCCCGCTAGCACCCCCCCCCGCACCACCGCCACGGACACGGCCCGGAACCATCACCCGAGCCGTAACACCCCCACCCCGACCTGCAGCAGCCCCGCCCCGAGCACGAGCACCCCCGAGCGAGCCGATCCCATAGGCCCGCACGGCCTCGCACACGAGCATGGTCAGCCCGACGGCCGACGTCACTCCCTCTTCCCCCACAAGCGTCGGCGCCCCTCATGTGAGCCCCCCCCGCGGCAGCCCCTGTTGTGGGCAGGCGTTCCACACGGCGGAACAGGTGGGCACAACGCCACCTGCCGAGCGCCGAAACCCAAAGGGCCAGGCGGCGGCCGACCGCAGAGCACCCCAAAGCTGCGGAGTACCGAACCTCAGAGGAGCTACCCCTTGACGCCCCTGCCCCCGGGCGAGCAATAATCATCGCATGATGAATAATCACCTGCCAGCGATCGAGGCGAAGGACCTCTCCGTAACCCGAGGCCCCCGCCAAGTCCTCCGCAACC
This sequence comes from Streptomyces sp. NBC_01381, assembly GCF_026340305.1. Classification (NCBI taxonomy): domain Bacteria; kingdom Bacillati; phylum Actinomycetota; class Actinomycetes; order Kitasatosporales; family Streptomycetaceae; genus Streptomyces; species Streptomyces sp. NBC_01381. The sequence goes on along the minus strand of NZ_JAPEPI010000001.1, from coordinate 288,662 downwards.
TCACCTTCACCGTCCCCCCAGGCCAGATCACCGGCCTCCTCGGCCCCTCGGGCTGCGGCAAATCCACCCTGATGCGCTCAGTCGTCGGCACCCAGGCCCAGGTCACCGGCACCCTGAACGTCCTCGACCGCCCCGCCGGCGCCCGCGAACTCCGCTCCCGCATCGGCTACGTGACCCAGGACCCCTCGGTCTACGACGACCTGACGGTCCGCCAGAACCTGGACTACTTCGCCGCCGTCCTCGACCCCGGCCACGGCCCCGCCGCACAACGCCGCCACGACACCGTCACCCGAGCCATCTCCGACGTGGACCTCACGTCCCACGCCGACTCCCTGGCCGGACACCTCTCCGGAGGCCAACGCAGCCGCGTCTCCCTGGCGGTGGCCCTGCTCGACACCCCGGAACTCCTCGTGCTCGACGAGCCGACCGTCGGCCTGGACCCCGTACTCCGCCGAGACCTGTGGAACCTCTTCCACACCATCGCCGCCGACCGCGGCGCCACGATCCTCGTCTCCTCGCACGTCATGGACGAGGCCGAACGCTGCCACCGCCTCCTCCTGATGCGCGAAGGCGAACTCCTCGCCGACGACACCCCCGACGCCCTGCGCACCCGCACCGGCTGCGAAACGGTCGAAGCGGCCTTCCTCCACCTGGTCGACCAGGCAAACGCGGCCCAGAGCGAGGCGAACAACGCCGAGAGCCCGGCGAACACCCCCCGGAACGACCGCAGCAGGAGCCCCCGATGAACATCTACCGCACCCTCGCCACCGCGGCCCGCGTCCTACGGCAGCTCCTCCACGACCCCCGCACCATCGGCCTGATGCTCCTGGTCCCCTGCGTGATGCTGCTGCTCCTGCGCTACGTGTTCGACGGCAGCCCGCAGACCTTCGACTCCATCGGCGCCTCCCTCCTCGGCATCTTCCCCCTCATCACGATGTTCCTCGTGACCTCCATCGCCACTCTGCGCGAACGCACCTCCGGCACCCTCGAACGCCTCCTCGCCATGCCCCTCGCCAAGGGCGACCTGATCGTCGGCTACGCCATCGCCTTCGGCACCCTCGCCGCCATCCAGTCGGTCCTCGCCACCGGCCTCGCCCTCTGGGCCCTCGGCCTCGACGTCACCGGCTCCGCCTGGCTGCTGCTCCTTGTCGCCCTCCTCGACGCCCTGCTCGGCACCGCACTCGGCCTCTTCGTCTCGGCCTTCGCGGCCTCCGAGTACCAGGCCGTCCAGTTCATGCCGGCCGTGATCTTCCCCCAGCTCCTCCTCTGCGGCCTGTTCACCCCGCGCGACCAGATGCAGCCCGTCCTCGAGGCCACCTCCAATGTCCTGCCCATGTCGTATGCCGTCGACGGCATGAACGAAGTCCTCCGCCACGCCTCCGTCACCGGCGACTTCGTACGCGACGTCGTCATCGTCGCCGGCTGTGCCGTACTCGTCCTCGCCCTGGGCGCCGCCACCCTCCGCCGCCGCACGGTCTGACCCACACCAATGCGAGGATGACCCCACCCAGCCGAACCGGTGCCCCGCTGAACCACCGGCCCCGCTGGCCGAACCGCTGAACCGCACCTGGAGGGTGACCCACACATGCCCCAGCCCGTCGCAGTCCTCGGCACCGGCAAGATCGGCGAAGCCCTCCTCAGCGGAATGATCAGGGCTGGCTGGGCCCCCGCCGACCTCCTCGTCACCACCCGCCGCGCCGAACGAGCCGCGGAACTCCGCACCCGCTACGGCGTCGACCCCGTCAGCAACGCCGAGGCAGCCAAGCAGGCCGACACCCTCATCCTGGCCGTCAAGCCGCAGGACATGGGCCGCCTCCTCGACGAACTCGCCCCGCACGTCACCCCCGACCGCCTGGTCATCAGCGCCGCCGCAGGTATCACCACCTCCTTCATCGAAGAACGCCTCGCTGACAACACCCCCGTCGTCCGCGTCATGCCCAACACCCCGGTCCTCGTGGACGAAGGCATGTCCGTCATCTCCGCCGGCAGCCACGCCACCGCCGCCCACCTCGCCCACACCGAGGAGATCTTCGGCGCCGTCGGCAAGACCCTGCGCGTCCCCGAGACCCAGCAGGACGCCTGCACGGCCCTCTCCGGCTCCGGCCCGGCGTACTTCTACTACCTCGTCGAAGCCATGACCGACGCGGGCATCCTCCTCGGCCTGCCCCGCGACAAGGCCCACGACCTGATCGTCCAGGCCGCGATCGGCGCCGCCGTGATGCTCCGCGACAGCGGCGAACACCCGGTCAAGCTCCGCGAGAACGTCACCTCCCCTGCCGGCACCACCATCAATGCCATCCGCGAACTCGAGAACCACGGCGTACGCGCGGCCCTCATCGCCGCCCTCGAAGCCGCCCGCGACCGCAGCCGCGAACTGGCCTCCGGCAACAACACCTGACCGACTCGGCGCCGGGGCCCGGCGCCCCCGGCGACCTCACGCCGCCGCGGCGACGACCTCCGCCGTCGTCACCACAAGCCCGCGCGCCTACCGCGCCTCGTTCACCGGCGGCAGCAGACCGATCGCGCGATAGGCAGTGTCCACCGTCGGCTTGGACATCCCCCTCGCCCTCTCGGCCCCCCGCCGCAACACCTCCTCTACATACGCGGGATCCGCGACCAGTTCCTTGTGCCTCTCCTGCACGGGCCTGAGCAGCTCCACCACGGCCTCGGCGGTGTCCTTCTTCAACGCTCCGTACGACTCATATACACCGCTCAAGCCGTCTGGGTTCCCACCCTCACAAGCGGCCAGGATCTCCAGCAGATTCGACACCCCCGGCTTGGCCTCCCGGTCGTACACGACCTCGCTCCCGCTGTCCGTGACAGCGCGCAGGATCTTCTTCCGGATCACATCGGGCTCATCGAGCAGATAGACGATCCCGGCCCCGGCCTCGTGGGACTTGCCCATCTTCGACGTCGGATCCTGCAGATCCATGACCCGCGCAGCCACCTTGGGATTCGTGGCCCGCGGCACCACGAACGTCTGCCCGTACCGCTGGTTGAACCGCACCGCCAGATCCCGCGTGAGCTCGACGTGCTGCGTCTGGTCGTCCCCGACGGGCACCTCGTCCGCCCCGTACGCCAGGATGTCCGCCGCCATCAGCACCGGATAGGTGAGCAGCGACAGCCGCACACTCCCGCCCCGGGCCTGCTCCCGCGCGGATTTCTCCTTGTACTGGATCATCCGCCGCATCTCGCCGTCCGTCGCGACGCACTCCAGCAGATACGAGAGCCGGGCGTGCTCGTCCACATGACTCTGTACGAACACGGTGGCCCGCTCGGGATCGATCCCCGCCGCGAGCAGCAGCGTCGCCGCCTGCCGACTCAGCCTGCGCACCCGCCCGGGATCGTGCTCCACGGTCAGGGCGTGCAGATCGACGACGCTGAACAGCGCCTCGGCCCGGTACTGGTCGACCTCTGCCCACGGGCGTACGGCACCCAGGTAGTTCCCGAGGGTCAGATGCCCCGTCGGCTTGACCCCGCTGAAGATCCGCGTCATCTCTCTACCTCCTGGTCAGGCCCGCCGGCCCGCCGGCCCGACGGCCGGGCTCCGGGTCCTCCAGGGGGAGAAACACGAACGGCCGCCGAGGCGGCGGCCGTTGAGTACATGCGTATGTACGGCCGCCCTCAGGCGGCCCACCACAGTTGGGTGTTCGCATGCGTAGTCACGCCTCCTACCGTAGCTCCTGAGAGGCTCCATGGCGTGAGGTTGACACGCCCTGACCAGATACGTAGTGTTCTCCGAGTTGCCCGACGTGAGCGTCGACCACTTGGTCGGTCCCCGGGCAGCCATTCCGCAACAACTATTCAAGCGATCGACGTCGTGTCTCTTTGCTGACCCGTCGTCCGTTCGTTTTCATACGCGTTTGCGAAATGAGGATTCCGCGTTCGAAAGGGCGCCCCCGATTAGGTCGGGAGCCAGGAATCCGCTAAAGTCTCACTCGTCGGAACGGCCCAACAGCCGGGAAGACAAACCCCGCTGACTGGGAATCAGGCCCGAAAGGATCTGATAGAGTCGGAACCGCCGGAAAGGGAAACGCGAAAGGCCGAGAGGCCGGAGCGGAAACCTGAAAGGCGCCGAGGAAATCGGACACGAAAGAGTCTGATAGAGTCGGAAACGCAAGAACGAAGAACAGAAACACCGAAGGGAAGCGCCCGGAGGAAAGCCCGAGAGGGTGAGTACAAAGGAAGCGTCCGTTCCTTGAGAACTCAACAGCGTGCCAAAAGTCAACGCCAGATTGACAACCCCGTCTCGACCGTCATGGTCGGACGCGGTTCCTTTGAAAAGTCCACCCCTTGGGGTGGCAACATCAGCGAGGACGCTGTGAACCGGAAGATTATTCCTCTTCCTGGTTCCGCTCAACGCGGATGCGCACCCGATTACGGGTAAACATTCACGGAGAGTTTGATCCTGGCTCAGGACGAACGCTGGCGGCGTGCTTAACACATGCAAGTCGAACGATGAAGCCCTTCGGGGTGGATTAGTGGCGAACGGGTGAGTAACACGTGGGCAATCTGCCCTGCACTCTGGGACAAGCCCTGGAAACGGGGTCTAATACCGGATGACATCCCCTCTCGCATGGGAGGGGATTGAAAGCTCCGGCGGTGCAGGATGAGCCCGCGGCCTATCAGCTTGTTGGTGAGGTAGAAGCTCACCAAGGCGACGACGGGTAGCCGGCCTGAGAGGGCGACCGGCCACACTGGGACTGAGACACGGCCCAGACTCCTACGGGAGGCAGCAGTGGGGAATATTGCACAATGGGCGAAAGCCTGATGCAGCGACGCCGCGTGAGGGATGACGGCCTTCGGGTTGTAAACCTCTTTCAGCAGGGAAGAAGCGAAAGTGACGGTACCTGCAGAAGAAGCGCCGGCTAACTACGTGCCAGCAGCCGCGGTAATACGTAGGGCGCAAGCGTTGTCCGGAATTATTGGGCGTAAAGAGCTCGTAGGCGGCTTGTCACGTCGGTTGTGAAAGCCCGGGGCTTAACCCCGGGTCTGCAGTCGATACGGGCAGGCTAGAGTGTGGTAGGGGAGATCGGAATTCCTGGTGTAGCGGTGAAATGCGCAGATATCAGGAGGAACACCGGTGGCGAAGGCGGATCTCTGGGCCATTACTGACGCTGAGGAGCGAAAGCGTGGGGAGCGAACAGGATTAGATACCCTGGTAGTCCACGCCGTAAACGGTGGGAACTAGGTGTTGGCGACATTCCACGTCGTCGGTGCCGCAGCTAACGCATTAAGTTCCCCGCCTGGGGAGTACGGCCGCAAGGCTAAAACTCAAAGGAATTGACGGGGGCCCGCACAAGCAGCGGAGCATGTGGCTTAATTCGACGCAACGCGAAGAACCTTACCAAGGCTTGACATATACCGGAAAGCATCAGAGATGGTGCCCCCCTTGTGGTCGGTATACAGGTGGTGCATGGCTGTCGTCAGCTCGTGTCGTGAGATGTTGGGTTAAGTCCCGCAACGAGCGCAACCCTTGTTCTGTGTTGCCAGCATGCCCTTCGGGGTGATGGGGACTCACAGGAGACTGCCGGGGTCAACTCGGAGGAAGGTGGGGACGACGTCAAGTCATCATGCCCCTTATGTCTTGGGCTGCACACGTGCTACAATGGCAGGTACAATGAGCTGCGAAGCCGCGAGGCGGAGCGAATCTCAAAAAGCCTGTCTCAGTTCGGATTGGGGTCTGCAACTCGACCCCATGAAGTCGGAGTTGCTAGTAATCGCAGATCAGCATTGCTGCGGTGAATACGTTCCCGGGCCTTGTACACACCGCCCGTCACGTCACGAAAGTCGGTAACACCCGAAGCCGGTGGCCCAACCCCTTGTGGGAGGGAGCTGTCGAAGGTGGGACTGGCGATTGGGACGAAGTCGTAACAAGGTAGCCGTACCGGAAGGTGCGGCTGGATCACCTCCTTTCTAAGGAGCATCTAGCTTCCGCAAGGAAGCCAGAGCCACTACGTCGGCAAATGTTCGACGGTGGTTAGCTCATGGGTGGAACGTTGACTACTCGGCACAGTCGGCCAACTCGGGCCGCAAGTACTGTCCTTCGGGGCGTGGAACGCGGATCTGGGGAGGGGACTGGGTCGGGCACGCTGTTGGGTATCTGAAGGTACGGCCGGGTTTTCGGCTGCCTTCGATGCCGACCCCAGTGAAGCACTGTGAATGCAGTGTGTGATGGGTGGTTGGTCGTTGTTTGAGAACTGCACAGTGGACGCGAGCATCTGTGGCCAAGTTTTTAAGGGCGCACGGTGGATGCCTTGGCACCAGGAACCGATGAAGGACGTGGGAGGCCACGATAGTCCCCGGGGAGTCGTCAACCAGGCTTTGATCCGGGGGTTTCCGAATGGGGAAACCCGGCAGTCGTCATGGGCTGTCACCCGCTGCTGAACACATAGGCAGTGTGGAGGGAACGCGGGGAAGTGAAACATCTCAGTACCCGCAGGAAGAGAAAACAACCGTGATTCCGGGAGTAGTGGCGAGCGAAACTGGATGAGGCCAAACCGTATACGTGTGATACCCGGCAGGGGTTGCGTGTGCGGGGTTGTGGGATCTCTCTTTCACAGTCTGCCGGCTGTGAGACGAGTCAGAAACCGTTGATGTAGGCGAAGGACATGCGAAAGGTCCGGCGTAGAGGGTAAGACCCCCGTAGTCGAAACATCAGCGGCTCGTTTGAGAGACACCCAAGTAGCACGGGGCCCGAGAAATCCCGTGTGAATCTGGCGGGACCACCCGTTAAGCCTAAATATTCCCTGGTGACCGATAGCGGATAGTACCGTGAGGGAATGGTGAAAAGTACCGCGGGAGCGGAGTGAAATAGTACCTGAAACCGTGTGCCTACAAGCCGTGGGAGCGTCGCGCATTGAGTTTACTCAATGCGTCGTGACTGCGTGCCTTTTGAAGAATGAGCCTGCGAGTTTGCGGTGCGTTGCGAGGTTAACCCGTGTGGGGAAGCCGTAGCGAAAGCGAGTCCGAATAGGGCGATTCAGTAGCGCGCTCAAGACCCGAAGCGGAGTGATCTAGCCATGGGCAGGTTGAAGCGGCTGTAAGAGGTCGTGGAGGACCGAACCCACCAGGGTTGAAAACCTGGGGGATGACCTGTGGTTAGGGGTGAAAGGCCAATCAAACTCCGTGATAGCTGGTTCTCCCCGAAATGCATTTAGGTGCAGCGTCGTGTGTTTCTTGCCGGAGGTAGAGCACTGGATAGGCGATGGGCCCTACCGGGTTACTGACCTTAGCCAAACTCCGAATGCCGGTAAGTGAGAGCACGGCAGTGAGACTGTGGGGGATAAGCTCCATGGTCGAGAGGGAAACAGCCCAGAGCATCGACTAAGGCCCCTAAGCGTACGCTAAGTGGGAAAGGATGTGGAGTCGCAGAGACAACCAGGAGGTTGGCTTAGAAGCAGCCACCCTTGAAAGAGTGCGTAATAGCTCACTGGTCAAGTGATTCCGCGCCGACAATGTAGCGGGGCTCAAGCGTACCGCCGAAGTCGTGTCATTCCAGCAGATACCCCCAACGGGGGCTGGGATGGGTAGGGGAGCGTCGTGTGCCGGGTGAAGCTGCAGCGGAAGCTAGTGGTGGACGGTTCACGAGTGAGAATGCAGGCATGAGTAGCGATACATACGTGAGAAACGTGTGCGCCGATTGACTAAGGGTTCCTGGGTCAAGCTGATCTGCCCAGGGTAAGTCGGGACCTAAGGCGAGGCCGACAGGCGTAGTCGATGGATAACCGGTTGATATTCCGGTACCCGCTGTGAAGCGTCAAACATTGAATCAGGCGATGCTAAGTCCGTGAAGCCGTCCTGGAGCCTTCGGGCAAAGGGAAGTGGCGGAGCCGACGGACCAGACTTGTAGTAGGTGAGTGATGGGGTGACGCAGGAAGGTAGTCCAGCCCGGGCGGTGGTTGTCCCGGGGTAAGGGTGTAGCCCGTCATCTAGGTAAATCCGGATGACTTGAGGGTGAGACCTGATGCCGAGCCGATTGTGGTGAAGTGGATGATCCTATGCTGTCGAGAAAAGCCTCTAGCGAGTTTCATGGCGGCCCGTACCCTAAACCGACTCAGGTGGTCAGGTAGAGAATACCGAGGCGTTCGGGTGAACTATGGTTAAGGAACTCGGCAAAATGCCCCCGTAACTTCGGGAGAAGGGGGGCCATCACTGGTGATCGGATTTACTCCGTGAGCTGGGGGTGGCCGCAGAGACCAGCGAGAAGCGACTGTTTACTAAAAACACAGGTCCGTGCGAAGCCGTAAGGCGATGTATACGGACTGACGCCTGCCCGGTGCTGGAACGTTAAGGGGACCGGTTAGTCCGACTTCGGTCGGGCGAAGCTGAGAACTTAAGCGCCAGTAAACGGCGGTGGTAACTATAACCATCCTAAGGTAGCGAAATTCCTTGTCGGGTAAGTTCCGACCTGCACGAATGGCGTAACGACTTCTCGACTGTCTCAACCATAGGCCCGGTGAAATTGCACTACGAGTAAAGATGCTCGTTTCGCGCAGAAGGACGGAAAGACCCCGGGACCTTTACTACAGTTTGATATTGGTGTTCGGTTCGGCTTGTGTAGGATAGGTGGGAGACTTTGAAGCGGGCACGCCAGTGTTCGTGGAGTCGCCGTTGAAATACCACTCTGGTCGTGCTGGATGTCTAACCTCGGTCCGTGATCCGGATCAGGGACAGTGTCTGATGGGTAGTTTAACTGGGGCGGTTGCCTCCCAAAGAGTAACGGAGGCGCCCAAAGGTTCCCTCAGCCTGGTTGGTAATCAGGTGTTGAGTGTAAGTGCACAAGGGAGCTTGACTGTGAGACCGACGGGTCGAGCAGGGACGAAAGTCGGGACTAGTGATCCGGCGGTGGCTTGTGGAAGCGCCGTCGCTCAACGGATAAAAGGTACCCCGGGGATAACAGGCTGATCTTCCCCAAGAGTCCATATCGACGGGATGGTTTGGCACCTCGATGTCGGCTCGTCGCATCCTGGGGCTGGAGTCGGTCCCAAGGGTTGGGCTGTTCGCCCATTAAAGCGGTACGCGAGCTGGGTTTAGAACGTCGTGAGACAGTTCGGTCCCTATCCTCTGTGCGCGTAGGAATATTGAGAAGGGCTGTCCCTAGTACGAGAGGACCGGGACGGACGAACCTCTGGTGTGCCAGTTGTCCTGCCAAGGGCATGGCTGGTTGGCTACGTTCGGAAAGGATAACCGCTGAAAGCATCTAAGCGGGAAGCCTGCTTCGAGATGAGTATTCCCACCCCTTTGAGGGGTTAAGGCTCCCAGTAGACGACTGGGTTGATAGGCCAGATCTGGAAGCCCGGTAACGGGTGGAGGTGACTGGTACTAATAGGCCGAGGGCTTTTCCTCAGTTGCTCGCGTCCACTGTGTTGGTTCTGAAACCACGAACAACCCCATGCCCGGGGCCACCGGGTGTGGTGCGGTTGACAGTTTCATAGTGTTTCGGTGGTCATAGCGTGAGGGAAACGCCCGGTTACATTCCGAACCCGGAAGCTAAGCCTCACAGCGCCGATGGTACTGCAGGGGGGACCCTGTGGGAGAGTAGGACGCCGCCGAACTATTTTTGAATGGGAAACCCCCGCACCGGGATACGGCGCGGGGGTTTTCTGCGTTTAGGGTCTCGGTATGCGATACGAACTGGTCATCTTCGACAATGACGGCGTTCTTGTGGACAGCGAGCCGATTTCCAACACCATTCTTGCGGGCTATCTGACCGAGCTCGGTCACCCCACCACGTACGAGGACTCCCTGCGCGACTACATGGGGGCCGCCATGCATCGCGTACACGATTTGATTCTTGAGCGCACCGGACAGCGGCTGCCCGAGAATTTTGACTCGGCCTTTCACTCGCGGGTCTTCGCTGCTTTTGAGCGGGATCTTGAGCCCGTGGCGGGGGCTTCCGATGTGCTGGAGAAGCTCGTCGCCGGCGGGGTGCCTTACTGCCTGGCCTCGTCCGGGAGCCATGAGCGGATCAGGGTCGGACATCGGCGTACCGGGCTCGACCGGTGGTTCGATGACGAGCGGATCTTCAGTTCCGAGGATGTGGGGCGGGGGAAGCCGGCGCCTGATCTCTTTCTGCACGCCGCCGAGCGGATGGGTGTCGCGCCCGAGAAGTGCGTGGTGGTCGAGGACAGTCCGCTGGGGGTGCGTGCTGCCGTCGCCGCCGGGATGGATGTGTATGGGTTCACTGCGATGACTCCCGCCGAGAGGCTTTCCGGGGCCACTGAACTCTTTGGGGACATGGGGGAGTTGCCTGACCTGCTGGTATGAGGTGAGCGGGGTGGTGGGTCTGACATTTGTCATCGCCAGGTCCGGACGATCGTTTCTGTCGGCCGATGGGTGGCTGCGGCGAAGCTGAGCGCGTCGCCAAGGGAGAGGGGCCGATCATCATGAGCCGGATTGCTGCCAATGACATGACACTCATTGCAGAGACGAAGGGCGACTCGGGTGCGACAGTCGGCGTGGGTGCCCGGCAGTCGCGTTGGGAGTCGCTGAAGCCGCTCGTGCTGGACGCGGCGGTGCCCACGGCCTCGTACTACCTGCTCAGCAAGGGCTTTGGGATGGGCACGATGGCCGCGCTCGCCTGGAGCAGCGTGGTGCCCGCCGGGCGGACCGTGTGGGGTGTCGTCACGGAGCGGCGGGTCAATGGGCTCGCGGCGCTGATCCTCGTCGCCAATGTTGTCGGTCTTTCGCTCAGTCTGGTGGCCGGTGATCCGCGGCTGATGCTGGCCAAGGACAGCGGGATCACGGCGACGGTGGGGTTGGCCGTTCTGGTGTCCGTGCTGATGGGGCGGCCGTTGATGACCGTGGCGCTGAAAGCCTGGGTCACCAAGGGGAATCCGGTGCGGGGCGCGGTGTGGGAGCGGCTGATCGCCGAGCGGGGGTGGTTCGCGCGGATGGAGCGGATGTTCTCGGTGCTGTGGGGCGTGGCGCTGTTCGGTGAGGCGGCGGTGCGGGTCGTGGGGGCGTACACGCTTCCGGTCGACACCATGGTGTGGCTGGGTGGCGCGATCGCGGCGGTCGTCATCACGGCGACGGTCATCGTCGGTGGCGGCCTGGTCGTCGAGCCGATGGAGAAGAAGGTGAGCGAGGAGGTCGCCGGGCTCGGGCGGTGAAGGGTGGCGGGGGTTCGTGGGGTGGCGTGGGCCGGCCTGCTTCGTGCGAGGTGCGTGAGGAATTGGGTGGGTGATCTATCTACCCACCAGTAGTCAGGGGTCCTACGCTCAGCAGCCATGACGGACGAGCTGCGGCGCGGCAGGGCCTCTTTGGCGTTGAGCTTCCTGGTGCAGGGGGTCACCTTCGCGTTGCTGGTGACGCGGATTCCCGCCATTCAGGATCGGTACGGGATATCCGACGGCCTGCTGCCGGTCTTCCTCGCCGCGGTGCCGATTCTCGCCGGTGTCGGGAGCGTCGGCACGGAGTGGCTGGTCAAGAGGGTGCGGCCGAGCCGGGTGCTGCGGTGGTCGCAGCCCGTGGTGCTCCTGGCGCTGCTCGGGGTCGGCGCGGGTGACGCCTTGTGGCAGGTTGCCGTGGCGCTCGGGGTGTTCGGGCTCGCGGTGGGGGCGCTCGACGCGTCCATGAACATGCTCGGGGTGAGTCTGCAGCGGGCTTACGGGCGCAGCATCATGCTCGGGTTCCACGCGGCGTACAGCCTGGGCGGGATCGCGGGGGCATCGATCGCTTGGGCGGGGGCGCACTGGGATCTCTCGCTGTTTGTGTCGTATCTGCCGCCGGTCGTGGTGCTGCTGCCCGCGGCGTTGGTGGGGAGTCGTTGGTACGTCGATGCCGGCGCCGGCGCTGCTGTGGGTGACGGCGGTGAGGGGAAGGGCGGGCCCGTCGTCTTCAAGCTGCTGCTTCCGCTCTGTCTGGTGATGACCTTCGCGTACATCGGGGACTCGACCGTCTCCAACTGGAGTGCGAAGTATCTGCAGGATGTGTTGGGGAGCTCGGAAGAGGTCTCGACCGTTCCCTACAACGTCTACATGGTCATGACGCTGCTGGGGCGAGGGCTCGGGGACCTGGGGGTTCGGCGGTTCGGGGCCGTGGCGGTGGTGCGGGTCGGGTCGGTGGTGGCCGCGCTCGGGTTCGCGGTCGTGGCGGTGGCGCCCGGGGCGTGGACCGGGATCTTGGGGTTCACCGTGCTCGGGCTCGGGCTGTGCGTGATCGTCCCGCAGACTTTCGCCGCGGCGGGGAGGCTCTTCCCGGGGGCCTCGGATGCCGCTGTGGCGCGGCTCAATGTCTTCAACTACGTGGGGTTCTTGATCGGTTCGCCGCTGGTGGGGGCGCTGGGGGATGCGTGGAACTACCGCGGGGCGATGCTCGTTCCCATGGTGTTGGTGCTCGTGACCTTGTTGTACGCCCGGTCCTTCGCCCCCGGAGCGGACCGATACGGTGACGAGCATGAGCGGCCGCGCACAGTTGATGTGGGACGAGGCAGTAACGGGCTATGACTTCGGTCCTGAGCACCCCATGGACCCGGTCCGGCTCGCGCTGACCAGAAGTCTGGTCGGTGCCTTCGGGCTCGACCGTGAGATGGATGTCGTCGCGGCCAAGCGTGCCGGTGACTCGACGCTGCGGCTCGTGCATCGCGAGGACTATGTGGAGGCGGTCAAGGCCGCGTCCGCCGATCCGGCGTCGGCGGACGGCAGTTATGGCCTGGGCACTCCCGATGATCCTGCCTTCGCGGGGATGCACGAGGTGTCGGCGCTGATCGCCGGGCAGTCGGTGGGGGCGGCCGAGGCGGTGTGGCGTGGGGAAGCGCTGCACGCGGTGAACTTCGCGGGTGGGCTGCACCATGCGATGCCGGGGGCCGCTTCGGGGTTCTGTATCTACAACGATGCGTCGATGGCTATTGCGCGGCTGTTGGAGCTGGGCGCCGAGCGGGTCGCGTATGTGGATGTCGATGTGCATCACGGGGACGGGGTGCAGGCCTCCTTCTGGGACGATCCGCGGGTGCTGACGATTTCGTTGCACGAGCATCCGCGGACGTTGTTTCCGCAGACGGGGTGGTCCTCGGAGACGGGCTCTTCATCGGCGGAGGGGTCGGCCGCGAATGTGGCGCTGCCGGCGGGGACCGGGGACGCGGGGTGGATGCGGGCGTTCCACGCCGTGGTGCCGGAGTTGCTCGCGGACTTTCGGCCGCAGGTGCTTGTCACTCAGCACGGGGCCGATACGCACTTCGAGGATCCGTTGGCGCATCTTGCCGTTTCGCTGGATGCGCAGCGGGGGGTGCAGGTTGCCTGTCATGAGTTGGCGCATGCGTACGCGGAGGGGCGGTGGGTCGCGCTGGGTGGGGGTGGCTATGCCGTGGTGGATGTCGTGCCTCGGTCGTGGACGCATCTGGTCGCCATCGCTGCGGGGCGGGAGGTTTCGCCTTCCGCGGAGATTCCTGAGGCTTGGCGGCAGGAAGTGTTTGCTCGTACGCGGCAGTTGGGGCCTGCGCGGATGACGGATGGGCGGTGGCCTGTCTCCTGGAAGGAGTGGGAGGCGGGGTATGACCCTGCCGATCGGCTTGACCAGGCGGTGTTGGCTGCGCGGCGGGCGGTGTTTCCTCTGCGGGGGTTGTTGGCGTAACCCCGGGCCCCGTGCGGGGGCGCTTTGCTGCATCGGTGTCCGGCAGTGGGGCGTTGTGCCCACCCTTCCCCAAGCTCTCGGCTTCGCTCGAGCAGGGGAGACCCCACTCGCCGTGCGGAACGCCTGCCCACAACGGGGGCGGGGGGCAGGGGAGCGGGCCCTGTCGGGGAGGGTACGTCTCGTTACGCCAACTGTGGGGGGTTTCCGGGGTTTTGGGGGTCCCCGGGGGTGGGATGCGTCAGCATCGGCTGGGTGTTGAGCACCGGCGCCCTGCGGGCGCATCTGTTGGCGGCTCGGTTGGCCGGGCCTGTGGCCACGTCTCGGGAAGAGAGCCTGCGGAGCTACCGGCTCTTCGCGGCCCGGGATCCGCGGATACTGCTGGGGCTCGATCCTGAATGGAACTGGGAGTCCCGGGACTTGCTCCGGCTCATGGCCGACAAGTGCGGGGTGTCGGCGGACCCCCGGCACACCACGGGCGCCGATGTCATCGACCCCGAGCGGACGCTGGCCGCGCTCGACGCCTTTGCGGAGCGGCTCGCGGATGCCATGCGGCGGCGGCTTCCCGTGCTCTTCGGGACCGGACATCCGCACCGGCTGCTCGGGTTCTACGCCGCGTTGGCGGACGCCTTGTCGGCGGCCGGGTGCACCGTCCTCACCCCCGCGCAGGGCAACAGTGTCGACATAACGACCCGGTTCGGCCTACGCACGTACAACCTTGACTACGTACAAGGAGTCGCGCTGGTGCGGGAACCCGGCGTGCGTCCCACCGGGAGTGAGACCGGCGCACACACCCACTCACCGCTCCCGGTTCGGGCCGCCCTCGCGGCCGCCGCGGAGGGTCCGGGACCCCTGCCCGAGCTGGTCATCGGGGACCACGGATGGGTCTGCGGGGCAGGTCAGCTGGGGTTTGAGGCGATCGGTCTGGCGGATACGGATGATCCCGCGCTGTTCGTCGGAGAGGCCGAGGGGCAGGTGTCCGTCGTCGTTCCGCTTGATGACGCTGTGCGATCTGATTACTACCGACCGCTTACTCGCTATGTACTCAATCGAGCGTGTCTGTCACAGTAGGCGGCCGATGGCTACTCCTCTTCCCCACTCGCATCATCCGCCCCTAGTCTGGGAGTGAGCGCGCAGGGACGAAGAGTCACCGGAAGGGGAAGCCGGTGCCCGTCATGTGCGGAAGGTTCAGGTGGGGTGTCATGGCTGCAGACCAAAGGCCGCTGAACGAGGTTGCGTTTCTGACCGTGGCGGAAGTCGCCGCGGTTATGCGAGTGTCCAAGATGACCGTGTACCGCTTGGTGCACAGCGGTCATCTGCCCGCCATCCGGGTCGGAAGGTCCTTCCGGGTCCCGGAGCAGGCGGTTCACGAGTACCTCCGCGAGTCCTATGTAGGAGTCGAGGCGGGCTGACAGGAGTCCCTCGATCCACCTCGATTACGTCCCTCACTCAGAGGCGGGTAGGCTAGGCCGACGTAGGTCGTGTGGGCCCAGTCTGCTGCCCCGCACTTAGTGAAGAGAAGTGAGCGAGGGTAGTCGTGGGCTCTGTTATCAAGAAGCGGCGTAAGCGGATGGCCAAGAAGAAGCACCGCAAGCTGCTGAAGCGCACCCGCGTTCAGCGTCGCAACAAGAAGTAAGCGACAGCTGTACAAGCGCGCCCCGAAGCCCTCCCGCCATCCGGCGGGAGGGCTTCGGTGTTTTCCGCGGAGTTTCCCGGGTTCACCTGCGCTTTTGTAGGCCTCTGGTGTGGCTGTCGTCACTTCCTGCAGCAGGCGGTCATCACAGCGCAACATCGACCCGCTAGCGTGTGCCGGGAGAGTGATGACGGTGTGCGTCAGGACTTCGAGGGCTGGGGAAGGCAGGCGCTGATCTTGGGCAAGGTCGTGCTCGTGACCGGGGTGGCCCGACAACTGGGCGGGCGGTTCGTCCGACGCGTCCAGCGCGATCCGGAGGTCGACCGGGTGGTCGCCGTGGACGCGGTCCCTCCCGAGCACCATCTGGGCGGTGCGGACTTCGTCCAGGCCGACATCCGGCAGCCGGCGATCGCCAAGGTGCTCGCCGAGTTCTCCGTGGACACGGTCGTCCACATGGACGTCACGGGCACCGCGCTGGCCGGCGGCAGCCGGGGTTCACTCAAAGAGACCAACGTCATCGGCACCATGCAGCTGCTCGGTGCCTGCCAGAAGTCGCCGACGGTCAAGCGGCTCGTGGTGAAGTCGTCGACCAACGTGTACGGCTCCGCGCCGCGCGACCCGGCGGTCTTCACCGAGACGACACCGCCGAAGTCGCTGCCCAGCGGTGGCTTCGCCAAGGACACCGTCGAGGTCGAGGGGTACGTACGCGGATTCGCGCGGCGGCGCCCGGACGTGGCCGTGTGTGTGCTGCGGTTCGCCAACATCCTGGGGCCTGCCGCCGACTCTCCGCTCGCCGAGTACTTCTCGCTGCCGGTCCTGCCGACCGTCTTCGGCTACGACCCGCGGCTGCAGTTCGTGCACGAGGACGACGCGATCGAGGTGCTCCGTGTGGCGGCGCACGACCCGCGGCGCGGGACGCTCAACAGCGGCACGTTCAACGTCGCGGGCGACGGCCTGCTGCTGCTCTCGCAGTGCTCGCGGCGGCTCGGGCGGCCTACGCTCCCGGTGTTCATGCCCGCGGTCACCTGGGTCGGCCAGGCGCTGCGCACGGTGGGCGTCACGGACTTCTCGCCCGAGCAGATCAGGCTGCTCACCCACGGCCGAGTGGTCGCAACACGGCAGATGCGCGAGACACTGGGCTTCCGGCCCAAATACACGACCGCGGAGACCTTCGCGGATTTTGTACGCAGTCGGGGTCCCGGGCTTCTGCCGCCGCAGGCCGTCGCCGGGGCCTTGGACCGGATCGCCACGCTGCCCTTCGTGGGCAACCAGAGCGCCAACTGAGGAGAGCGTCAACGATGGCGGACGCCAAGGTCATTCCGTTCGACGACGACCGGTCGCGCACGGGTGCGCAGCGCCCGGCGCGGCGCAGGGGCACGGCCCGGCGCAAGAACGATCCGGCAGCCGTGCGTGAGGTCACGGCCATGCCGGCCCAGCAAGACGGCGAGCCGGGGGTGGAGCGGGCCGAGCCGGTGCCTCCGGCGGAGCCGGCGCCGAAGCCGGGAGCCGCACCCGAGCCGCGGGGCGGCGGCCTGGAGCGGCGCATCGCGGGCGGGCTCGCGTTCCTGCGGCGGCGGCTCACCGGGGAGTACGAGGTCGACGACTTCGGGTACGACGAGGAGCTCACCGACCAGGTGCTGATGTCCCTGGTGCGGCCGTTGTACGAGAAGTACTTCCGCGTCGAGGTGAAGGGCATCGAGAACATCCCCTCCGACGGCGGGGCGCTGATCGTCGCCAATCACTCGGGGACGCTGCCGCTCGACGGCCTGATGATGCAGGTCGCCGTGCACGACAACCATCCGCAGGCGCGGCATCTGCGGCTGCTCGCGGCGGATCTGGTCTTCATGCTGCCGGTCGTGAATGAGCTCGCGCGTAAGGCGGGGCACACGCTGGCGTGCGCGGAGGATGCCGAGCGGCTGCTTGAGCGGGGTGAGCTCGTCGGGGTGATGCCGGAGGGATTCAAGGGCATCGGGAAGCCGTTCAGCGAGCGGTACAAGCTGCAGCGGTTCGGTCGGGGCGGGTTCGTCTCCACCGCGTTGCGGACGGGGACGCCGATCGTTCCGTGCTCGATCGTGGGGGCGGAGGAGATCTACCCGATGATCGGGAACGCGAAGACGCTGGCGCGGGTGCTCGGCTTCCCGTACTTCCCGATCACGCCTACGTTCCCGTGGCTCGGGCCGCTGGGGGCGTTGCCGTTGCCGACGAAGTGGACGATTCAGTTCGGGGAGCCGATTCCGACGGATGGGTATCCGCCGGAGGCTGCCGAGGATCCGATGCTGATGTTCAACCTGACGGATCAGGTTCGGGAGCAGATTCAGCACACGTTGTACAAGCTGCTGGTGCAGCGGCGGTCCGTGTTCTTCTAGGCGGGCTCCGGTGTCAGGTCGGCGGACGGAGTCCGGCGCAGCCGTCCGAAGCCCGCGAAGCGGCGCGAGGGCGGCAGTGTAGAGAGGTCGCTGGCGCGGGTGCTCGGCTTTCCGTACTTCCCGATCACGCCTACGTTCCCTTGGCTCGGGCCGCTGGGAGCTTTGCCGTTGCCGACGAAGTGGACGATTCAGTTCGGGGAGCCGATTCCGACGGACGGGTATCCGCCGGAGGCTGTCGGCGGTCCGTGTTCTTCTGAGGCGTTCTTCTGAGGCGGCGGTGCGTTGCGCTCATGGCTGAGGGGCCAGATCCCTGCGGATCTGGCCCCTCAGATATTCCGTGGTGCTACTTCGTGTCCTCGCCCTCGATCCCCAAGCCCGGCAGCAGGCCCGGCAGGAGCGGGGGCACCGTTACGCCCGGCTTGGCCGGGGGGGATTCGTTCTCGGGCTTGTCGTCCGATGGGGTCGGGGTCGTGTCGGTCTTCGGGGGGTCCAGGAGGCCGCCCGTGTTGCCGCCGAGCAGGCCGTCGTCCTCGCCGCTGCCGTCCGAGTTCGACGGGTGCGGCTTGCTGTCGTCGCTCGAGCCGCCGCCGGGGGAAGACTCGGGGGCGGAGGGGCGGTCCGGGGTGGAGGAGCCGGAGGAGCGCTGGCTTGGCCGGTCCGGGGTGTCGCTGGTTTCCGGGGTGCGGGGGAGCAGGGAGCGGAGCGGGTCCACTTCCTGGTCCATCGCGTCGAAGACCGAGTTGACCTTCTCGCCCACGTCGCCCAGTTGGACGGGCAGGCGGCTATGCAGGTCGCTCCAACTGCTGCGGTGCGACTCGGAGAAGGCGGACAGGGCCTGGATGGGGCCGAGCGATCCGTCCCTCTCGTACGCCTCGTGCAGCAGGCGGTGGCCTTCGGCGGCGTCGTGCTGCATGCCGGAGAGCGCTCGCCTGATCTCGCCGAGGGACTCGTGGTCGAGGTCGCCGGCGCGGCCCCGCTCCATCAGCCGGCGGGCTTCGTTCAGCCGGGTCGAGGCGTGGTCGAGGTAGATCTCGCCCTTGTCGCCGTCGTCGTCGGCCATGCCGAGCTTGATGTCTTCCATGCCGCGCTTCAGTCCGTACAGCGAATCGCCCGGAAGCGCGTCCGAGCTTGCCGCGGCCACTCCGCTGAACGCCCCGGCGGCGACGCCGACGGTGAGCCCGCCCGCGGCGATGCCCTTGGACAGCCGGGAGCGCGGCCGCAGCTTGCGCAGCCCGGTGGCCCGGTGGGCGCCCTTGCGGGACCGCTGTTCGGGCACCGATGTGCCGGTGGTGCCGCCGCCCGCGGCCGTGCCCTCGAGGAGCATGGCCTCCATGGCGGCTACGAGCTGGGCCCGCTGGACCACTTTGACCTCGGGATCAAGCTCCGGCTTCGGCAGCTCGCCGAGGCCGGTCGCCAGGGTCAACATCCGGTCCGGGGCCGCCTGTTCGGACAGCACTGGATCGGGTGTGACGGATTCGTCGGTCTGCTCGGCCGCCGGGTCCTGGTCGGATTGCTCCTCCAGGGCCTGGGCGAAGGCGTTCGCCCGCCGGTGTGCCGATACGTTCGCGATCACTGGCGGCACCTCCTCTCGTCATGACGGTCGACTCCCCAGGGGGTCCTGAGGGTTGCACACCTTGAGCACATCCACACGAATGAGTGAGCGGAGGTGATCAGGGAGCGACCACAGGGAGCCTGCATTCCGCACAACGAGCGTCGCGGCACTTGGGTTACGGACGGAGGATGATCGGACCGCCAGAAGTCCGTAGAAGTCCGTGGCGGCCATCTGGCCGCCACGGAAGGTGAGTTGAGCGTCACCCACGGCCATGGACGGCCGTCGGCGGTCCATGGCATCAGCGTGCGTCGTCCGGCAGGAGCCGGGCCAGGGTGCGGACGGCGCGGTACTGGAGGGTCTTGATCGCGCCCTCGTTCTTGCCCATCACCCGCGCGGTCTCGGCGACCGAGAGGCCCTGCAGGAAGCGCAGCGTCACGCACTCCTGCTGCTGGGGGTTGAGGCGGCGCACGGCGTCGAGCAGTGCGGCGTTCGAGAGGGACTCCAGGACGGAGTCCTCGGGGCTGCGCTCGACCTCGTTGGCGTCGAGCATTTCGCCGGTGGTCACTTCGAGGCGGAAGCGGCTCGACTTGAAGTGGTCGGCGACCAGGTTGCGGGCGATCGTGACCAGCCAGGCGCCGAAGTCACGGCCCTGCCAGGTGAAGGTGCTGATGCGGCGCAGGGCGCGCAGAAAGGTCTCGCTGGTGAGGTCCTCGGCGGTCGCCTTGCCGCCGACGCGGTAGTAGATGTAGCGGTAGACCGTGTCGCTGTACTGGTCGTAGAGACGGCCGAAGGCGTCGGACTCGCCGGCTTGGGCGCGCTCGACGAGATCCATCATGCGTGCGCTGTCGCTGTCCGCGGCGGGACGGCGGTGGGTGGGGGTTGAGGTGGCGGCAGAGGCGGAACGAGTCCGTCTGCTGACCGCCGCGCCGCTGTCCGCCAGGGCGTAGAGCGGCCCGGCGGGTGTGGGGACGGCAAATGCGGGGACGGCGGGGCCGGCGTACGCGGTGGGGACGAAGCCGCGCAAGCGGTCGGCGACCGTTGCGCGCAGCGTAGCCAGGCCCGAGGCGTCAACCCCGACGTGTGGGTACACGGGACTCCCAGAGGCAGAGCTTCCATCACGTGCAGTGCGGGACCGTTCACTCGTCGTAGCGACGCGTGGGGTCCGTTATGCGTCTGAGGAGAATAACGCTTCGTACAGGCGGCGCTACACCCAGTTGCTTAAATCACCGATTACGTCGCTTGTGTTGCCGATCCGTGCCCGTTCAAGTAGCAGACAGTGACCGGTTATTGATCGGGTTGGTTCACATTCCGTCTAAGCGCGGGGCGTGTTGTGGCCGAGTGCTACCAACAGGACTGGCGGGAGCCCGGGCGGGGTAGGACCGAGAGAATGTTCAGTGGCGGCGGCGGTGCAGGGCGATGGCCGCGGCCGTGCCGCCCGCGATCGCGCCGACGCCCGCGGCGGCCGGGATGCCGACCTTGGCGGCCTTGCGGCCGGTGCGGTAGTCCCGCAGGCGCCAGTCCCGCTCGCGGGCGTGCTTGCGCAGCTTGGCGTCGGGATTGATCGCGTACGGATGCCCGACGAGCGAGAGCATCGGGATGTCGTTGTGCGAATCGCTGTACGCGGCGCAGCGGGCCAGGTCCAGGCCCTCCGCGGAGGCGAGCGCGCGCACCGCCTCGGCCTTGGCGGGGCCGTGCAGGGGCTCGCCGACGAGCTTGCCCGTGTAGACGCCGTCCATGGACTCGGCGACCGTGCCGAGGGCGCCGGTCAGGCCGAGGCGGTGGGCGATGACCGTGGCGATCTCCACCGGGGCGGCCGTGACCAGCCAGACCTTCTGGCCCGCGTCGAGATGGGCCTGGGCGAGGGCGCGCGTACCGGGCCAGATGCGCTCGGCCATGTACTCGTCGTAGATCTCCTCGCCGATGGACATCAGCTCGGCGACGCGGTGGCCCTTGACGATGGAGAGCGCGCTGTCGCGGGCGTCCTGCATGTGCTCGGGGTCCTCGACGCCGGCGAGCCTGAACCACGCCTGCTGCCAGGCGAATCGGGCCAGCTCCTGGCGCTCGAAGAACTTCCGCTTGTAGAGGCCGCGGCCGAAGTGGAAGATCGCGGCGCCCTGCATCACGGTGTTGTCGAGGTCGAAGAAGGCGGCGGCCTTGTCGTCGCCGACGACGGGGAACTCCGGCTCCTGGTCCTGTTCGTCGGGCGCGGCGGCCTCCGCCAGTTCCTCCAGCTCCTGGGAGGACTTGCGCGCTGCCTCAGCCGAGGCCTCGCCTGCCAACACGCTCCGCGCCGTGGCGGAGCGCCTACGGGGGGTGAGCCATCCGAGAGCGGCCATGCCGTGAGCATAGCTAGTTCGTTCGGTGGTTCCGGAGTCGGCAGGATTCGACCCTGTGAACTCTTCGCGGCGGCACCGTTAAACGGACGGGCCGCGCGGCGCGTCGGCGGGGCGAGAATGGTGTCATGAGCCCGATTTTTCGCCGTACGGAGAAGAAGCGTCCGCAGGACCGGACGGTCACCTTGATCGGCAAGCCCGGCTGCCATCTGTGCGATGACGCACAGCTGGTGATCGAGAAGGTCTGCGGCGAGCTGGGAGTCGCCTGGGAGAAGAAGGACATCACGCAGGACGAGGAGCTCAACCGGGCCTACTGGGAACAGATTCCGGTGGTTCTGGTCGACGGTGAACAGCACACCTTCTGGCGGGTGAACGAAGATCGACTTCGACGCACGCTCGCCCCGTAGTCCGAATCGAGACCGATCGAGACTGACTGAGGAGTCCAAGTGGCCCGAAAGGTCCCTTAGGATCGTGGGCGGTTTTGGTCTCGGGGGCGATGATCGTGAGGAGAGTGTGCGGTTTTGCCCCCATCAAGTGAGCAACGCCGCCGTCTGCGCGCCGGTTCCAGGATCGTGCGCCGGGGGCGCGTGACCCCGGTCACGTTGGCCGGGCAAATCGGACACCATCTTTGTGCACGCGTTCACAAAGACATAGCCTGCATTCGACGGGGCGGTCTGGGGACGTGTGACCGCCTGCAGCCCCGCTCTACCCGCAGGAGCACCGTGGCAACTGGCCGAACTCACCGACCGGCGACCCGCAGCCGAGGGATTCCCGAGGCCACCGTCGCCAGGCTTCCGCTGTACCTCCGAGCCCTCACCGCACTGTCGGAGCGCTCGGTGCCCACGGTCTCCTCCGAGGAGCTCGCGGCCGCCGCGGGGGTCAATTCCGCGAAGCTGCGCAAGGACTTCTCGTACCTCGGTTCCTACGGGACGCGTGGTGTGGGCTACGACGTCGAGTACCTCGTCTACCAGATCTCCCGCGAGCTCGGTCTGACCCAGGACTGGCCGGTTGTGATCGTCGGTATCGGTAACCTCGGCGCGGCGCTTGCCAATTACGGCGGGTTCGCCTCGCGTGGCTTCCGTGTGGCCGCGCTCATCGACGCCGATCCGGCCATGGCGGGCACGCCCGTCGCGGGCATGCCGGTGCAGCACACCGACGAGCTCGAGAAGATCATCAAGGACAACGGCGTCTCCATCGGCGTCATCTCGACCCCGGCGGGCGCCGCCCAGCAGGTCTGCGAGCGGCTCGTCGCCGCCGGTGTGACCTCGATCCTCAACTTTGCGCCCACCGTTCTGTCCGTGCCGGACGGTGTCGACGTACGCAAGGTGGACCTCTCCATCGAGCTGCAGATCCTCGCCTTCCACGAGCAGCGCAAGGCCGGTGAGGAAGCGACCGCGGAAGACGCCGCGGCGCCCGCCGACGCCAAGCAGCAGCGGAAGGGACCCGACGGGGACGTCCCCGCCGTGATGCCGGCATGAGTCTCCTTGTCGTAGGGCTGAGTCATCGCAGCGCTCCGGTGAGCGTCCTGGAGCGGGCCGCGCTCGCTCCCGATGCGCAGGCCAAGCTCCTGCAGGACACGCTCGCCGCCGAGCCCGCCGCCGAGGCGGCCGTGCTCGCCACCTGCAACCGCATCGAGCTGTACGCCGACGTGGACAAGTTCCACGCGGGCGTCGCCGAGCTGTCCACGCTGCTCGCCCAGCACAGCGGTGTGGGGCTCGAGGAGCTCACCCCTTATCTGTACGTCCACTACGAGGACCGAGCCGTCCACCACCTGTTCTCGGTGGCCTGCGGCCTGGACTCGATGGTCGTCGGCGAGGGGCAGATCCTCGGGCAGATCAAGGACACCCTGGCGCGCGCGCAGGAGCTGCACACCGCGGGGCGCCTGCTCAACGACCTGTTCCAGCAGGCCCTGCGGGTCGGCAAGCGCGCGCACTCGGAGACCGGGATCGACCGGGCCGGGCAGTCGCTCGTGACCTTCGGCCTCGAGCAGCTCGCCGGGCGCGAGCCGGTCGAGGCGTGGGCCAAGGGCAAGCGTGTTTTGGTCATCGGCGCCGGATCCATGTCCTCACTGGCCGCGGCGACGCTCGCGCGGGCCGGGGTCGACGAGGTCGTCGTCGCCAACCGCACCCTGGAGCGCGCCGAGCGGCTCGCCGCCCTGCTCGGAGAGCAATATGGACGCAGCCTGACGGACGGCGGCCACGGCACCAGCGCCCGCGCCGTCGCGATGGACCAGGTGGCGGCCGAACTGACACGTGCCGATGTGGCGGTTTCCTGCACCGGGGCCACCGGTCTCGTCCTGACCGCCGAGTCCGTCGCGGCCGCCGTCACGGACCGCACCGGCTCGCCCGCCGTCGTGGCGGCGCCGCGTACGCCCGCGGCCGGCGCCTCTGCGCCCCGCGGTGCCGACGACGCCTGCCCGCTCGGTCTCTCCGGCGCGGGTGCGCCGTCGGGGGCCGGCGTGGAAGCGACCGGTGGCTCGCTCGACGGTGCGGCCGTCAACCGCGGCGTCGGGTTCTCCGTCATGGGCGAGGACGCCGTCGCGGGGATGGACGCCGCGACCCTGGAGCAGCACGCCGCCTGGGTCGACAACGCGCCCGCCGAGCGCCGTGACGACGAGGCCGTCGACGTGCGTGCCGAGGCCGGCACCATCACCGCGCTCGCCGCGGCCGTGACCGCCACCGGGCGGGTGCCCGAGCGCCGCGGCCCCTCGATGGTCGAGACCGGGCACGTCCTGCTCGCCCTGCTCGACCTGGCCATGCCCCGCGACATCGACGGCGCCGTGCACCGCATCGACGGCGTACGCCTCGTCGACATCGAGTCGCTCGCCGAGGCGTCCGCCGACGCCCCGATGGCCGACGACGTGGAGCAGGTCCGCGCGATCGTCTCCGACGAGGTCGCCGCCTTCGGCGCCGCGCAGAGGGCCGCGCACATCACACCGACCGTGGTCGCCCTGCGCACCATGGCCGCCGACGTCGTCGCCGGCGAGATCGCCCGGCTCGACGGACGGCTCCCCGGACTCGCCGAGAAGGAGCGCGCGGAGATCACGCAGACCGTCCGCCGCGTCGTCGACAAGCTGCTGCACGCGCCGACCGTGCGGGTCAAGCAGCTGGCGGGCGAGCCCGGCGGCGCCGGGTACGCCGACGCGCTGCGCACCCTCTTCGACCTCGACCCGCAGACGGTCGCCGCCGTCAGCAGGGCCGACCACCTGAACAACCAGAACGACCAGATCGACCAGCACGACCAGCACGACGAGAACAACGACCCGAATCGAGGCCGGGCATGACCGAGAGGGCACTCAGGCTCGGGACCAGGCGCAGCAAGCTGGCCATGGCCCAGTCCGGCCAAGTGGCCGAAACAGTGAGCCAGTTGACGGGCCGCCCCGTGGAGCTCGTGGAGATCACGACGTACGGCGACACGTCGCGTGAGCACCTGGCGCAGATCGGCGGCACCGGCGTCTTCGTGACCGCCCTGCGCGACGCGCTCCTTGCCGGCGAGGTCGACTTCGCCGTGCACTCGCTCAAGGACCTGCCG
The DNA here is from genome assembly GCF_026340305.1 of Streptomyces sp. NBC_01381. NCBI lineage: Bacteria > Bacillati > Actinomycetota > Actinomycetes > Kitasatosporales > Streptomycetaceae > Streptomyces > Streptomyces sp. NBC_01381. The sequence goes on along the minus strand of NZ_JAPEPI010000001.1, from coordinate 263,678 downwards.
ACCGCGCAGCCCGACGACCTGACGCTGGCCGCCGTGCCGCTGCGCGAGGACCCCCGCGACGTACTGATCGCGCGCGACGGCCTGACCTTCGCGGAGCTGCCGAACGGCGCGCGCATCGGCACCGGTTCGCCGCGCCGCATGGCGCAGCTGAACGCCTTTGCGCGGGGCCACGGCATGACCATCGAGACCGTGCCGATCCGCGGGAACATCGACACCCGCATCGGATTCGTGCACAAGGGTGAGCTCGACGCCGTCGTGCTCGCCGCCGCCGGACTGAGCCGCATCGGCCGGATCGACGAGGTGACCGACTTCCTGTCGGTCGACACAGTTCTGCCCGCCCCCGGCCAGGGGGCACTGGCGATCGAATGCGCCGCGTCCAACGCGTCGCTGACCGCCGCGCTCGCCGAGCTCGACGACCCGTACACCCGGGCCGCCGTGACCGCCGAGCGATCCCTGCTCGCCGCCCTGGAAGCCGGTTGCAGTGCGCCTGTTGGTGCGCTGGCCGACTTGCTGGCCGACGGGCAGATTGTCAAGGAGATGCGCCTGCGCGGCGTCGTCGGAACAACCGACGGCTCGACGCTGGTGCAGCTGTCCACCACCGGTCCCGTGCCCGAGACGCATGACCAAGCCTTGGCGCTCGGCCGCGAACTCGCTGCCGAGATGCTTGCCAAGGGCGCGGCCGGTCTGATGGGGGAGCGAGTACTTTGAGCCCCACCTCGAACCTTCCCGGCCTTCCCGCACACGGGCACGTCACCTTCCTGGGTGCCGGACCCGGAGATCCGGGACTGCTCACTCTGCGCGCTGTCGAGGCGTTGGCCCGGGCGGACGTCCTGATCGCCGAGCCGGATGTGCTCGACGTTGTGCGCGCGCATGCCCGGGGAGGTGTGGACACACCTCACCCTCAGGCAGTTGACGACGCGTCAGCTACCACCGATGCGCCTTCCCTGCGGGCCGCGGCCAATCTTGTCATGGAGGCGGCGAGGGGCGGCAGGCGGGTCGTGCGTGCCGTCGGCGGCGACCCCGGCCTCGACACGTACGCCGCCGAGGAGATGCTGGCCTGCGCCGCCGCGGGCATCTCCTTCGAAGTGGTGCCCGGCATCGCAGCGGCGGTCGGTGTGCCCGCCTACGCGGGTGTTCCGCTGCGCGACGCGCAGGGCACCGACGTACGTTTCGTCGACGCCCGCACCGCTTCCGACCGCTGCTGGAGCGAGGTCGGCGCGTCCGACGGGACCGTGGTGGTCTCGACGGCGCTCGACTCCGTCGCGGCGGCCGCCGGTGAGCTGGTGGCGGCCGGGCGCAAGCCCGACACCCCGATGACGGTGACCGTCGCCGGTACGACGACGCGCCAGCGCACCTGGACCGCGACGCTCGGCACCATCGCGCAGGTCCTGAAGCAGGCGAAGGTGCTGCCCTCGCCCGACGGCGGGCAGCCCGTCATAGCCGTGGTCGGTGAGCGCTCCGCCGCCGCCCAGCGCGACCAGCTGTCGTGGTTCGAGTCGAAGCCGCTCTTCGGGTGGCGTGTGCTCGTTCCGCGTACGAAGGAGCAGGCGGCCTCGCTCTCCGACCAGCTGACGTCGTACGGCGCCGTGCCGCACGAGGTGCCGACGATCGCCGTCGAGCCGCCGCGTACGCCGCAGCAGATGGAGCGTGCGGTCAAGGGGCTCGTCACCGGGCGGTACGAGTGGATCGCCTTCACCTCGGTGAATGCCGTCAAGGCCGTGCGCGAGAAGTTCGAGGAGTACGGGCTCGACGCCCGTGCCTTCGCCGGGATCAAGGTCGCTGCGGTGGGCGAGCAGACCGCTGCCGCGCTGATCGCCTTCGGTGTGAAGCCCGATCTGGTGCCGAGCGGCGAGCAGTCGGCCGCGGGCCTCCTTGAGGACTGGCCGCCGTACGACCCCGTCTTCGACCCGATCGACCGGGTCTTCCTGCCGCGTGCCGACATCGCCACCGAGACGCTGGTGGCCGGGCTCATCGATCTTGGGTGGGAGGTCGACGACGTGACCGCCTACCGGACGGTGCGGGCGTCGCCGCCGCCGGCGGAGACGCGTGAGGCGATCAAGGGCGGCGGCTTCGACGCCGTGCTCTTCACGTCCTCTTCGACCGTGCGGAACCTGGTCGGTATTGCCGGCAAGCCGCACAACGTGACCGTCATCGCGTGTATCGGCCCCGCCACGGCGAAGACCGCCGAGGAGCACGGCCTTCGGGTGGACGTGATGGCTCCCGAGCCGTCGGTCCACAAGCTGGCCGAGGCGCTGGCCGAGTTCGGGACGCGGCGTCGGGCTGCCGCGCTGGAGGCCGGTGACCCTGTCACGCGGCCGAGTGAGCGGCGGCCGGGTTCGCGTAGGCGGCGTACGGCACCCTGAGGCTCAGGCGTACCGTTAGTCACCGGCTTCGCCGAGTTCGTCCTCAACGCCGGACGGGCTGAATGTCTTCCCTGGCCCCGGCTGAGATCCTTCAGTCGGGGCCGGAACCTTTGCGTGAGGTGAGTGAGCACAGTGAGCAAGTACGGATCCTTCCCGGGAGCGCGGCCCCGGCGGCTGCGGACCACCCCCGCCATGCGGCGCATGGTCGCGGAGAACCGTCTCCACCCGGCAGATCTGATCCTGCCCGCGTTCGTGCGCGAGGGGATCAGCGCTCCCGTGGAGATCGGCGCCATGCCCGGCGTCGTCCAGCACACCCGCGACAGCCTGAAGAAGGCTGCCGTCGAGGCGCTGGAGGCGGGGGTCTCCGGGATCATGCTCTTCGGGGTTCCCGAGGAGGAGAAGAAGGACGCCGCGGGGACCGTCGGCACGGACCCGGACGGGATCCTGCAGCTGGCGCTGCGGGACGTACGCGCGGAGGTCGGTGACGACCTCATCGTCATGTCCGACCTGTGCCTCGACGAGTTCACCGACCACGGGCACTGCGGAGTGCTCGACGAGCAAGGCCGTGTCGACAACGACGCGACCCTGGAGCGGTACGCCGAGATGGCTCAGGTCCAGGCCGACGCGGGGGCCCATGTGGTGGGCCCGAGCGGCATGATGGACGGTCAGATCGGTGTGGTCCGGGACGCGTTGGACCAGACGGGCCACGAGGACGTGTCGATCCTCGCGTACACGGTGAAGTACTCGTCGGCCTTCTTCGGCCCGTTCCGCGAGGCCGTCGGTTCGTCCCTGAAGGGCGACCGCAAGACCTACCAGCAGGACCCGGCCAACGCCCGGGAATCCCTGCGGGAGTTGGCGCTCGACCTCGAAGAGGGCGCCGACATGGTGATGGTGAAGCCGGCCGGGCCCTACCTGGACATCCTGGCGAGGGTCGCCGACGCGGTGGACGTGCCGGTGGCGGCGTACCAGATCAGTGGCGAGTACGCGATGATCGAGGCCGCCGCCGAGCGGGGCTGGATCGACCGGGACAAGGCGATCATGGAGTCCCTCACCGGCATCAAGCGGGCGGGCGCGAACATGATCCTCACCTACTGGGCCACCGAGGTCGCCAAGCAGCTGTGACGGGTTGACCTCAAGCTTGCTTGAGGTTGCAGGGTGGTGTGCATAGACGTTCTGAGGAGGACATATGCGCGCCGTGGTTCTGCATGAGTTCGGGCCCGCCGAGAATCTGACGTACGAGACCCTGCCCGACCCCGTCGCGGGGCCGGGCCAGGTGCGGATCTCCGTGCGGGCGGCGGGAGTTCACTTCGTCGAGACCGTCATGCGGCGGGGCGACGCGAGCGACATGGCGCCGCCGCTGCCCGAGCTGCCCGCCGTGTTCGGCGGGGAGGTCGCGGGGGTCGTCGACGCCGTCGGGCCCGATGTGGATCCCGGCTGGCTCGGGCGAGCCGTCGTCACCCCGCGCAGCGTGCCCGGCGGGTACGCCGAGCTGGCCGTGGCCGAGACGGGGCAGCTGCACGAGGTGCCGGACGGGCTCGGACACGAGGCCGCCGTGTCGATGGTGATGACCGGGGCGACGGCCATGGGGCTCCTTGACGTCGCTCAACTCACCTCCGACGACGTGGTGTTGGTGACGTCCGCCGCCGGCGGGGTCGGGCGGCTCGTCGTCCAGTACGCCGTGGAGCTCGGAGCCGTCGTGATCGGTGCCGCCGGCGGGCCCGACAAGGTCGAGGACGTCTGGGGGCTCGGCGCCGATCTCGCCGTCGACTACAACGAACCCGGCTGGACGGACCTCGTGCGGGAGCGCCTCGACGGGCGGAGCGTGAGCGTCGTACTCGACGGGGTGGGCGGCGAGAAGTCCGCCGCCGCCTTCGGCCTGATCGGTGACGGCGGCCGGTACGTGGTCATCGGGTGGTCGTCCCAGGAGGGCTTCGAGCCGGACGCGGGCGTGGTGGAGCGGCGAAGGATCTCTGTCGCCAACGCCCTGCTGCGGCTGATCGAGCACCCCGAGGACGGGCCCGAACACGAGCGGCGGGCCCTGGAGGCCGCCGCCAAGGGGGAGTTGGTGCCCGCGGTGCAGACGTTCCCGCTGGCGGACGCGGCCCTGGCCCATGCGGCCATGGAGCGGCGGGAGACCACGGGCAAGGTCGTGCTCGTGCCCTAGCGCTCTGCTGGGTTTGCGGGTGATGAACTGCGGGCTGGTGGGGGCCGGTCGCTCCCCCAAGTTCTCGGCTTCGCTCGAACAGGGGGGACCCCCTTCGCGGCGGAGCCGCACATGTCAGAGCCCCGCGCCCCTTACGGGGCGGGAAGACCGGTCAGTTCTTCTTGAGCAGGGTCGCCAGGCGCGAGAGTCCGTCCGCCGCGTGGCCCTCGGCGATCGAGCGGTCCAGGAGGCCCTGGAGCGGCGCGAACAGCTCGTCGCTGATGCCGGCCTCGGCGTACGCCGTAAGGAAGTTGGGCAGCGCGGCCTGGTTGATCTCGAGGGACGAGACGTCCGTGAGGTGCTGCCCGGAGTCCAGCGCCTCGGCCACACCGGGGACGACACCGTTCGTCATGGCGCCGACCCAGTCCTTGAGCAGCGGCGCGAACTCGGTCGCCGGCACGCCCGCGCTGCCGATCAGGGCGTAGGCCTGGACGACGCCCATCACCATGCCGTACATGCCGGTGAGCAGGGAGAGGTCGTAGAGGGCTGCGAGACCGGGGTCCTTGCCGACCCACTTGGTGTCGGCGAGCGCGGCGAGGGTGGGGCGGTGCGTCGCGAAGGCGTCCTCGTCGGTGCCGCTGTAGAGGATGTACGCGGCGGGCGTCGCGATCATCTGCGGTACGGCCATGATGCCGCCGTCGATGTACGTGATGCCGTGGGCCGCCGCCCAGTCGGCCAACTCCCTTGCCTGGGCGGGCGTTCCGTTGGTGAGGTTCACGACCGTGCGGCCCGCGAGGGCGTCCGTCTCCGGGGTGAGGAGGGCGCGGACGCCGTCGTTGGTGGTGAGGCAGACGATGACGAGCGGGGCGGCCGCGATGGCCTCCGCGGCGGTCGCCGCCGGGGTCGCGCCCTGGGCGACCAAAGGGCCGGTCTTGGCGGCGGTGCGGTTCCAGACGGTCGTCGGGTGGCCCGCCCTGATCAGCGCGGCGGCGAGGGCGGAGCCCATCAGGCCGAGGCCGAGGACGGATACGGGGGCGTTGTCGCCGGGCACGGGGGCTCCTTCGGAAGGGCGTCTGGGGATGCCTCTGATCCTCGGGGGGTCCTACGGACGGAACAAGTACCGACTTTTTGGTGCGGTACTTACCGAAAGGTGTGTGAGCTGGTCAGGGCGGTGGACCAGGGGGATGTCACATCTTGGCGAGCCCGTCCGTCAGACATGTGTAGCCACAAAGAAGCGATACAGAGGAGTTCGTCATGGAAGCCAGGCTGAACCTGTTCGGCAACGAGGTCACCAACAAGCTCGTGCGGCACTTCAACTCGGCCGGCAAGGTCATCGCGGACTCGACGCTGCCCGCCGAGACGCAGGAGCTGGTGAAGATCCGCGCCAGCCAGATCAACGGCTGCGGTTTCTGCACCGACATGCACACGAAGGACGCTGCCGCCGCCGGTGAGACCTCGGTGCGCCTCAACCTGGTCGCGGCCTGGCGCGAGGCGAAGGTCTTCAGCGACGCCGAGCGCGCGGCGTTGGAGCTGACGGAGCAGGGCACCCGTATCGCGGACGCGGCGGGCGGGGTCACCGACGAGGCGTGGGCGGACGCCGCCAAGCACTACGACGAGGAGCAGCTCGCCGCGCTGGCGTCCCTGATCGCCCTCATCAACGCCTACAACCGCGTGAACGTGATCGTGCAGCAGCCGGCGGGCGACTACGAGCCCGGCATGTTCGGGTGACCAGAAGTGGCCGGTAGCCCGAACTGCCGCACCCCTCCCGTCCGGCGGCGTGCTTGGATGGATCTCGGGGGTTGACGGCATGGGAGGGGCTCGGTGGGCGGCGCGGGGGACTTCGCGGAGTTGTTGCGGGAGCTCAAGGGGCGGTCCGGGCTCAGTTACGGGGTGTTGGCCAAACGGCTGCATGTGAGCACGTCCACGTTGCATCGGTACTGCAACGGGGATGCGGTGCCCACGGCGTTCGCGACGGTGGAGAAGCTGGCCCGGCTGTGCGATGCGTCGCCGGAGGAGCTGGTCGAGGTCCACCGGCGGTGGATTCTTGCCGACGCGGGGCGGGGGAAACGGGGCTCTGCCGACCCTGGTGGCGCGGCAGTCGGGCCCGTGCCCGCCGCCGACCCACAGGAAGAGCAGCCGGCAGAGGCGGACGTGCAGCCGGCAGCGGCGGACGTGCCGGCAGCACGGCCTCGGGGCCGGCGGCGGCATGCCGTTGCTCTCGCCGCTGTGGCCGTAGCCGTGGTCCTTGCTTCAACCGCCCTTGCTCTGAACGGAGTTCCGGGCAAGGGCGATGGAGACGGAGACGGAGACGGCGGCAAGCGGAATGGTGCCGCGACCGCCGGCGGCGGGCCCTCGGCCTCTGCTTCCGCCTCTCCCTCCAAGGACGCGGAGCACGCGCCCGACGGCAAGGAGAAGAAGAGCTCCGCCTCCGCCTCCGCCTCCGAAGGGCGCAAGGGCGGCGCGACCGGCGGCGGCGCCAAGTCCCCCTCCCCGCAAGGGGACGAGCGCCGCGGCGACCTCGGTGTACCCCTCGCCGCGCGCACCAGGCCGTACGTCTACGAAGAGCCCTGCAGCCAGCACTTCCTGATCGACCGCAAGCCGAACCAGGTGCCCCGGCCGCCGGTCGAGCAGGACGCCCCCGGCTGGGCCGCCGACCTCGGGGCCGTCTCGTCGGGCGAGCAGTTCATCGAGGTCACCCTGCAGGGCATGGGCAAGGACACCGTCGTACTGCAGGGCATGGACGTCCGCGTACAGAGCACCGCGTCGCCACTGGACTGGAACGACTACGCGATGGGCGTCGGCTGTGGCGGCGGCGTGGACACCAAGTCCTTCGGCGTCGACCTCGACGACGCCGCGCCGCGCGTCGCGCCCAAGGCGGGGCAGCGGGACTTCCCGTACAAGGTGAGCGAGAGCGACCCCGAGGTCTTCTACATCAAGGCCAACGCCGAGGCACACGACGTCCGTTGGTATCTGGAACTGGAGTGGTCGAGCGGCGAACGGCACGGGGTGCTCCGCATCGACGACCAGGGCAAGCCGTTCCGCACCAGCGGCCGCGAGGGGCGGCCGACGTACGGCTGGCCCAACGGCGGCTCGCAGTGGATCGCCCCGCTCGACGGGTGAGCGCCGAGGGATCGGGGGATCGGGGAATCGAGGAAGTCCGAGGCGGCGGCCGCCCGTCCGTATCCCGGAATGGCGCATGTAGGCGGCACCTACGTGCTTAGGGTGCGGGCACAGCTGTCCGAGCCGAAGGAGCCGCCGCCGTGACCGAGCCCGCCCCTGCCGCAGTCCCCACGCCGGCGCTCGCCGCGCGTGCCGCCTCGGTCGGCGGCTCGCCGGTACGGGACATCCTGGCCGTCACCGCGCGGCCCGAGGTGATCAACTTCGCGGGCGGTCTGCCCGCCCCCGGCCTCTTCGACAAGGCCGGCATCGCCGCCGCCTTCGCCGCGGTCCTCGCCGAGCAGCCCGAACGCGCGCTCCAGTACTCCACGACCGAGGGCGAGCCGACGCTGCGTGCCGCCATCGCCGCACGCTTCGAGGCGCGCGGGCTGGCAACCGACGCCGACGACCTCGTGATCACCACCGGTTCGCAGCAGGCGCTCTCGCTCCTCGCCACCGCTCTCATCGAGCCCGGCGAGACCATACTCGTCGAGAGCCCCTGCTACCTGGCGGCGCTGCAGGCCTTCGGGTTCGCCGGCGCGCGCATCGTGCCCGTGCCCTGCGACGAGGCGGGCATCGACCCGGCCGCCCTCGACGAACTGGTCGCCCTGCACCGCCCCAAACTCCTCTACACCGTCCCCACCTTCCAGAACCCCACCGGCCGCACCATGCCCGCCGAGCGGCGCGCCGCGATCGCGGACGTCGCGGCCCGCAGGGGGCTGTGGATCATCGAGGACGACCCGTACGGAGAGCTGCGCTTCGAGGGCGAGCGCGTGCCGTGGATCGCCTCGTACCCCGGGGCCGAGGACCGCACCGTACTGCTCGGCAGCTTCTCCAAGGTCATGGCGCCGGGCATGCGGCTCGGCTGGCTGCGGGGGCCCGCGGCGCTGCTGCGGGCCTGCGTCATCGCCAAGCAGGCCGCGGATCTGCATACGCCCACCGTCAACCAGCTTGCCGCGGCGCGGTACTTGGCGGACAACGATCTCGACGCGCATGTGGCTCGCGTTGCGGGGGAGTATCGGGTGCATCGGGACGCGATGCTGGGCGGCCTCGGGGAGGCGCTTCCAGAGGGGTCTACCTGGATCCGGCCGGAGGGCGGAATGTTCGTGTGGGCACGGTTGCCCGACGGGTACGACACGGCCGCGCTGCTGCCGGAGGTCGTCAAGCATGACGTGGCTTACGTGCCCGGGGCGCCGTTCTACGCGGGGGAGCCGGACCGTTCGACGCTGCGGATGTGCTTTGTCACGCAGACGCCGGATGAGATTGCTGAGGGGCTGCGGAGGCTCGGGGGCGCGCTGGTGGGTTGAGATCTGCGGGCCGTATGTGGCTTGTCGCGCCCACGCGGCGGAGCCGCAAATGTGACAGCCCCGCGCCCCTAAAGGGGCGCTCAGGTCCCGCGCCTCGTATGAAGCGCGGGACCGTCACGTGATGATCAGAGCCGCTCGGGCGTCCTGATGCCCAGCAGTGCCATGCCCTGGTGGAGGGTGCGCGCCGTGAGGTCGCACAGGAACAGGCGGTTCTCGACGATCTCCTGCGCCGGGCGCGGCCTGATCACCGGGCACTGGTCGTAGAACGTCGTGAACAGCGAGGCCAGCTGGTACAGATACGCGGCCACCTTGTGCGGCGCGTACTCCGCCGACGCATCGAAGACCGTGTCGCCGAAAGAGTCCAGGTGTAGGCCCAACGACCGCTCCGCCGGGGCAAGTTCGAGCTCCGGGTGGGCCGTCGCGGTCGCGTCCTCCGCCTTGCGCAGGATCGACTTGATACGGGCGTACGCGTACTGGAGGTACACCGACGTGTCGCCGTTCAGCGACACCATCTGGTCCAGGTCGAACTTGTAGTCGCGGTTCGCCGACGTCGACAGATCCGCGTACTTCACGGCGCCGATGCCTACGTACCGGCCGTTCTCGACGATCTCCTCCTCGGTCAGGCCGACCTTCTCTGCCTTCTCCCGGACGACCGCCGTGGCTCGCTCGACGGCCTCGTCGAGGAGGTCCTCCAGCTTCACCGTCTCGCCCTCACGCGTCTTGAACGGCTTGCCGTCCGCGCCGAGCACCGTGCCGTAGCCCATGTTGTGCGCGGTGACGTCGTCGTTCAGCCAGCCCATCCGGCGGGCCGCCTCGAAGACCATCTTGAAGTGCAGCGACTGCCGCACGTCCACCACGTACAAGAGTGTCGACGCGTCCAGGTCGAGGACGCGGTCGCGGATCGCGGAGAGGTCGGAAGCCGCGTAACCGAAGCCGCCGTCGGCCTTCTGCACGATCAGCGGGACCGGCTTGTCGTCCTTGCCGCGGATCTCGTCGAAGAAGACGACGAGGGCGCCTTCGGAGCGGACGGCCACGCCCGACTCCTCCAGGAGACGGGCCGTCTCCGGCATCAGGTCGTTGTACGCGGACTCGCCGACGATCTCCTCGTCCCTGACCTCCATGTCGAGCTTCTCGAAGACCGAGTAGAAGTAGACCTTCGACTCGTCCACGAACCGCTGCCACAGGTCGAGGGTCTCCTTGTCGCCGGACTGCAGGGCGACGACCCGCTTGCGGGCCCGCTCCTTGAACTCCTCGTCCGTGTCGAAGACCGCGCGTGACGCCTTGTACACACGGTTCAGGTTGCTCATCGCCTGCTCGCCGTCGACGTCGGCCGCCGGGGCCAGCTGGCCGGGGTGCTCGATCAGGTACTGGATGAGCATGCCGAACTGGGTGCCCCAGTCGCCGATGTGGTGACGGCCGATCGTCTTCTCGCCGGTGAAGTCCAGCATGTGCCGCAGGGCGTCGCCGATCACCGCGGAGCGCAGGTGGCCGACGTGCATCTCCTTCGCCACGTTCGGCTGGGCGTAGTCGACGACTGTCGTGCCCGCGTGCGGGTTCAGCGGGACGCCGAGCCGGTCGCCGTCGGCGGCGCGCGCCGCGAGTGTCTCGGTGATCGCCTTGTCGGTGACGGTGATGTTCAGGAAGCCGGGGCCCGACACCTCGACGTCGGCCAGTAGATCGCCGTTGGTGATCTGCTCGACGACCTGCGTGGCCAGCTCGCGCGGGTTCGCCTTCGCTTTCTTGGCGAGGGCCAGGATCCCGTTGGCCTGGAAGTCGGCCCGGTCGCTTCGTCGCAGCATGGGGTCTCCCCAGCTCGAAGAGCTAGGGGAAGGGTCGGCGGCGCCCAGCGTCTCCGACACCACAGCCGAGAGGGCGTCCGCGATGCGCTGGTGGACGGAGGCGGTGAGGGACGTGACCGAGGCCATGGAGTGGATGCCGTTCTCCTCGAGGTGCAGATAGACCCGGCCAGTATCCCACGGGGGAAAAAGCGGTTTTCGCGGTTGCGGGTGGAGCTGGGAGAATGGCTGCGTCAAGCGGTACTCACGTAGAAGAAGAAAGGCGTGCCGATCGTGGCTCAGAGCACCGATACCACCGACTGGGTCTCCCGCTATGCGGACGAGGTCATCGCCGAGTCGGAGCGTCGTGCCCCGGGCAAACCGGTCGTCGTCGCGTCCGGACTCTCCCCCTCCGGGCCCATTCACCTGGGCAATCTGCGCGAGGTCATGACCCCGCACCTGGTCGCGGACGAGATCCGGCGGCGCGGGTACGAGGTACGGCACCTGATCTCCTGGGACGACTACGACCGGTACCGCAAGGTCCCGGCCGGCGTCCCCGGCATCGACGAGTCCTGGGCCCAGCACATCGGCAAGCCGCTCACCTCGGTGCCCGCACCGGCCGGGTCCGCGTACCCGAACTGGGCCGAGCACTTCAAGGCGGCCATGACCGAGGCGCTCGACGAGCTGGGTGTCGAGTACGACGGCATCAGCCAGACGGAGCAGTACACGTCCGGGGTCTACCGCGAGCAGATCCTGCACGCGATGAAGCACCGCGGCGACATCGACGGGATCCTCGACCAGTACCGGACCAAGAAGGCCCCGGCGAAGAAGCAGTCGCAGAAGCCGGTCGACGAGGCCGAGCTGGAGGCCGCCGAGGGCTCCGGCGCCGCGAGCGAGGACGACGGCAGCGGCGGCACCAGCGGGTACTTCCCGTACAAGCCGTACTGCGGCGCCTGCGAGAAGGACCTGACGACCGTCACCTCGTACGACGATGAGAGCACCGAGCTCGCGTACGTGTGCGCGGAGTGCGGGCACACCGAGACGGTGCGGCTCAGCGAGTTCAACCGGGGCAAGCTGGTCTGGAAGGTCGACTGGCCCATGCGCTGGGCGTACGAGGGCGTGATCTTCGAGCCGAGCGGCGTGGACCACTCCTCTCCCGGGTCGTCCTTCGTCGTCGGCGGGCAGATCGTCCGCGAGATCTTCGACGGCGTGCAGCCGATCGGTCCCATGTACGCGTTCGTGGGCATCTCCGGGATGGCGAAGATGTCGTCGTCGAAGGGTGGAGTGCCGACTCCGGCCGACGCGCTGAAGATCATGGAGGCGCCGCTGCTTCGCTGGCTGTACGCGCGGCGCAAGCCCAACCAGGCCTTCAAGATCGCCTTCGACCAGGAGATCCAGCGGCTCTACGACGAGTGGGACAAGCTGGACGCGAAGGTCGCCGACGGGTCCGTGCTGCCCGCCGACGCCGCCGCGCACACCCGCGCGGTGCGCACCGCCGCGGGTGATCTGCCCCGGACGCCGCGCCCGCTGCCGTACCGGACGCTCGCGTCCGTCGCGGACATCACGGCCGGCGCCGAGGACCAGACCCTGCGGATCCTGCGCGACCTGGACCCGTCCGACCCGATCACCTCGCTGGACGAGGCACGGCCGCGGCTCGACCGCGCCGAGAACTGGATCACCACCCAGGTCCCGGCCGACGCGCGGACGATCGTGCGCTCGGAGCCGGACGCGGAGCTGCTCTCGTCCCTGGACGACGAGGGGCGCGAGTCGCTGCGGCTGCTCCTGGAGGGCCTGGACTCGCACTGGTCCCTCGACGGTCTCACCCACCTGGTGTACGGCGTGCCGAAGGTGCGGGCCGGGTTCTCCGCGGACGCCACGGCGAAGGAACTGCCGCCGGAGATCAAGGTCGCGCAGCGGTCGTTCTTCGCGCTGCTCTACCGACTGCTCGTGACCCGGGAGACGGGGCCGCGGCTGCCGACGCTGTTGCTGGCCGTGGGGGCGGAGCGGGTGCGGAAGCTGCTTGGCTCTTAGCGGTACGTGAACGGGGGCGCCGTCCAGTGGTCTGGGCGGCGCCCTTTCGCGTGCGGCGGGGCCTGGCTGTTGGGCGGGCCGTGCTTTTGGGGTGCTGTCCTGCTTCGCGTGCCGCGGCGCCGTCGCCGAGGCGTTCCTGGAGCGGCTCGGCGTGCAGGCCCAGGCAGACCTCCTGGAGCATGATCACCGCCAGAGTCTTGTCGTCCTTGACGGTATTGACGACGTGGTCGCGTTGTCCGCCGGTCCCAGCCACGAAACCGCAGGTCGGCAGCAGGACAAGCCGGATTGGCCGCGGACAATGAAGCCCGCGGCGGCCGTCGTACGCGCCATGCGCTACGCGATGTGCTCCGCGCCCGCGTCCAGCTCCTGCTGGTAGCGGCTGCGGAAGTCACGCAGGTACGGGCGCAGGGTGCTCTCCGCGGGAGGGCCTCCCGCCTGGCCCGTGACGCCGTACAGATCCATCAGGTACAGGCCGAACTGGCGGGCGTTGGGGTAGTCCCCGAGCTCGCTCACGTACTTGCGGAACGCCGAGAAGTACGCGTCGTCACGCGAGACGTCGTCCGGCAGCCCCGGTACGTCGTCCGGCAGCGTCTCCGGGGCCTCCTCGGGCGCCTGCTCCTCGCGCGGGCCCGGAATCAGATGCTGGCCGCCGAGCTGCCGCGTACGGCCCGGACCCGCGGGCACGGGGAACTCGGGCTCGGGGGCGGGCACATGGCCCTCGCCCTGCTCGTCGAAGTACGCCTGCTGCTGCTCCAGATACGCCTGCTGCTCGGCATACGCCTGCTGATCCGCGTACGCCTGCTGCTCCGCGTACCACTGATCGTGCGGCTCTTCAGGAACGTACGAAGGCTGCTGAGCCGCGAACCACGGGCTCGCGTGCGCGGCCGCGGGCTGCTGCTCTTCCGGCGACTCCGCAGACTCCGCCGACTCCACCTGCCCCACCGGCAGCGGCTCCGCCTGGGCCCGCGGCGCGGTCAGCTCCGGCTGCTGAGGCTCCGCCGAGACCGGCGCGGGCGGCAGCAGCGCCGGCTCGATCCCTGCGGCGGCGAGCCCCGCGGGCGCCGTCTCCGCCAGCGGTACGCCGAACCGCGCGAGCCGCAGCGGCATCAGCGACTCCACCGGAGCCTTGCGGCGCCAGGAGCGGCCGAAGCGGGCCTGGAGACGGGCCTGGTAGATGAGGCGGTCCTGCTCCAGCTTGATGACCTGCTCGTACGAGCGAAGCTCCCACAGCTTCATACGGCGCCACAGCTTGAACGTGGGCACGGGGGAGAGGAGCCAACGCGTGAGGCGCACGCCCTCCATGTGCTTGTCCGCGGTGATGTCCGCGATCCGGCCCACCGCGTGCCGCGCCGCCTCGACGGCGACCACGAACAGGATCGGGATGACGGCGTGCATGCCCACGCCCAGCGGATCCGGCCAGGCCGCCGCGCCGTTGAAGGCGATCGTCGCGGCCGTGAGGAGCCACGCCGTCTGGCGGAGCAGCGGGAAGGGGATACGGATCCACGTCAGGAGGAGGTCGAGCGCCAGCAGGACGCAGATGCCCGCGTCGATGCCGATCGGGAAGACCACCGAGAAGCTGCCGAAGCCCTTCTTCTCGGCCAGCTCGCGCACGGCCGCGTACGACCCCGCGAAACCGATACCGGCGATGACGACCGCACCGGCGACGACCACGCCGATGAGTATTCGGTGCGTGCGTGTCAGCTGCATCGCGGCCACCCGCGAACCCCTCCCTGTTCGGTTTATTGCGAGCGACAGCCTGGCACACGTATGCGGAAGACCGTGTGCCGGTACGGCAGGAGCCCGGCCCATCAGGGGCCGGGCTCCACAACTGCCTTGGCTGCGCTGCGAGTTGCCCGCGAGGCGGGCGGCGGATGCGCTGGCTCTCGCGCTAGCTCTTGCGCTTCTTCGGGCTGGACGAGTCGTCCGAGTCGCTGCCCGAACCGTCACCGGAGCCCGAACCCGAGTCGGAGCCGGAGCCCGCGCTCGAACCCGAGCCCGAGCCACTGCCCGACCCCGAGCCGCTGCCCGAACCGGCCGACTTGTTCGCCGAGACGACCGCCGCGGCGGCCTCCTTCGCGGCCTTCTGCGCGTCCTTCGCCAGATCCGACGCGCTCGGCGCCTTGTCGCCCGCCAGGCCCGCGCCGTTGTAGTCGATCGTGATGACCGCGTTCTCCACGCGCGTCACGACCGTCTGCTGCTTGAAGCTTTCCTTGTCCTTCTTCAGGTCGTACCGGACGGTCGTCGTCTGGTCGCCCACGCCAGGAACCGGCTCGGTCTTGACGGCCTTCGCATCCTTCGTCTTCTGCGCGTCCGCGACCTGGTTGGCGAAGCTCTCCTGCGCGCGCTTCTCGCCGCTGCCCAGCGACGCGTCCGAGTCGAAACGCATCAGCGAGACACGGAGCCAGCGGAACTGCGAGCCGTCGACGCCGTTGTTCTCCAGGCTGTCCCACGTGCAGGTGCCGCGCGTCGATGTGTCGTCGGAGTCGCCGGCCTTGCCCGACTTGTCCTTCGCCTTCGGGACCAGGTCCTCGAGCGTCTTCTTCGAGAGGACCTCACACGGCTCGGGCAGCTTGCCGAACGCGGCCTTCTCCACCGCCGCGGGCTTGTCGCCCGCCTTGGCCGGGGAAGAGGCCTTCGAGCCCGAATCCTTCTTGGCCCCGTCCGAGCCCGAGTCGGAGTCGGAGGAGCAGCCGGAGGCAACGAGGATCACCGGTACGGCGGCTGCGCAGGTGAGTATGCGGGTGAGTCGCTGTGCTGGTCGGTGCATGGTTCCTTCACTCAAGTCACTCAGGACGGCTACATCATCGGTTCGATGGGCCACGGTACGCCGTGCTCGCGGCGGACGACTCCGCTTCCCGTGAGCCGGTCGCCCGCCCGAACCGCCGCTAATCGGCGAAACCGTCGGCCAGGCTGCTTGCCAGTTCCTGCGCCTTGTCCTGCATTTCCTTGCTGTCGGGGATGTCGGTGCGACGCCCCGGCTGCTCGTCGTACTCGATGGTCACAATGACGTTCGACGTGCGGAACACCACAGTCACCGTGCGGTGCCGGGTGGCGGAGGCGGAGGTGGTGAGGGCGTCGTCGAGGAAGGCCTCGTCGCCGAACTCGTCGAGGACGCGGGGCTGGAGCCCGGCCGGGGTGGCAGCGTCCTCGGGCGAACCGCTGGAGGCACTGCCGCTCGCCTCGCCGTCCCCCTCCCCCTTGTCCTTCCCCTTCCCCTTGTCGCCCGACTTGTCGGATTCACCCGCGTCTGCGCTGCTCGCACCGTCCGAAGGCTCACCACCGGCATCGGCATCGGCGTCTGAACCATCTGCATCGCTCGACGCGCTACCGGAAGGCTCAGGCAGATCCGCCTTCTGCACCTTCGACGCATAGACCTCGGTGGCACGGGTGTCATCGCTGACGGCGGTGTCGTACGACACGACCCGCTCGAAGTCGACGAGAAGGTGGTGCGTGGCGTCCGAGGACTCCACCTTCCACCGGCAGCCCACATGCCGGTCGGTGTCGTACGTGACGGTGGGCTCACCCTCGTACGCCTTCTCCTGCTGCTCCTCGTCCGGCATCTCCGCGATGCCCGGCAGCATCGAGTCGAGCGTGCCGAGGTCGACCTCGCCGCAGGGCTCGGGGAGCGTGCGGTACTTGCCGGGCTCGGCGGCCGCGGTGGAGCTGCCGGGCTCGCCGGGCTTCGAGTCGTCGGCTTCTCCGCCGAGCCCGCCTCCGCCGGTGCAGCCGGCGAGCAGCACCGCGAGGAGAGCCGCGACGCCTGGTACGTAGGCCTTCCGCTGCACCGTATGGGCTCCTTCTCGCCGGGGATGTCGGGGGATATTCGGTTGCCGCTGGTGGGCGACCGGTGGACACAATGTGTATCGCACGCACAGCCGTGGACGCCGGTCCGTCATCCGATTCGTTGACCTTGGCTCCGGTATTTGCGTTTCAAGACTTTCAATACTTTGGTTCAACTACGGGGGAATGAGGACGTTATGTCGTACGTGGAGGTTCCCGGGGCAAAGGTACCGATCCGCATGTGGACGGACCCGGCCTCGGTCGAGGACGTGGCGCTGCAGCAGCTGCAGAACGTCGCGACGCTGCCCTGGATCAAGGGCCTGGCGGTCATGCCGGACGTCCACTACGGCAAGGGCGCGACGGTCGGCTCGGTGATCGCGATGCAGGGTGCGGTGTGCCCCGCGGCGGTGGGCGTGGACATCGGCTGCGGGATGTCGGCGGTGAAGACGTCCCTGACGGCGAACGATCTGCCGGGGGATCTGTCGCGGCTGCGGTCGAAGATTGAGCAGGCGATTCCGGTGGGGCGGGGGATGCATGCGGATCCGGTGGATCCGGGGAGGTTGCATGGGTTCGCCACTTCGGGGTGGGGGGACTTCTGGGGGCGGTTCGACGGGGTTGCTGATGCGGTCAAGTTCCGTCAGGAACGTGCCACGAAGCAGATGGGAACGCTTGGATCGGGCAACCATATGGTCGAGACTTGTCTTGATGCAGACGGGGCCGTGTGGCTGATGCTGCACTCCGGGTCCCGGAACATCGGCAAGGAACTGGCTGAGCATCACATCGGGTTGGCCCAGAAGCTTCCGCACAACCAGGGCCTAGTTGATCGCGACCTCGCGGTCTTCGTCTCTGACACCCCGCAAATGGCGGCGTACCGGAACGATCTCTACTGGGCTCAGGAGTACGCGAAGTACAACCGGGCGATCATGATGGCCCTCCTTAAGGACGTGATCCGTAAGGAGTTCAAGAAGGCGAAGCCGACCTTCGAGCAGGAGATCTCGTGCCACCACAACTATGTGGCGGAGGAGCGGTACGAGGGCATGGACCTGCTGGTGACTCGTAAGGGGGCGATCCGCGCGGGCTCTGGCGAGTACGGGATCATTCCAGGCTCCATGGGCACCAGCTCGTACATTGTGAAGGGCCTCGGCAACGAGAAGGCCTTCAACTCGGCCTCACATGGTGCAGGGCGGCGTATGAGCCGCAACGCGGCGAAGAGGCGTTTCACGACGAAGGATCTGGAAGAGCAGACGCGAGGCGTCGAGTGCCGTAAGGACTCGGGCGTCGTAGATGAGATCCCTGGTGCGTACAAGCCGATCGAGCAGGTCATGGAGCATCAGCGTGACCTTGTTGAGGTCGTGGCCAAGCTGAAGCAGTTCATCTGCGTGAAGGGCTGAACTGACAGTGGGGCCAGGACTGTTGTCAGTCCGGGCCCCACTGGTCAGCGGTTCACTGGTCGGTCGAGGGCAACGGAACCTTGCCGTTGCGCAGCCGCCAGTGGCGGAGGCCGCAGCTCTGTGCGGTTCGTCCCAGGGCTTCTGCTGCTGCGGTGGGACTGCACAGTTCCAACAGGATCCGGTCCTCCCACTCCTTCCAGCGGCGGCGGGGAGGTGCGACCTTCATGTCGGCTGGGCGGACCCATGACGCGAGCGTTGCGGCGGCGGTCTGCTTGCGCTCCAGGGCAAGACAGCCTGGATAGTAGAGGTCCTCGGCCAGCTGCATGGCTGGTTCCTTCGTGTACACGACGTTGTAGATCTTGTCCCGTGCGTTCCGTTTGATGAGGCGTTCAGCGCCGGTCAGTATCCGCGCGTAACGGCAGAGGTAGACCCCGACGGCTGTGCTGGCTGTAGTCAGCGAGACGAACGGGAAACCTTGCCCCGTGTAGCCGACAGCTCCGTCCGCGTCGATCACACCGCGCAGATAGTCGCGGCGCGAGAATTCGACGCGCGGCGGCGTGATCTTCTTGGACTTGCGGCCGTACGGCAGGCCGAGCTGGTTGATGGTCGTCCTGGCTTCCAGGGAGCAGAGAGACCAGGTCGCCGAGTGGATGCTCTCGGAGAAGTTCGTGGACCGAATGCGCTCGCTGATGGTGCTGTTGTACGGGGTCAGCCGTTGGAACTCGCGCAGGATCTCGATGTCCCGCACGTTGATCTCGACGCTCAGTCGACCTTTCTGTCCCACCCCTTGCTTTAGATGCCCATCAGCCTGCAAGAAGCCGAACATGTAGGCGTACTCGGGGACTTTGAGGTCCATGAAGGCTGCTGTCGTGTCGATGCCAAGGGCATCGTCCAGCGTGAATTGGTGCGCGCTAGGCTCGTGTTCAGCCATGAGGAAGTCTGCCTTCCTTGAGGTCAGGCCCCCGGCCGGGACTGCAATCCCGGCCGGGGGCCGTTCTGTTTGATGTTGTGTCGCGAGCCTAGGTCGCGTGTTTGGGCATCGAGCGGTCGATGGAGCGAGTTCACGCGTGTGAGTGAACGACGTGGACGGGCGAGGTCACAGGGCCTTGCGCAGCTGGACGCACATCGTTTCGTGGAGGTGCGTCGAGCCGTCGGGGGACTGTTCCGTCCAGGAGTCGAGGGCGCGGTCGTACGCGATGTAGCCGAGGCGCTCGTAGAGGGCGAGGGCCCTTGGGTTGGTCTCCTCCACGGCGAGTTCGGCTCGGCGTAGGCCGCGGGACTTGATGCGGAGTTCCGCGGCCTCGATGAGGAACGTGCCGATTCCGCAGGACTGCAGGGCGGGGTGGACGGCCAGTTGCCAGAGGTAGCCGGCGCCTTCGTGGGGCTTGTAGTCGATGCCGCCTTTGGCCACGGGGATGTCGGACGGTGGGCAGATCGCCAGGTAGTCCACCTCGCCGATGCGGGCGCGCTGGAGCTGCCGGGTGACGGATTGCAGGTGGTGCGGGGAGCCGGACCAGGTGCATGACGGGAGGTCGGCGGGCCTCAAGTCGCGTGCCCTGAGGGGGAGTACGAGTTCGGCCGTGGTCATTTCGCGTGCTTGATGGCGAAGATCATCACGAACGCGATGATGTGGATGCCGAAGAGGAAGTACGCCAGGTACCACCACATCAGCTTCTCGTTCTTCGTCTCCTGGGCCAGGCGTTTCTGTTCGGCCGATGCCTCTTCGGGGGTCGGCATCACAGTTCCCTGTGGACCTTTGTGTTCGAGGCCTGGGCGCGGGGGCGGACCACCAGGAGGTCGATGTTGACGTGGGGCGGGCGGGTCACCGCCCAGGTGATCGTGTCCGCCACGTCGTCCGCCGTGAGGGGGGCCGACACTCCTGCGTAGACCTTCGCGGCCTTTTCCGTGTCGCCGCCGAAGCGGGTCGTGGCGAACTCCTCCGTCTTGACCATGCCGGGGGCGACCTCGATCACGCGGACCGGGGTGCCGACGATCTCCAGGCGGAGGGTCTCGGCGAGGACGTGTTCGGCGTGCTTGGCGGCCACGTAACCGCCGCCGCCCTCGTATGTGCCGTGGCCGGCCGTGGAGGAGAGGACCACGATCGTGCCGTCGGCGCTCGCGGTGAGTGCGGGGAGCAGGGCCTGGGTGACGTTCAGGGTGCCGATGACGTTCGTCTCGTACATCTGGCGCCAGTCGGCGGGGTCCCCGGCGGCGATCGTGTCGGCGCCGAGTGCGCCGCCCGCGTTGTTGACCAGGACCGCGACCTTGCGGAAGGCGGTCGCGAACTCGTCCACGGCGGTGCGGTCGGTGATGTCGAGCGCGTACGCCATCGCGTCGTGGCCCGCGGCCGTGAGCTCCGCGGCGAGTGCCTCGATGCGGTCCTTGCGGCGGGCGGTGAGGACGACGCGGTAGCCGGCGGCCGCGAGCTGCCGTGCGGTGGCGGCGCCGATGCCGCTGCTCGCGCCGGTGACGATCGCGATGCGGGAGGCGGGCGCGGCGTTCGCGGCGTTCGCGGCGGCGGTCATGGCTGCTCCTTGGGCGTCCTGATGCGTACGTACGTACGTTCCTGTCCTGCGCCAAGGATAGGCGGGGCGATCGGTGTCCTCAGCGGCCTCTCGGGGCGTACATGATCACTGCCATGCCCGCGAGGCAGATCAGCGCGCCCGTCACGTCCCAGCGGTCGGGCCGGTAGCCGTCGGCGACCATGCCCCAGGCGATCGAACCGGCGACGAAGACGCCGCCGTACGCGGCGAGGATGCGGCCGAACTCGGCGTCCGGCTGGAGGGTGGCGACGAAGCCGTACACGCCGAGCGCGATGACGCCCGCGCCGATCCAGGCCCAGCCTTTGTGCTCGCGCACGCCCTGCCAGACGAGCCAGGCGCCGCCGATCTCGAAGAGGGCTGCGACGGCGAAGAGGGCGGCGGAGCGGGCGATGAGCATGGGGGAATCGTGGCATGTGCCGCCCTGGGTGCCGCTCCGGCTCGGATCTCTGCGTCGTACGATTTCTGTCTGACGCAGATGTCTGACGCAGGTGTCTTATGGGTTGAGGAGGGTGGTCCTTCGTGGCCAGCAAGAAGACCGGTGGGCGGCGTGCGGCTCTGGTGGACGAGTTGTCCGTCGAGTCGCGGCGCTACATGGCCTCGTACGCCCTCTTCAATCAGGCTGTCGCCGATCATCTGAAGCTGCACCCCACGGATCTGCAGTGCGTGAACCTGCTCAGCCTGGAGGCCGAGCCCGTCACCACGGGCCGTATCGCCGAGCTGACCGGTCTGACGACCGGCTCGGCGACGCGGCTCGTCGACCGTCTGGAGAAGGCGGGCTATGTCGTGCGCGAGCGCGACGCCGCCGACCGGCGCAGGGTTCTGGTCTCGACCGTGCCGGAGAAGGTGGCGGAGTTCGGGCGGATGTGGGACAGGCTCGGCGGCGGCTGGTTCGCGCTCTTCGAGCGGTACGACGACGATGAACTGGCCCTGCTGATCGGCCATATGCGCCGCACCGTGGAGTTCAGTGCGGCGCAGGTGGCGCGGTTGCGGGGCGGGGAGCTGGACGACTGAGTCTCAGTGGTGCTGCTCCTCCTGCGCCTTGCGCGGAAGCAGTCGTACGAGGGGGCAGCAGAGCAGTGTGATGCCCGCGACCACGGCGAGGCTGACGGTCATGGCGTGGGCGGGGCCGTCGTGGGCGGTCTTGAAGAAGACCGTGGTGACGGTCGCCGCGCCGATCGCGTTGGCCAGCTGCTGCACCGCGCTCAGTGAGCCGCTGGCGCTGCCCGATTCGGCGGGGGCGATGTCGCCGATGGTGACGTCGTAGACGGTGCCGAAGCAGGTGCCCATGCCGAGGCCGATGACGAGCATGGACGGTACGAGGGCCCAACTGCTCACCCCCGTACCGGAGATGGCGACCAGTGCGAGCAGTGAGCCCGTGCCGGCCAGGGTGATCAGGAGCCCGGCGAGGATGAGCGTGCGGCCGAATCTGCCGATGAGGCGGTAGCAGGCGATGGACGCGATGACGATGCCCGCGGAGAGCGGCATCAGGTTCAGTGCGGCGCCGGACGGCGAGCGGCCGAGGCCCGTCTGCAGGAAGAGCGAGACGACGTAGAGCAGGCCCGATACGGCGGCGAAGAAGACGACGCCGAGGACGAGGCCCGAGGTGAAGCCCCGGTTGCGCAGCAGCGAGGGCTGGATCAGCGGGCTCGCGGCGGTGCGCTGGCGGCGGCAGAAGAGCGCGAAGGAGAGGAGCCCCGCGCCGATCAGGGCGACCGGGGCGGCGGACCAGCCGTTGGTGGAGCCTTCGATCAGGCCGGAGAGCAGGCCGAGCATGGTGGCGCCGAGCAGTGTGGAGCCGATGCCGTCGACGGAGGTGGCGCGGTCGCCGGAGTCCTTGGGCAGGAGCCGGGCGGCGGCGATGAGGGCGGCGCCGCCGAGGACGAGGTTGATCAGGAACATGGGGCGCCAGCCGAGGCCCGCGATGTCGGCGTCGATCAGGAACCCGGCGAGGATCGGGCCGCCGACGGCGGAGAGCCCCATGACGGGCCCGAAGAGGCTGAACGCCTTGCCGATCTCCTCGCGGGGCCAGACCGCGCCGAGGATGCCGAAGCCCTGCGGGATGACGAGCGCGCCGAAGGCGCCCTGGGCGAGCCGGGCGACGACGATCGATTCGGGGCTGAAGGCGAGGCCGCAGGCGACGGAGGCGGCGGTGAATCCGGCGAGGCCGAGGAGGAAGAGCCGCCGTCTGCCGTACTTGTCGCCGAGGCGGCCGCCTATGACGAGGAGTACGCCGAGGGCGAGCGCGTAGGAGGCGCCGAGCCACTGGACGAGGGCGGGGCCGCCGGTGAGGTCCTCGGCGATGGTGGGGGCGGCGACGTTGGTGATGGTGGCGTCGACGAGGTCGAGGACGTCGGCGGCGAGGATGACGGCGAGGACGGCCCAGGCTCGCCTCGGGGTCGTCGGGGGGTGGTCTTGGGCGGGGGCCTCGCCGGTGGGCGTGGCGGAGTCCGTGTGCACGGTGGGTCCTTCATCTGCGGGATACGGGATGTGAGAGGTCTTGGGGTACGCGGCCACAGCGGGGCAGGGTCAGATTTACGCGGCGCTGTGCAGAAGCTGCGTGACGCAGATAAATGTGCGGGAGAGGGGCCGGTGCTGTCAAGGCGGTTCAGTTACGGGCCTACGGGCCTACGGGCCTACGGGCCTACGGGCCTACGGGCCTACGGGCTTACGGACTTACGGGCCGGAATTTCCGTACGCCGTCGGCGGGACCCCCACCGTCGCCGTGAAGTCCCTGATCAGGTGGGCCTGGTCGGCGTAGCCGAGCGTGCCGGCCAGGTCGGCCCAGTCCACCTCCGTCTCCAACTCCGCGCGTTCCAGCGCCTCGTGGATCCGGTGCCGCAGGATCATCCACTTCGGGCCCACCCCCACGTACGCCGCGAAGAGCCGCTGCAGCGCCCGTACCGACATGCCCTCGGTGTGTGCGAAGTCGCCGACGCGGCGGATCGTGCGGTCCGTGCGGATGCGTTCGGCGAGGGCCATCGCGTGGTCCGCCTGCGGGGCGGGGGTGGGGCCGAGGCTCAGCAGGAAGGCGTCGAGCGCCGCCACGCGCGCGTGCTCGTCGTCGGGGGAGAGCACCGCGTCCACCCAGTGGTCCTCGCGTACGTCGCCGAAGACCTCCGTCAGGGGAAGCAGCCGCCGCCCCGTCCACTCGGACACCGGGGCCGACGGCGCGAACGGCCGGAAGCCGCCGGGCCGGAATTTCACCCCGCACACCCGGCCCCGCCCCTCCAGCTTCTGCGCGAAGAGGTCGAGCCCGATGCCCGCCACCTCGGCGAAGGGCTCCTGTCCCGCGAGTGCCTGGAAGACGACGTTGACGGACGGATGCGGGACGACGTGGGAGACGTAGGGCTCGGTGAGGTCCCAGCCGATCAGCCAGTACTGCTCGATGTACGCGCGCAGTGCGGGGGCCGGCAGGTGGCGGCGGAACCGTGCGTGGGCGAAGAGCCCGGCGGCGTCGACGATGCCCTTGGTGTCGGTGCGGGGGGTGTCGCGCGGGTCGGGGGCATCGGGCATGGCTGGATCGTATGACGGGGCCCAGCGGCATCGGTCGCGTTTCTTCAAGCCTGCGCGAGCCGGTCGCTCGTACGGTCGGAGCATGACTGACACCTCCGCGAACAAGGCCCCGGTGAACAAGATCGGCGATCTGCTGAGCGCGGCCGTAGAGCGGGCCGTCCCCGTGGTCCGCGCGATCCCGGACGAGCGCCTCGCCGCGCCCACTCCCTGCGCCGAGTACGACGTGAAGTCCCTGGTCAACCACCTCCTCCAGGTGATCGTCCAGTTCCAGGCGCTCGCCGCCAAGCAGGACTCCGACTTCGACCAGAGCGTCGATTACGTCGCGCAGGGCCCCGACTGGCGCGAGCGTTTCGTCGACGAGACCGGAAAGCTGGTCGCCGCCTGGTCCGCGCCCGGCGCCGAGGAAGGCACCACGGGTGCGATGAGCATGCCCGCGCGGACGGTCGGCTCCATGGTGCTGCTCGACCTGACCGTGCACGCCTGGGACCTGGCCCGCGCCACGGGGCAGACGTACGAGCCCGCCCCGGAGGGCAGCGGCGTACTGGAGGTGCTGCGCGAGTCGGTCGCGGGTCTGGCGCCCACCGCCCGGAAGATGGGCGTCTTCGGGGAGCAGGTGGAGGTGCCGGGCGACGCCTCCGAGCTGGAGAAACTGCTGGCCGAGACGGGGCGTGACCCGAGCTGGGCGCCTGCGGCCGCCTAGCGCCGGGGCCCCGCCGGGAATACCACCCGGCCGACCCCCGTTCCGTAGGTATAGTTGAACAGTCAACAACATGACCTGCGGAGAGTGAGTCAGCCATGCAGTCCGGATCCGGCATGTAGTTCGGGATCTTCAGCGTCGGCGACGTGACGCCGGACCCCACCACGGGCCGCACCCCCACCGAGCACGATGGGGCCTCCCCTGCTCATTAAGAGCTTGGGGAAGCATCAAGGCCATGGTCGCCATCGCGCTGAAGGCCGAGGAGGTCGGGCTCGACGTCTTCGCGACCGGCGAGCACCACAACCCGCCGTTCGTCCCGTCCTCGCCCACCACGATGCTCGGCTACATCGCCGCCCGCACCGAGAACCTGATCCTCTCCACCTCCACCACCCTCATCACCACGAACGACCCGGTGAAGATCGCCGAGGACTTCGCGATGCTCCAGCACCTCGCCGAAGGCCGGGCCGACGTGATGATGGGCCGCGGCAACACCGGCCCGGTCTACCCGTGGTTCGGCAAGGACATCCGCCAGGGCATCAACCTCGCCGTCGAGAACTACGCGCTCCTGCACCGCCTGTGGCGCGAGGACGTCGTGACGTGGGAGGGCAAGTTCCGTACGCCCCTGCAGTCGTTCACGTCCACGCCCCGCCCGCTGGACGGCGTGGCGCCCTTCGTCTGGCACGGCTCGATCCGCTCCCCGGAGATCGCCGAGCAGGCCGCGTACTACGGCGACGGCTTCTTTCACAACAACATCTTCTGGCCGCAGGAGCACACCAAGAAGATGGTCGAGCTCTACCGCAACCGGTACGCGCACTACGGACACGGCACGCCCGAGCAGGCGATCGTCGGGCTCGGCGGGCAGGTCTTCATGCGGGAGAACTCCCAGGACGCGGTGCGGGAGTTCCGCCCGTACTTCGACAATGCGCCGGTCTACGGCCACGGGCCGTCCCTGGAGGAGTTCACGTCCCAGACCCCGCTGACCGTCGGCTCCCCGCAGGAGGTCATCGAGCGGACGCTGTCGTTCCGCGACACCGTCGGCGACTACCAGCGTCAGCTGTTCCTGATGGACCACGCGGGCCTGCCCCTCAAGACCGTCCTGGAGCAGCTGGACATCCTCGGCGAGGAGGTCGTCCCGGTCCTGCGCGAGGAGTTCGCGAAGAACCGCCCGGCGAACGTCCCGGACGCACCGACGCACGCCACACGCGTGGCGGCCACCCGGAGCAGTGCCGAGAAGGAGGTCACCGCATGAAGCTCGTCGTCGTATCGGCGGGACTGAGCGTCCCCTCGTCCACCCGCCTGCTGGCCGACCGCCTGGCGGCGGCGACCGGACGCCACGCCGATGTGGAGATCCAGGTCGTCGAACTGCGCGACCTGGCCGTCGAGATCGCGCACAACTACGTCACCGGATTCCCCGGCCCGGAGCTGAGCGCGGCCGCGGAAGCGGTGAAGAGCGCGGACGGCCTGATCGCCGTCACACCGGTCTTCTCCGCCTCGTACAGCGGCCTGTTCAAGTCCTTCTTCGACGTACTGACCGTCATGGACAAGGACGCGATCGCCGGTACGCCGGTCCTGATCGCCGCGACCGGCGGCACCCCACGCCACTCGCTGGTCCTGGAGCACGCGATGCGCCCGCTGTTCGCCCACCTGCGGGCGGTCGTCCTGCCGACGGCCGTGTACGCGGCGTCCGAGGACTGGGGCGCGGACGGTCTGGACGAGCGCATCGAGAGGGGCGCGGCCGAATTGGCCGGAATCATGCGGCCCGCGCCGGTCCAGGAGGAGGAGCTGATCCCCTTCGAGCGGCAGCTCGCGGCGCTGCGGGCGGAGTAGGGCGGCGCGCCGAGAGGGAGGCGCGGGGCCTCAGGGCCAGACCAGGCAGTACGCCTGATGCCCCGCGTCATGCAGCCGGTGGCTGAAGTCCTGCCATTCGTGCAGGAGTTGGTACACGTTGAACGCGTCGCGCGGGCCGCCGCGGTCGGGGACCGTGGACCAGATGAACGCCGCGGCGCCGACCGACTCCTCGCCGATGCCGCGCAGCGGGTCGACGACCGTCATGGGGAGCTTCACCACGGCGTAGTCGGGGTGCAGGACGACCAGTTCGAGCGGGGGGACTTTGTGCAGGGGTATGCCCTCGATGCCGGTCAGGACCATCGCGGCCACCGTCTCCGGCTTGATCTTCGTGAACATGCCGCCCATGCCGAGCTCATCGCCGCCCAGCTCCTCGGGGCGCATCGAAATGGGCACACGGGCGGCGGTCGCGCCGTCCGGGGCTCCGAAGTATTTGTACGTCACCCCGCCCACCCGGCCACTCCTGGTTGCCGCCCGGTCCTGCTCTGAATCGCCCAGCTCCGACGTCCGTGGGCTCTGCTTGTCGGCCGCTTCCGCCTCGCGCCGGTGCTTGCCGATCCGCCGGGCACGCCGGGGACCCAGGCCGTCGGTCCCCTCGCCCAGTCCGCCACCGCGATGCATATCTCCACCCGACTGCTTTTCCAGGGCGCCCCGCCCCTGCTTTTCTAGGCCTCGCGGCGCCCGCCACGCAACCCGATCATCGTGTCAGTGACCTCCCCCACGGTCACCCGCTAAAACGTTGGGGTGAAACACCTGTCCGCAGGATGCCCGCGCACCTGGCCCGGACCGAGACCGGACCAGGGCCCGAACACGATGCCCGGAGCCTCTGACACCATGGTTCATGTGAGCTTCCCGTATAGCGCCCCAGTTTCGCAGACTCTCTTCGACCGTGCGGCGGCCGTGACGCCCGGCGGTGTGAACTCTCCCGTGCGCGCGTTCCGCGCTGTGGGTGGTACGCCCCGCTTCATGGTGTCCGGTACCGGTCCGTACCTGACGGACGCCGACGGCCGTGAGTACGTCGACCTCGTCTGCTCGTGGGGGCCGATGATCCTCGGCCACTCCCACCCCGATGTGATCGCCGCAGTCCAGGAGGCCGTCTCGCGCGGCACGTCCTTCGGCACGCCGGGCGAGGGCGAGGTCGCGCTCGCCGAGGAGATCGTCGCCCGTATCGAGCCCGTAGAGCAGGTGCGGCTCGTGTCGAGTGGTACCGAGGCCACGATGTCGGCCATCCGCCTCGCCCGCGGATTCACCGGCCGCGCCAAGATCATCAAGTTCGCCGGCTGCTACCACGGCCATGTCGATGCCCTGCTCGCCGCCGCCGGCTCCGGTGTCGCGACCCTCGGCCTTCCGGACACCCCCGGCGTCACCGGCGCCCAGGCGGGCGACACCATCGTCGTCCCGTACAACGATCTCGAAGCGGTGCACGAGGTCTTCCACCGGTATCCCGGAGAGATCGCGTGCGTGATCACCGAGGCGTCGCCGGGCAACATGGGCGTGGTGCCGCCGCGGCCGGGCTTCAACGAAGGCCTCAAGGCCGCCTGCGCCAAGAACGGCGCCCTCTACATCTCCGACGAGGTGATGACCGGCTTCCGCACGTCGAAGGCGGGTTGGTACGGCGTCGACGGCGTACGTCCTGACCTGATGACCTTCGGCAAGGTCATGGGCGGCGGCTTCCCGGCCGCCGCTTTCGGCGGTCGCGCCGATGTCATGGCGCACCTCGCGCCCGTCGGGCCGGTCTACCAGGCGGGCACGCTGTCCGGGAACCCGATCGCGACGGCCGCGGGCCTCGCGCAGCTGCGGCTCCTCGACGACGCCGCGTACGAGAAGGTCGACGCCGTCTCCGAGCAGCTGCGCGGACTCGTGACGGAGGCGCTCACCAAGGAGGGCGTCGCGCACCGGCTGCAGAACGCGTCGAATATGTTCTCGGTGTTCTTCACCGAGCGTGAAGTGCGCAACTACGACGACGCGAAGGCGCAGGAGTCGTTCCGCTTCACCGCCTTCTTCCACTCGATGCTGTCGCAGGGCGTGTATCTGCCGCCGTCGGCGTTCGAGTCCTGGTTTGTGTCCAC
This sequence comes from Streptomyces sp. NBC_01381, assembly GCF_026340305.1. Taxonomy (NCBI): domain Bacteria; kingdom Bacillati; phylum Actinomycetota; class Actinomycetes; order Kitasatosporales; family Streptomycetaceae; genus Streptomyces; species Streptomyces sp. NBC_01381. Next base: position 235,065 of record NZ_JAPEPI010000001.1, on the reverse strand, counting down.
CGCCCACGACGAGCGGGCGATCGAGCGGATCGCCGCCGCCCTGCCGGGTGCCGCGCGCGCGGCCGCGGAAGCTACGGAGGTCACCGCATGAGCGGTACGGCAGCGGGCGACGAGCTCACCGTCGTCCACGTGATGCGCCACGGCGAGGTGCACAACCCGGAGGGGATCCTCTACGGACGCCTTCCCGACTACCACCTCTCCGAGCTCGGCCGGCAGATGGCCGACCGGGTCGCCGAGCACCTCGCGTCCCGCGACATCACGCATGTCGTCTCCTCTCCGCTGGACCGCGCCCAGGAGACGGCCACGCCGATCGCCAAGGTGCACGGCCTCGATCTCGCGACGGACGGCCGGCTCATCGAGGCGGGCAATGTCTTCCAGGGCAAGACCTTCGGCGTCGGCGACGGCGCACTGAAGAAGCCGGAGAACTGGAAGCACCTGGTCAACCCCTTCAAGCCGTCCTGGGGCGAGCCGTACGTCGAGCAGGTCGTGCGGATGATGGGCGCCCTCGACGCGGCGAAGGACGCGGCACGCGGGCACGAGGCGGTGTGCGTCAGCCACCAGCTGCCGATCTGGATCGTGCGCAGCTTCGTGGAGAAGCGGCGGCTGTGGCACGACCCGCGCAAGCGGCAGTGCACGCTGGCCTCGCTGACGACGTTCACGTACCGCGGCGACAAGATCGTGTCGGTGGGGTACACGGAGCCTGCGCGGGATCTTGTCCCCGCGCATCTCCTGGCAGGGGCCAAGCCGGTGAAGGGGAAGGACAAGGCGTTCGGAGCGTGAGCGCTCCGCTGGAATTGGTGTGGGGTGCCGTATTTCATCTGCGGCGTCGTCGTGGCTTGTCGCGCAGTTCCTCGCGCCCCTAACGGGGCGCGCCTACGCCGGGTAATCGGGTCGCGACTTTATGTCCATTCTCGGTAAAAGGCGCTCAATATGTGCCTAGTTACCGGAACCCCTCTGTTCTTCGTGCCCTCTAACGAGGCGTCCGTCCTGCGTGACCTGCATGGGCGGGGCGAGGGCGCGACGAACAGGGGATGGAATGCGCGACATCAGTCGCAGGGGAATGCTGGGCATCGGGGCCGGCGCCGCGGCCGCTTTGGGACTTGCGGGCTGTGGCACGGGCGGCGGCAGCGGTGACAGTCATTCGGCAGGTCCTGCCAAGGGCGGGAACGGCGGCGGCGACAAGCAATCGGCAAAGCCGATCGGGGATGGTTCGACGGCCTTTACGGGGCAGCAGCCCCGGCAGCCCGCCAAGCCCGTTCCGCTGGAGCCCGGTCAGACGCCCCCGCAGTTCGTGATCTTCTCGTGGGACGGTGCGGGCGAGGTCGGCAACGGTCTCTTCCCGCGCTTTCTGAAGCTGGCCGAGGAACATGACGCGCGGATGACGTTCTTCCTTTCCGGGCTGTATCTGCTGCCCGAATCGAAGAAGCGTCTGTACCGGCCGCCGAACAACTCCGTGGGCGCATCCGACATCGGCTATCTCACCGACGGTCACATCAAGGAGACTCTCAAGTACGTGCGCCAGGCCTGGCTCGAGGGCCATGAGATCGGCACGCACTTCAACGGGCACTTCTGCGCCGGCACCGGCACCGTCGGCAATTGGACGTCCGCGCAGTGGCAGGACGAGATCGACCAGGCCAAGTCCTTCGTCAAGGAATGGCGTACGAATACGGGTTGGACCGATCTGCCGTCGCTGCCTTTCGACTACGACAAGGAACTCATCGGCGGCCGCACGCCCTGCCTCCTCGGCCAGGACAATCTGCTGCCGACGGCGAAGAAGCTCGGCTGGCGCTATGACGCGTCCTCGCCCGGCGGCCGTCAGCGCTGGCCCGAGAAGAAGCTGGGGATCTGGGATCTGCCGCTGCAGGCCGTGCCGTTCCCCGGGCACTCCTTCGAGGTCCTCTCGATGGACTACAACATCCTCGCCAACCAGTCGCAGAACTCCACGAAGGCGCCGCCGGCCAACTACCCGGGCTGGCGCAAGCAGGCGACCGAGGCCTATATAGCCGGCTTCAAGCGGGCCTACGAGACGAACCGCGCGCCCTTCTTCATCGGCAACCACTTCGAGGAGTGGAACGGCGGCATCTACATGGATGCCGTCGAGGAAGCCCTCAAGCACATCGCCGGCAAGAAGGACGTACGCCTCGTCTCCTTCCGGCAGTTCGTCGACTGGCTCGACGTCCAGGACCCCAAGGTGCTCGCCGAACTCCAGGGCCTCGACGTCGGACAGCGTCCCGGCGGCGGCTGGAAGGGGCTGGGAAAGGCCGCCTGAAATGGGACTTTCCGCTACCGCGGGGGGTGCGGAAGATCCCCGAAACAGACATGCGAAACTTTTCACATGAGTGCCGCCTGCCGCGCCCCCCACAGCACTGACCGCAGCCGTAGCCGCAGCCGCGCCGTCCTTCTGGGCGCTGGGGCCGCGGTCGCCGCGCTGACCCTGTCGGCGTGCGGCTCCGGCGGTACGTCGGGAGGCTCGGGCAACACCAACTTCGTGACCGGCTCCGACGGGATCGCCACGCTCAAGAAGGCCGATCGCAAGGACGGCCCGAAGATCGACGGCACGACCCTCGAGGGCAAGCATCTGGATCTCGCCGACTACAAGGGCAAGGTCGTCGTCCTCAACGTCTGGGGCTCTTGGTGCCCGCCCTGCCGGGCCGAGGCACCGAACTTCGCGAAGGTCGCCGAGGACACCAAGAACAATGACGTCCAGTTCGTCGGGATCAACACCCGCGACAACGACAAGGGCCCTGCGCTCAGTTTCGAGAAGGACTACGGCATCCCGTATCCGAGCCTGCACGACCCTGCGGGCAAGCTGATGCTGCGTTTCCCCAAGGGCACGCTGAACCCGAACGCCATCCCGTCCACGATCGTCATCGACCGGGACGGCAAGGTCGCGGCGCGTTCACAGCAGGCCCTGAACGAGAAGAAGCTGCGCAAGATGATCGACCCGCTGATCGCGGAGAAGTGATCTCCTCGTGATGTCTCATCTCGCCGCCGCCGTCGGCGAACCCAACCAGACCGTGATGAACGGGGCGCTGCTGCTCGCGCTGCCCGTCGCCCTCCTCGGCGGTCTCGTCTCCTTCTTCTCGCCGTGCGTACTGCCGCTCGTGCCGGGCTATCTCTCGTACGTCACCGGGGTCGGCGGCACCGATCTCGCGGAGGCCAAGCGGGGGCGGATGGCCGCCGGTGCCGGTCTCTTCGTGCTCGGCTTCACCGCCGTCTTCGTCTCCACCGGCGCGCTCTTCGGCTACGCGGGACAGAACCTGCAGGCCTATCAGGACGTCATCACCAAGGTGCTCGGCGCGCTGATGATCGTCCTCGGCATCTTCTTCATGGGGCTCATGCCCTGGCTGTCCCAGCGCGAGTTCCGCTTCCACAAGAAGCCCGCCGCCGGGCTCGCGGGCGCCCCGGTCCTTGGCGCGCTGTTCGCCGTCGGCTGGGCGCCCTGTGTCGGGCCGACCCTCACGTCCGTCAACACCCTGGCTCTGGACCAGGCGAGCGCGGGCCGCGGGGCCATACTGAGCGTCGCGTACTGCCTGGGGCTCGGCGTCCCGTTCATCCTCGCCGCCATCGCCTTCCGCAAGGCGCTCGGCGCGTTCAGCTGGGTGAAGAAGCATTACGTCTGGGTGATGCGCATCGGCGGCATCATGATGATCGCGACCGGACTGCTCCTCCTCACCGGCGTGTGGGACGGCATCGTGCAGCAGATGCAGGTCTGGTCGAACGGCTACACGGTGGGGATCTGATCCATGAGCGACACCAAGACGAACACCACGGCCACGGACGACGGCAAGGCCACGGACGAGGGCGTGCAGGACCTGGGAGCCGCGGGCGCCCAGCTGTCCACCGCCCCCGTGGACCGGGCGATGCCCGGCTCCTTCGGCGGGAAGCGGGTGCCCGGTGCCGCAGGCTGGCTGGCCTGGTCCGGCCGTGAGGCCGTCGGCTGGGTGCGCTGGATGTGGCGCCAGCTGACCTCCATGCGGGTCGCGCTGCTTCTGCTCCTGCTGCTCTCGCTCGGCGCGATCCCCGGCTCGCTGATCCCGCAGACCAGCATCGACGAGCTGAAGGTCGCGGATTTCAAGAAGGCCCACACCACGCTCGCGCCGATCTACGAGAAGTTCCAGCTGTTCGACGTCTACAGCTCCGTGTGGTTCTCGGCGATCTACATCCTCCTCTTCGTCTCCCTCATCGGCTGCATCGTGCCCCGCACCTGGCAGTTCATCGGCCAGCTGCGCGGCCGCCCGCCGGGCGCCCCCAAGCGGCTCGACCGGCTGCCCGCGTACACCACCTGGCGCACCGATGCCGAGCCCGAGCAGGTGCACGAGGCGGCGCTGACGCTCCTCAAGGGGCGCCGCTTCCGTGCGGACCTCACCAGCCGTCAGGGCGCGGCCGGCGCCTCCGTCGCCGCGGAGAAGGGCTATCTGCGCGAGGCCGGCAACCTCTTCTTCCACATCTCGCTGATCGTGCTCCTGGTGGCCTTCGCCGTCGGCGCGCTCTTCAAGTCCGAGGGCGGCAAGCTCGTCGTCCAGGGCGACGGGTTCTCCAACACCCTCACTCAGTACGACAACTTCAAGTCCGGCAGCCTCTTCGACACCGACGAGCTGGCGCCGTTCAGCTTCAGGCTGGACAGCTTCGAGTCGTCGTTCGAGCGGAAGGGCCCCGAGAAGGGGACGGCCCGCACCTACCGGGCGAACGTCACCTACAGCGAGGGCACCGACGGTCCGGAGAAGAAGCAGGCCATCGAGGTCAACAAGCCGCTCGAGGTCGACGGCTCGAAGGTCTACCTCATCGGCCAGGGCTACGCGCCGACCGTCACGGTCCGCGACGGCAAGGGCAAGGTCGTCTACAAGGCGTCCGTGCCGCTGCTGCCCATCGACTCCAACGGCACCGCCACCGGCGCCATCAAGGTCCTCGACGGCTACCGCGACAAGAACGGCAAGAAGGAGCAGCTGGGCTTCAACGCCTTCTTCGTGCCGACGTTCGCGGGCTCCGGCCAGGGCAACATGTTCTCCCAGTTCCCCGCGCTGGACTATCCCGTGCTCGCGCTGTCCGCGTACCACGGAAGCCTCGGCGTGGACTCGGGTCTGCCGCAGAACGTGTACCAGCTGGACACCAGCAAGATGACGAAGTTCGAGGACTCCAAGGGCGAACTGCTCAAGCAGCGGATCAGGCCCGGCGAGACGATGAAGCTTCCGGGCGGCGCCGGCTCGATCACCTTCGAGAAGGACATCAAGCGCTGGGCCACCTTCCAGATCTCCCAGCAGCCCGGCAGCATGTGGGCGCTCGTCGGGGCGGTCTCCGCCATCGTCGGGCTCGCCATGTCGCTGTTCATCCAGCGCCGCCGCGTGTGGGTGCGGGCCGTGCCGGGCGCCGACGGCGTCACCGTCGTCGAGATGGCCGGGCTCGGCCGCAGCGAGTCCGCGAAGCTGCCCGAAGAACTGGCCGACCTCGCCGCACACCTTCACGAGCAGGCGCCCAGCGCGCCTGACCCGGCCGACCCCGCCGACCCGGACCATTCCGACCCCACCCCCGATGTTGTTCCTGCCGAAGGGGCTGAGAAATGACTCTCGCCACCACCCTCGCCGCCGAACCGAATGAGAACCTCGCGAACATCAGCAATGTGCTGATCTACTCCGCGATGGCCGTCTACCTCCTTGCCTTCTTCGCGCACATGGCAGAGTGGATCTTCGGCAGCCGCAGCAAGGTCGGCCGCACGGCCGCCGCGCTGACCGCCAAGGCCGACACCGCGGCCAAGGCGCCCGCGGTCACCGTCAAGGCCAAGGGCGGCACCGCCGTCCTGGACCGGCCGAAGGCGGCTCCCAAGGTCGTCACCCGGTCCGTGAGCGGATCACGCGATGTGCCGGACGGTCCCGGTGCGGCGGCCGGTGACGAGAAGGGCGATCTCTACGGCCGTATCGCCGTGTCCCTCACCGTGCTCGCCTTCCTCGTGGAGTTCGGCGGTGTGCTCACCCGCGCGCTGTCGGTGCAGCGGGCCCCCTGGGGCAACATGTACGAGTTCAACATCACCTTCTCCACCATGGCCGTCGGTGTGTACCTCGTACTGCTCGCCCTGAAGAAGAACGTGGGCTGGCTCGGGCTTCCGCTGATCACCACGGTCCTCCTCGATCTCGGTCTCGCCGTCACTGTCTTGTACACCGCCAGCGACCAGTTGGTTCCCGCCCTTCACTCGTACTGGCTGTGGATCCACGTCTCGACCGCGATCTTCTGCGGCGCGACGTTCTACCTGGCGGGCGTCGGGACGATCTTGTACCTCTTCCGCGACTCCTACGAGAACAAGCTCGCCAACGGCGGCCAGCCCGGCCGCTTCGCGACCTCGGTCCTGGAACGCCTGCCCGCCGCGGCCAGCCTCGACAAGTTCTCCTACCGCGTGAACGCCGCCGTCTTCCCGCTGTGGACGTTCACGATCATCGCGGGCGCGATCTGGGCCGGCGACGCGTGGGGCCGCTACTGGGGCTGGGACCCCAAGGAGGTCTGGTCCTTCATCACCTGGGTCGCCTACGCCACCTACCTGCACGCCCGCGCGACGGCGGGCTGGAAGGGCCGCAAGGCCGCCTACCTGGCCCTGATCGCCTTCGGCTGCTGGCTGTTCAACTACTACGGCGTGAACATCTTCGTCACCGGCAAGCACTCGTACGCCGGGGTCTGAACCCCCGTACCGCCGTTGCCTCTTGAGGCCGGTTCCCGTGACCTGTGATCCATGTGATCCAGGCCACGGGAACCGGCCTTCGTCGTACGGACAGATAAGGGGCGTGGAGATGAATCAGGGGGAACATCAGGCACGCCTCAGAGCCTTACGCGCCCGCATCAGGGACGGTGACGCGGACGCTTTCGGCGAGCTCTTCGACGCGTACGCGCGCTCCGTCTACAACCACGCCTACCGCCTGACCGGCGACTGGTCGGCCGCCGAGGACGCCGTCTCGCTGACCTTCCTGGAGGCGTGGCGGCTGCGCGGCAGGATCGACGAGGACGGCGGTTCGCTGCGGCCGTGGCTGCTGGGCGTCGCGACGAACGTGACGCGCAACGCCCGGCGCGCGACCCGGCGGCACGCCGCGGCCGTAGCGCGCCTGCCGCGTGACGAGACCGTCGCCGACTTCGCCGACGAGGTCGCCGAGCGCATCGACGACAAGGAGCAACTGGCCCTCGTACGCAAGGCGCTGAACGCCCTGCGCCGTCCCGAGCGTGAGGTCCTCGCCCTGTGCGTTTGGTCGGGGCTCGGCTATGCCGCGGCCGCAGAGGCGCTCGGCATCCCGGTCGGCACCGTGCGCTCCCGGCTCTCCAGGGCCCGTACAAAACTCGCGAAACATATGGAACCGCCTGCCGGGCGCGGACAGATGAGAGATGACCGCACCACCGCGGTCAGGCCCATCAGGGAGGGAAACCGATGAGTGAATTTCCCGAGCGTGACCTTCCGCCGGGCCGTCATCATCTGCTCAGGGAGCATCTGTTGACCGAGATCCGGCAGAACGAGACGAAGACCGCGAAGGACTCCAAGACTCCGAGGGCCGACAAGAGGTGGTTCCGCCCCACGCTGATCGCGGGAGCGGTGGCCGCGTCCATCGCGGCGGGCGTGCTCGTCGCCTCGCCGTTCGGCGATCAGGCGGCGCAGGCGGGGCCGCCCTCCAAGGAGACCGTGCGGATGCTGGAGGAGATCGCGGCGACGGCGGAGAAGCAGCCCGCGCCCAAGGACGTCCGCGACGACCAGTACGTGTACATCAAGAGCAAGGTCGGATTCATGGCGCAGGAGGAGGGCAAGCCCGCCGAGCTCGACCCCGTGCACCCGCGGGAGATCTGGCTCTCGGTGGACGGCAAGCACGACGAACTGCTGCACGAGCCCGCCAGTGGTTTCGACAACGAGGTCCTGAAGGTGGAGGGGCCGCCCATGCCGTCCGACACCAACTACCGCAACCTGGAGAAGCTGCCGACCGACCCGGTCAACATGCTGGACTGGCTGCACAAGGAGAGCGACGGCAGCTCCAGCGAGGACCAGGCCACGTTCGTCCTGGTCGGCGATCTGCTGTACGAGTCGCTGATGCCGCCGAAGCAGGCCGCGGCCCTCTATCTCGCCGCGTCGAAGATCCCCGGGGTCGAGCTGATCGACGACTCGGTGGATGCCGAAGGGCGGCACGGTGTCGCGATCGCCCGTGAGGACCAGGGGGAGCGCCAGGAGCTGATCTTCGACAAGAAGACCAAGGAGTTCCTGGGCGAGCGCCAGGTCGCCGTCGAGGATCTGCCGTCCGGCCCGAAGAAGGGCGATGTCACCGGCCGCAGCGCGGTCCTGGAGCGGACGGTCGTCGACAAGGCGGGCCAGCGCCCGTAAGCAGTTCTGTCAGTGGTCCCGTCAGTGGTCCCGTCAGTAGTCCTGTAAGCGGTCGCAGGGGGTGCGGAACGGGGCGTACCGGGCCAGGCTTGTGCCATGAACGCGACGATCGGGCAGGGCACAAGCCGGACGGAGGGCTCCAGCGGTACTGGGGGTCCGACCCAGCACCTCCACTACGAGATCCACCTTCCCCACCCTGTGGAGGAGGTCTGGGCGGCGGTCGCCACCCCGGAGGGACTTCCGGGGTGGCTGGCCGCCGCCGACGTGCTTGAACCCCGGCTCGGCGGCGCGGTCACGCTGCGCTGGCTCAACGGGGGCGAGGCGGCGAGCCACTCCGGGCACATCACCGCCTGGGACGTCGAACGCGTCGCCGAGTACACGATCGACCTGCACGGACGCTGCCGCTTCCATCTGGAGCTCGCCCACGGGAAGACCGGCACGACCGTCCGCTTCACCAACGAGTTCACCGGCGACGACGAGCTGCGCCTCGACTGCCTGGCCGGCTGGCACAACCACTTCGAGTTCCTCGTCGACGCGCTCGACGGGCACCCGAAGGACTGGTCGACATGGAGCCTGGACCGCTGGCACGAGCTGCGGGAGATGTACCGCGCCGGCGAGTGACGAGTCAGGCCACCGTGATCGAGTCCAGCTTGGCCCGCAGATACGTGTGCGAGTCCACCGGCTCGTACGCGACCCGCCCCACCGGCGCGGGCACCGACTCCACGAGCGTGCCCGGCGTGCACTCGCCGAAGTAGACCAGAGACATCAGTTCCTCGGCCGGTGCGTCGGCCGGTGGCGGAAGCACCCGGTGGCGGCCCGAGCGCCAGCGGTCGCCGGTCCAACGGGCCATCAGATCCCCGATGTTGACGGTCAGGGCGTCCGGGTCGTACGGCGCGTCAGCCCAGCCGCCCGCGTCGGTGAAGACCTGAAGACCGCCCTTGCCCGACTGCCGGTCCAGGACGGTGACGGTGCCGAAGTCGGTGTGCGGGCCGATGCGGAACTGGCCCGGCCGGGGTGTGCCGACGACGTCCGTGCCCGGATACCAGTTGATGTTGAAGCCGTACGTGGGGTGGCTCATGTGCCGGGTGAAGAAGTCGGGCTCCTCGCCGAGCGCCTCGCCCAGCAGGGTCAGGAGCCGGTTGGTCAGCTCTTCCATCCGGGCCAGGTAGTCCGCGCACAGCGCCTTGAGCCCGGCCGCCTCCGCGGGCCAGACGTTCGGCTCGTACCACTCGGCGTTCACCGCCGGGTCGTCGAAGGGCCGGTCGGTCGCGAAGGTCAGGGACTCCTTCAGGTCGGGCGGCGTCTCGGTGCCCTCCGAGTAGGCGTTGGCCTCGGCGCCGGGGCCGAGCCAGCCGCGGCCGCCGACCTTCGCGGCGTAGCGCTCCTTGACCGGCGCGGGCAGCGTGAAGAACGCGCGGGCCGCCGCGCGGATGCGGGTGCGCAGGGCCGGGTCCACGCCGTGGCCGGTGACCAGCAGGAACCCGGCCGTCCGCAGCGCGCGGTCGACGGTCCGCGCGACGGCGGCGCGGTCCGCAGAGCCGCCCGTGAGCCATGGCCGCAGGTCGATGGTGGGGATCGTCATGCTCACCACTCTCCTCCGGCCGCGTGCGTCCGGAGGGTCAGCTGCCGAAGGGGACGTCCGCCGGGGTGGCCATGCGGCGGGTGTCCGGGTGGGCCTTCACGTAGTCCGTGATGTACGAGAGCGACTCCCGCACCCCGCTGTCGTCGGTGCCGCAGCCCTTCAGGCCGCTGACGCCGTCCGGGTAGCACGACATCCGGTTGCCGTAGATCAGGCTGTCCACGGCGGCGCTCCCGTCGGACGCGTCGAGCAGCGTGGCGGCGCGCTCCCCGTCGCCCTTGCCCACCGTCCAGCCGACGGTCTGCGCGAGCTCTCCGGCGTCCCGGGGCTTCCTGGCGGCCTCCAGCTCCTGCCGGATGCTGCCGAACTTCAGCGCCATGTTGAACAGGCCGTTGTCCATCACGCGCTGGTTGCCGGGGACGTTCGGACCGTGCTCGGCGAAGCCGTCCCGGACGTCGGCGTAGGCGCCGCTGTAGCTGACGGCTTCCTTGGAGTTCAGGTCACCGAGGGCGTTCTTCCAGCCGCTGCCGCCCTCCGTGCCGTAGAAGCCGTAGAGCACCCGGATGCCCCTGCTCTCCAGCTTCTCGCGCGCCATGTCCCGCAGGGCCGCCACGGAGCAGTGGCGCCACTCGGGGTCGGCGCTGTCGCACCAGTCGGGGTTCTTCATGTCCAGCCAGACGAAGGAGACTTGGCGCCCGCCGTCGTGCTCCTTGGCCACCTGGTCGAACATGTCCGACATGGTGTCGCCGTAGCTGGTGAGGGTGCCGTCGTGGTCCGCCCACCAGCCATCGCGCCAGGCCGTGGCGTCGATCTCCAGCGCGTTGGCCCCGTTCGCCAGCGCCGTGGTCACTCCGCCCGTGGTCAGCACCCGGTGGGCGATGGCCCAGGTGGGGCGCTGCTCGGCGGTGCTCGGCGCGGCGCTGCTCGGCGCGGCGAGGGTGACCGCGGAGACGGCCAGGGCCAGCGGGAGCAGTACGGCGCGAAGGCGGCGTGGGGCGGCCATGAGGACGGGTCCTTTCAGTTGCCCGGGCTGCGTGGGGCGGCAGCCCGTCAGCACTGTACGTCAAGTTACCCGCGGGTAATCGTCGGCTGCGCTGCGTACTCGGCCGCTACTCCCCGATGTCCTCGTTCCACAACTCCGGACGCGCCGCGATGAACTCCCTCATCATCGCCGCGCACCGCGCATCGTCGAGGACGACGATCTCCACGCCGTGCTCGGCCAGCCAGTCGTGCCCGCCGTGGAACGTCAGCGCCTCGCCCACCACGACCCGCGAGATCCCGAACTGCCGCACCAGACCGCTGCAGTACCAGCAGGGCGAGAGGGTCGTCACCATCGTCGTGCCGCGATAGGTGCGCCGCCGCCCCGCGTTCCGGAACGCCGCCGTCTCCGCGTGCAGGGACGGATCGCCGTCCTGCACACGCCGGTTGTGCCCGCGCCCCAGCAGCGTGCCGTCGGCGCCGTAGAGCGCGGCGCCGATCGGGATGCCGCCCTCCGCGAGCCCCTGCCTGGCCTCCTCGACGGCGGTCGCGAGCCATGCGCGGGCCTGTGCCTGATCCATGTACACACCTTTCGGTACACACCTTTCGGTACACACCTTCGTCGTGACCCATCGTCCCCGCCGATGCCCCCATCGGCAGGACGCCCCACTGGCTCGTGGACCAGGGGATACGCCCGCTCGTAGCTTCATGGGCATGACCTCCATGACCTCAGAGAACAAGGGCACGGCCCAGCTCACCGCCGCGATGGTGCTCTCCGGCACCCTCGGGATCTTCGTCGTCGAGTCCGGCGCGTCGGCCTTCAACGTCGTCTTCTTCCGCGTGCTCTTCGGCGCCCTCGCTCTCGGGGCGTACGCGTTCGCCCGCGGCTACTTCAAGAACCACGGCCTCACCCCGAAGAAGCTCGGCCTCGCCGCGCTCGGCGGGGCGTTCATCGTCTTCAACTGGGTGTTCCTCTTCAAGGCGTACGAGGCCACCTCGATCTCCCTGGCCACGGTCGTCTACCACACGCAGCCGTTCTTGCTGGTGCTGATGAGCGCCGTCATCTTCCGCGAGCGGCTGACGAAGCATCAACTTGGCTGGCTGGGCGCCGCGTTCGCGGGGCTCGTACTCGTCTCCGGGGTGCGCCCCGGCGATCTCGGCTCGCTAACCGGCATCGGCTTCGCGCTCCTGGCGGCCCTCCTCTACGGCCTCTCCACGCTCGTCACCAAGCGCGTCACCGGGGTGCGCCCGCACCTCATCGCCCTCGTCCAAGTCCTCGTCGGCATCCCGCTGTTGCTGCCCTTCGCCGACTTCGGCGCGATGAGCGGCACGGGCACGGGCTGGGGCTGGCTCGTCGGGCTCGGCGTGATCCACACCGGTCTGATGTACGTCCTGATGTACGCGGCGTACGCCAAGCTCCCCACCGCGAAGATCGCGGTGCTCGCGTTCACCTACCCGGCGGTCGCGATGGTCGCCGACTGGGCCGTCTACGGGCACCACATCGGCCTGGTCCAGGCGCTCGGCGTACCGCTGATCGTGCTCGCCAGTCTGAAGATCAACCGCGCCAAGTCGCCCACGACAGTGGCTAGTTCACCGGCTCCGCGGCCTGCTCCCGCACCAGCCGCACCGTCTGCTCGATGAAGAGCCGCACATGGCTGGGGAGCCGCTTCCCCGACCGCCACGCCAACTGCGTGTGCAGCACGAACGGCGGCTCCCACGGCAGTGCGACGAGCACCCCCGAAGCCAGCTCGTCCCGCACCGCCATCCGCGGAAGCAGCGCCACCCCGAGGCCACCGGCGACACCCCGCTTGGTGGCCTCGATCGTGCCGAACTCCATGAAGGGCGGCGGCGCGCCGTTCCGCTCGCGCAGCTCGTCCTCGAAGAGGTCGCGGTAGGGACAGCCGGGCTCCGTGCCGACCAGCTGGACCGCCGCCAGGTCACCCGTGGCGAGCGAGTCCGCCCCGTGCGCGGCCAGCGGATGCGTCGGCGAGCAGACGAGCACCAGCGGCTCCTCCGCGAGCACCTCGGTCTCCAGGCCCTGGTGCGCGGTCTCCCGCTCCAGCAGGAATCCCACGTCGTACGTGCCCTGGCGCAGCGCCTGGCGCGTCTCGTCGCCGAGGGTGGGCCGCAGCGAGAGCTGCACCTTCGGGTAGCGGTGGTGGAAGAGTTCGAGGAGCGGCGGCAGCCGGTAGGAGGTCAGGGACTCCATCGTGCCGACCGCGATCGCGCCGCTCGGCTCCCCGGCGTCGACGACCGCCGTCCGTGCCTCGTCAGCGAGCTCGATGATCTGCCGCGCGTACGGCAGCAGCCGCTCGCCCGCGGCCGTGAGGCGGATCCGGCTGCCGAGCCGGTCGAAGAGCTCGCTGCCGAGCGAGGACTCCAGGGAGCGGATCTGGCTGGTGACGCTGGACTGGGCGTACTTCAGCTCGGCGGCCGCCTGCGTGAAGCTCAGTACGGTCGCGACCTTCTCGAAGGTGATCAGCAGCCGCAGTTCCATCAGCCCTCGCTGCCCCTGTCCTTCTTCTTCTCGTCGGGGTCCTCGTCCCGAAGGGACTTCAGGAACTCGGGGTTGTCGTCCGGCGCCACCCACTGCCCGCCGCGCCCGCCGCGCGCCGAAGCGCCGGCGCCCGGGGCGTGGCGCACCTTGCCGGTGACGAACCAGGCGATCGGCCCGAGCAGCACCTCGCCGAAGAGCAGCACGATGATGACCCACACCACCTTCGGCAGATGCCTGACCTCCTTCTCCGGAGTGTTCAGGACATCGATGAAGGCGTAGATCCACACCGCGAGGACCAGCAGGAACGGCAGATACCTGAGCATGGTTGCGCGATTCCCCAAGCGACGAAGGAGGGGCGGTGTCAGGGCCCCGGTGACGGGGCCAGGGTAGCCGGTGACCGATACTGGAACGCATGGCTTATGACGATCTTCGCTCCCTGCTCCGGGCTCTGGACCGCGAGGGCGATCTCAAGCGCATCAAGGCCGAGGTCGACCCCTATCTGGAGGTCGGCGAGATCGTCGACCGGGTGCAGAAGTCCGGTGGCCCCGCGCTTCTCTTCGAGAACGTCAAGGGCTCGGCGATGCCCCTGGCCATGAACGTGTACGGGACGGACCGCCGCCTCCTGAAGGCGCTCGGCCTGAAGTCGTACGGCGAGATCAGCGACAAGATCGGCGGCCTCCTCAAGCCGGAGCTGCCGCACGGCTTCGTCGGCGTGCGGGAGGCGTTCGGCAAGCTCGGCGCCATGACGCACGTACCGCCGAAGAAGGTGAAGGACGCTCCCGTGCAGGAAGTGGTCCTCACCGGCGATGACGTCGACCTGGAGAAGCTGCCCGCGCTCTTCACCTGGCCGGAGGACGGCGGCTCCTTCTTCAACCTGGGCCTGACCCACACCAAGGACCCGGACACCGGCGTACGCAACCTCGGTCTGTACCGCCTGCAGCGCCACGACAAGCGCACCATCGGCATGCACTGGCAGATCCACAAGGACAGCCGCAACCACTACCAGGTGGCCGCCCGCAGGGGCGAGAAGCTGCCGGTCGCGATCGCCTTCGGCTGCCCGCCGGCCGTCACGTACGCGTCGACGGCGCCGCTGCCCGGTGACATGGACGAGTACATGCTGGCCGGGTTCATCCAGGGCAAGCGCGTCGAGATGGTCGACTGCAAGACGGTCCCGCTCCAGGTCCCGGCGAACGCCGAGGTCGTCATCGAGGGCTGGCTCGAGCCGGGCGAGATGCTCCCGGAGGGCCCCTTCGGCGACCACACCGGGTTCTACACGCCGCAGGAGGACTTCCCCGCGCTGAAGATCGACTGCGTGACGATGCGGAAGCGTCCGCTGCTCCAGTCGATCGTCGTCGGCCGCCCGCCGACGGAGGACGGCCCGCTCGGCCGCGCCACCGAACGCTTCTTCCTGCCGCTCCTCAAGGTGATCGTCCCCGACATCGTGGACTACCACCTGCCCGAGTCCGGCGGCTTCCACAACTGCGCGATCGTCTCGATCGACAAGAAGTACCCGAAGCACGCGCAGAAGGTCATGCACGCCATCTGGGGCGCCCACATGATGTCGCTGACCAAGCTGATCGTGGTCGTGGACAAGGACTGCGACGTCCATGACCTGCACGAAGTGTCCTGGCGCGCGCTCGGCAACACCGACTACGCACGCGATCTGACGGTGGCCGAAGGTCCCGTCGACCATCTCGACCACGCCTCCTACCAGCAGTTCTGGGGCGGCAAGGCGGGCATCGACGCGACGAAGAAGCTGCCCGAAGAGGGATACACGCGGGACGGGGGCTGGCCCAACATGGTCGAGTCCGACCCGGAGACGGCGTCGAAGGTCGACCGCCGCTGGAAGGAGTACGGGCTCTAGATGAGTGCTGATTCAGCAACCTCGGATCTCTTCGGCCCGGAGCCCGCGCCGCCCGGCAAGGTCAAGGCCTTCCTGCGCCTCGTGATGATCGAGCACTCGGTCTTCGCGCTGCCCTTCGCGTACATCGCGTCCCTGACCGCGATGTACCAGTGGGACGAGAACATCCACTGGGGGCGGCTGCTCCTGGTCACCATCTGCATGGTCGGCCTGCGGACCTTCGCGATGGCGGCGAACCGGATCATCGACCGCGAGATCGACGCCCGCAACCCGCGCACCGCGCACCGCGAACTCGTCACGGGTGCCGTGTCGGTGAAGTCCGCGTGGACGGGCGCGCTCATCGCGCTCGTGGTGTTCCTCGGCTCGGCGGCGCTGCTCAACCCGCTGTGCCTGGCGCTCGCGCCGATCGCGGTGATCCCGATGGTGGTCTATCCGTACGGCAAGCGGTTCACGAACTTCCCGCAGGCCATCCTCGGCTTCGCCCAGGCGATGGGCCCGGTCGGCGCCTGGATCGCGGTCACCGGGGAGTGGTCGGGGCAGGCGGTGATCCTCGGGCTCGCCGTCGGCGTCTGGATCGGCGGCTTCGACCTGATCTACGCCTGCCAGGACGTGGAGACGGACCGCGAGGTCGGCGTGCTCTCGGTGCCCGCGCGCTTCGGCATCCCGGCCGCCGTCTGGGGTGCGCGCGGCTGCCATCTGCTGACCACGGCGCTCTTCGTCTGGTACGCCGCTTCGACCGACGCGGGAACGTTCTTCTGGCTCGGGATCGCGGTCGTCGCCGGCGCGTTCGTCTACGAGCACTCCATCGTGAAGCCCCACGATCTGTCCCGGCTCAACCGCGCCTTCTTCCAGGTCAACGGCTTCATCGGCATCGCGCTGTTCGTCTGCGCGCTGCTCGATCTGCTGGTGCGTGGTCTCACCGTCTAGGCTCACAGTGTGAACCCAGGAGATACGCAGCGTAAGCCTTGGATCGTGGGGGTGTCCGGCGCCTCGGGGACCCCGTACGCCGCAGCCGTGCTGCGCGCGCTGCTCGCGGCCGGGGAGAGCGTGGACCTCGTCGTCTCGCGGGCCTCACGCCTGACGCTGCTCGACGAGACGGGCATCGCCTTCCGGGACGCGCACTGGCGCGACGATCTGCACGCGTGGCTGGGCCGTGGCGCCGACGGGAAGCCGGAGACGTTCGACGTGCCGGTGGACGACGTGCGGTACTGGGCGCCCGGTGATCTGGCCGCGGGCCCCTCGTCGGGGTCGTACGCGACCAAGGGAATGCTGATCGTGCCCGCGTCCACGGCGTGCGTGGCGGGGGTGGCGCTCGGTCTCTCGAAGGACCTGCTGCAGCGGTCGGCGAGCGTGACGCTCAAGGAAGGCCGGCAGCTGGTCGTCTGCGTACGCGAGACGCCGCTGAACGGGCCGACGCTGAAGCACTTGGTGAGCCTGGACGAGGCGGGCGCGGTCGTGCTGCCCGCCTCTCCGGCGTTCTACGCAGGGGCGACACACATCCAGGATCTGGTGGACTTCGTCGCCGGGCGGGTGCTGGACGCGGCGGGTGTGCCGCACAGCTTGTACCGCCGTTGGGAGGGAGAGCTCGGCTCCGGCTCCCAGGGGGCTTAGCGCTTCTTGCTGCCGCGCTTCTTGCGGGCGGCGGCCTTGAGCGCGCTGGTGGGCTGATGGGCACGCGAGCGGTTGGCTATGTCCTGAAGCTCGCGCATCCGGGCGTAGGCCATCTCGATCGAGTACACGGGTGACTCACTCCTGAAGGATCGTCGTTGATCTGCTGAGATTGAGAAAGATTCACAGGGTGTAGACCCTGTTGCGCCTTAGATTCTACACATAGACTCGCGGTATCGCTGAATAATGAAAGGCATCGCACCTATGGACGCCGTGGACAGGCAGCTCATCCAGGCCCTGCGGGAGAACGGCAGGGCCTCGTACGCCGAACTCGGCCGCCTCGTCGGTCTCTCCGGCCCGAGCGTCACGGACCGGATCAACCGCCTGGAGGCGGCCGGTGTCATCACCGGTTACCGCGCGACCGTCGACTCGGCGTCGCTGGGCCTCGGGGTCATCGCCCTCATCGGCATCTCGCTCTCGGACGCCGCCGACCACGAGGACGTGGCGCGCCGGCTGAAGGACCTGCACGAGATCGAGGACTGCTGGTTCATCGCGGGCGACGACTCGTACATGCTCAAGGTCCGTGCCAGTGACGTGGACGGCCTGGAGAAGACGATCCGCAGGCTGAGCGGCACGAAGGGCGTCTCCAGGACGCGTACGACGATCGTGCTCTCCACCAAGTGGGAGAACCGGGTCGGGGAGCTGCCCGAAGAGGTCCAGTGATGTAGGCGTACCGTGGGCGAGGCCTGATTTACGTAGACATTGGAGAGGCGGCCGGGTATGGACGCGGGGCTGAAGCGCGAGCTGGAGCAGAAGGTTCGGGCCGGCGAGCGGCTGTCCCGCGAGGACGGCATCGCGCTCTACGCGTCGGACGATCTGGCCTGGCTCGGCGGTCTCGCCCACGAGGTGCGCACCCGCAAGAACGGCGACGTGGTGCACTTCAACGTCAACCGTCACCTCAACATGACGAACGTGTGCACCGCGTCCTGCGCCTACTGCTCGTTCCAGCGCAAGCCGGGCGAGAAGGACGCGTACACGATGCGCATCGAGGAGGCCGTCCGCCTCGCCAAGGCGATGGAGGGCGAGAACCTCACCGAGCTGCACATCGTCAACGGCCTGCACCCGAACCTGCCGTGGCGGTACTACCCGCGTTCGCTGAGCGAGCTCAAGAAGGCGCTCCCGAGCGTCTCCCTGAAGGCGTTCACGGCCACGGAGATCCACCACTTCGAGACGATCTCGGGAATGTCGGCCTCCGACATCCTCGACGAGCTCATCGAGGCGGGCCTCGAGTCCCTCACCGGCGGCGGCGCGGAGATCTTCGACTGGGAGGTCCGCCAGCACATCGTGGACCACCGCACCCACTGGGAGGACTGGTCGCGCATCCACCGCCTCGCGCACGAGAAGGGTCTGAAGACCCCGTGCACGATGCTGTACGGCCACATCGAGGAGCCCCGCCACCGCGTCGACCACGTCCTTCGGCTGCGTGAGCTGCAGGACGAGACGAACGGCTTCCAGGTCTTCATCCCGCTGCGCTACCAGCACGACTTCGTGGACATGAAGGACGGCAAGGTCCGCAACAAGCTCCAGGCGCGGACGACCATGGCGTCCGGCGCGGAGGCCCTGAAGACCTTCGCGGTCTCCCGGCTGCTCTTCGACAACGTCCCGCACGTCAAGGTCTTCTGGGTCATGCACGGCCTGCAGACGACGCAGCTCGCGCTGCAGCACGGCGCGGACGACATGGACGGCTCGGTCGTCGAGTACAAGATCACGCACGACGCGGACGACTTCGGCACGCCGAACAAGCTGACGCGCGAGGACCTCCTCGACCTCATCCGCGAGGCCGGCTTCCGCCCCGTGGAGCGCAATACGCGGTACGAGGCGATCCGTGAGTACGAGGGTCCCGACCTGTCGCTGCGGGAGACCCCGCAGGCGATGCGGGTCTGACCCGTCCCTTCTCGAACCGTGTGCGAGCCCCGGCCTCACGAGGCCGGGGCTCGCTGCGTCTGTCAGCCGGGGCTCGCTGCGTCTGGCAGAGGCCTGTCGGAGGTCTGCCAGAGGTCTGTCCGGGATGCGGAATGCGCTTGAGGCGAGATGATGGTAATGGTTACTCTCCCATTATGACTCTTACCTTCCGTCTGGACCCGGAGATCGACCCCGCCCTCCGCGACGGCGTGCTCGCGCTCTGGGCCGATGTGTCCAACGCCGGCGGCGCGGTCGGTTTCGTACCGCCCGTGACGGTCGAGGACATACGCCCCGAGTGGCTCAAGCGGCTGGCCCAGCTGAGCCAGGGGGAGACCCGGCTGCTCGTGGGGTACGACGAGGACGGTGCCGTCGCCGCGACCGCCTTCCTCGCCTACAACACGCACCGCCTGATGAAGCACTGGATCTGGCTGTACGTGGTGATGGTGCACCCCAAGCACCAGGGCAAGGGCTACGGCCGGGACCTGATGGCCGCCGCGGCCGACGCCGCCCGGGGGATCGACGGCATCGACGCGATCCGGCTGACCTGCCGGGGCGGCACCGGCGTGGACCGCTTCTACGAGTCCTGCGGATACAAGGAGGTCGGGCGGGTGCCCGGCGCCATCCGGGTCGGCCCCGGCGACGACCGCGACGACATCACGATGCTGCTCCCGCTCGGCTGAGGGTTCACCCCCCTGCTGGAGGCGGGCCCTCCCGTGCTTCACTGGAGGGGCTCGTCCTACTCGGGCCCATTTCGGAACGGAAGAGTGGATTGACATGCTCCGCTACACGCTGATGCGCCTCGGAATCTTCGTGGGCTGCTCTCTCGCGATCTGGGGACTTGTCTATGCCGAGATCCTGCCGAGGGGTCTCGGGGACTCCAACCTCCTCTGGGTGCTGCTGCTCGCCCTCGTCGTCTCCGCGCCCATCAGCTTCGTGGCGCTGCGCAAGGAGCGTGACCGGGCCTCGGTCCAGGTCGCCGAGCGGGTTGAGCGGACCAAGGCCAGCCTCGAGGCGAACCGCACGCAGGAGGACCTCGCCGACGACGCGGCCCGCGCGCAGTCGTGAGGCCTCGTAAGGACTCACGGGACCGCGTAAGGCCCTCGTAAGGTTCGTCACACAGATCTCGGCCCCGGTACTGGAGCGATCCGCTCCAGTACCGGGGTTTTGTGCGTTTTGGGAGCCGTTCGGCCTCTGATTGGCCGCCTCTACCTCAAACAAGACCTTTGATGTTCCCAAAGTTTGAGTGTTAACGTGTTCGACATGAAGACAGCAGCCGCGCCCCACGTCCCCATGAGCGTTCCGCTCGTGGCGCGCCTGCATGTCGATCTCTGCCGCTGCATGTCCGCGGCCTGTCGTTGCTGTCGTTGAACAGCGCGAGCGAAAACAGCGCGAGCGACAAGCACCAACTGACATCTGCACTGCAGCGGCGCCGTAACGGCCGTTCCGTCTGACCCCTCGCGGTCGCCGCTCCCTCACGTCCCCTGCCATTACCCGGAGTGTGTCCGTGTCCGCGAACTCCCCCGTAGCCGCCGGCGATCAGCCGGAAGAGAAGTCGAAGCCCGGCTTCCGGATACCCAAGTTCCTCAAGGTGCCCTTCTGGGCCCAGATCCTCGGCGGTCTGGTCATCGGCGTCCTGCTCGGCTGGCTCGCCCGCAGCCAGGACATCTCCTGGCTGGTCACCACCCTGGACAAGGTGGGCAGCACCTTCATCGGGCTGCTGAAGCTGGCGGTCGCCCCGCTCGTCTTCTTCGCCATCCTGGTCTCGATCACCAACCTGCGTAAGGTCAACAACGCGGCGCGGCTCGCCTCGCAGACGCTGGTCTGGTTCATGATCACGTCCCTGATCGCGGTCGTCATCGGCCTCGCGATCGGCCTCATCACGAACCCCGGCGCCGGCACCGGCCTCACCCCGAAGGACGGCGCCAAGCCGGACGACGCGGGCTCCTGGATCGACTTCCTGACCGGCATCATCCCGACGGACGTCGTTACGCCCTTCACCGACCTGAACGTCCTGCAGATCGTCTTCATGGCCGCCGTCGCCGGTATCGCCGTACTGAAGATCGGTGACAAGGCGCAGCCGATCCTGGACCTGAGCGAGTCGGTCCTGGCTCTCCTCCAGAAGGCCCTGTGGTGGGTCATCAAGCTCTCCCCGATCGGCACCATCGGCCTCATCGGCTTCGCCATCGCCGACTACGGCTGGGACCTGATCTCCAAGTACGCGACGTTCACCGCCGACATTTACATCGGCTGCGCCCTGGTGATGTTCGGCGTCTACCCGCTGCTGCTCACGTTCGTCGCCAAGGTCAACCCGCTGCAGTTCTTCAAGGGCGCCTGGCCCGCGATCCAGCTGGCCTTCGTCTCCCGCTCCTCGGTCGGCACCATGCCGGTCACCCAGAAGGTCACCGAGCGCCTCGGCGTCCCGAAGGAGTACACGTCCTTCGCCGTGCCCTTCGGCGCGACCACCAAGATGGACGGCTGCGCCGCGATCTACCCGGCGATCGCCGCGATCTTCGTCGCGCAGATCTTCGACGTGCAGATGGGCATCAAGGAGTACCTGCTGATCGCGTTCGTGTCGGTCGTCGGCTCCGCCGCCACCGCCGGTCTGACGGGCGCCACGGTCATGCTGACCCTGACCCTGTCGACGCTGGGCCTCCCGATGGAGGGCGTGGGCCTGCTGCTCGCCATCGACCCGGTCCTCGACATGATGCGAACTGCCACGAATGTGGCCGGTCAGGTTGCAACGCCGTTGATCGTGGCCGCGCGGGAGAACATCCTCGACCGCGACAAGTACGCGAAGGCCACGTCGTCCCCGCTCGACGGGTACGACGAGCCTGCCGACGAGCGGCAGCCGGTGCCTGTCGCCGCCTGACGTCCCCCCGCTCGTAGCGAGCGTGCCCCGCACCTGGATTTGTTCTGGGTGCGGGGCATGTTTGCTGAGGGGGTCACTGCGGCACAGGCGCCGGCACCGACTACCGACTCAAGACCTGGGATGACCTCGACGCAGCACCTGTGACCGGCCACGCGCGCACCTCATGCGGACTTGCTGGCGCCTCGGCTGCCTACCCGAGTACGAGCCGCTGCACCTGCGAGCGTGGGCCCACTCCCTCGGCACGCGGCCACATCTTGCCCAAAACCCGCGCCTACTCGACCACGTACGCGGCACTGCGCGCTGACCGAGCAGAGCACGAGGGCCATGGCGAACTGGACTCTGGCGCGGCTGACATGGTCCGACGCTCGCCCCTCGGCAGTTGTCGATGGCTATGTCACCGACCAGGCCAAGGCCATCAGTCCGAGGGCGTCTGATCCTCTGCGCCGACCGGTGTGATCTTGATGGAAGAGATCTCGGGCGGCTTGCGCCTTCCTCTACCGACGCTGAACACATCGACCTTGTGGATCACGCTGGAAACGATGGCCCGGCGCCGTACGAGATTCTCGACGCTGTCGTCTTGCCAGACGGCCCAAACATCGGTCTCGGCACGTGACTGCCGTACGACAGTCGCGGCCTCACGTGTGCGCAGCGTCTGGAGTTCGTCGCGGAGGTGGGCCAGCGAGTCGAAGTAGTCCTCGTCTTCCATCTGGCCTGCCTTCCACCTGCCCCGCATTGCTCGAATGCGATCTTCCAGCAGGCTGATCTGGCCGGTGAGATCCTCGTCCGGGGCTGGTGGCTGTTGAGGCTTGCGCTTGGACAACGCGGCTTCCACCACCTCGTTCAGGCGCTCCTCGATCCACGTGTACTGGCGATTGACCTTCCCGCAGCCAAGGTTTCCGTTCGCGCCCCGCTCGGCCGAGTGACAGAACGTTCGTCGGAACGTACGCCCCTGGACGGTGGCCCATTGGACACGCATCGTTGACTGGCAGTGTCCGCACCGGAGGAACCCTGAGTACACGTGCTTCCGCTTGCCCTGGCCCTGCGCGTTCCGTGTGGCGCGGCCATCAAGGACAGCCTGGACGTTCTCCCACTGCTCACGCGTGAGCGGGGCGCCGTAGATGCTGTCACCGACGTCGCGACCCTTGTGGGTCACGATTCCCCCGGTTCGCTCGGCTCGGAAGACCCGCTTGACCGCTTTGATGTCCCAGACTGCGGCCAGAGGTGTCCTCGATCCTTCCGCGTTCCAGAAGCGCGCCACATCCCCTGGAGTCTTCGGCGTGCGGTCCATGAGCATCCGATACCCGGCGCGGATGAGCTCCGTCTCGTCGTCGTCCAACTCCTTGAAGTACGTGCCTTCCTTGAACCCGAACTGGCGCTTGCCGCCCGCGTGTGGCTTGCCTTGCTCGCGCCGCTGAAGAAGGGAGTTGTTCACACGCTCCGACATCCGCTCGGTCTCCTGCTGGGCCACTGCGCCCTTGATGGTCAGGATCATCCGGCCGTTCGCGGTCTGCGTGTCCTCGCCCTCTGTTGTGGCGAAGGCGAACCCCTGCTCCTTCTGCTCCTCCAGGAATCTGCTCAACTCGCTGATCCGGCGCGTCAGTCGGTCGATTGAGTAGACGACGACTCCGTCAATGAATCCGTCTCGGGCGTCACGCATCATCTCCGCGTACTGCGGTCGGCGCTTCTTGCTGGTGGTCGACGCTGAGATGTCGTTCTCGGGGTAGACCTTGTAAACGCCCCACCCCATGCGCTCACATAACTCTCGGCATGCCTTCTCCTGGCGCTGGATGCCGAGTTCCTGACCCTTGCGGTCCTTGCTGATCCGGACGTAGATCCCCACGCGCTTCGGCTTGGCCATGCCCCACCCCTGATGGTCGCGGACAACCCACCTGCGCACCGTTCAACGTACATACCTATAGTCCGGTCACGGGTGTGGCCGGTCAGGCGCTGGTGCTGTGATCGTCGCGGCCCGCGAGAAGGTCCTCGACCACGACGTGTGTCTGTTGAGGGGGTCCGGGGCCACACCAGGCTTTGGTGGTTCCCGCCCTGTGCTGTAACGGATGAGACAAGATCACGCACTGGGCGATCTACGTCCCTACCCTGCCTCACATGGGCGGGATTGATGTGGCCAACGGAGTCGTCGGCGCGATGCTGGGGATGCTGTTCGCGGTGCTGTTCCAACAACCGTTACAGAACAGCTGGTACAGGCTGCGGACTCGCTCCACGCGAGCGGTCCGGAGCCTGAGGCTGCGCGAGGAGTCCGGGCCCGCGTGGAGGACCTTCTCCCTGGGCCCTCTCCACACCTCTGCCCTGGTCGTGGAGGGAGACGGCGAGTCGTCTGTTCCGGCCGACGCCATCTATATCCAAGTCCTCGACGAAGAGATCGAGCTGCCCTCGGACATGGTCGGCTGGCGGGCTGAAGTCGAGGCAGAGAGCGCACGTTTACGTGAAGAGGGCCGAACACCGTTGTGGAACGGACCGCGCTACGCAGTCGAGTCGTTCGATGTCTCTCGCACTGCCCTCGACGAACAGCCCGAAGCTCACCTGCGGCTTCGCCCGACGGACTACTACACGTTTCTCGCGGCTCAGCAGCTCGATCGCCGACTGGCCGATGGCACAACCCCTCGGTCCCGCTACCTCGACCCTGACCAACCACTGCACGCTCCGGCGTTTCTACAGTGCAGTTTCGCGATCAACGTTGCGGTTGTGACCGCCGACGACATGTTGGTCGTCAGCCAGCGCAGTGACCGGGTCCGTATGGCACCAGGTGTCTGGAACTCCTCCGTGAACGAGGGTATGTCACGGCACATCGACTCATCCGGCCGGAGCGCCCCTGACCTGCATGCTGTCGCCCGGCGCGGCATGCGTGAGGAGCTCTCCGCCGAGCCGAACGAATACTCTCTTGAACTCCTTGCCTTTGTGCTGGACGTCGACAAACGCCACTGGAGCGCGCACTTCTACGCCAGGCTCAAGGACTTGACCCGCGAAGGCCTGCAGGCCCGTATGAGCAGAGGAGTCGCGGACAGATGGGAACACCAGACCATCGACTACGTGCCTTTCCGCCCTGCAACTGTGCTCAAGTACCTGCTGCGCGCCGACCGCATCCATCGGTGGGCTCCGCTTGCACCGGCGCTCTTCCATCTCGCGTTGGTGCACGTCTACAGCCGTACAACGGTCGAGAGGGCGGGGGTGCAGGTTCTTCGGCGTATGTAGCAGTGGACGTAGCCGAATGGCGACTCACGCTCTCGAGCATGTAGATCTCCCAGCACATCCGGCGCCGGCACGGCGGCAACCTCGTTCCCGGATCTATCCGGGGCGGGGCGCGGCGGCTGTCGGGGGTGGACCGTAGGCTGGGTCGTCTGTGCACAAGTTGTGTGGAAGGCGGGCGGCCGGGGGTGGGCGAAGTGAAGGCCGGGGTGGCCGGTGGGGGTGGGGCTTCCGGGGCGGTCGGGAAGCGGCAGAAGCGGATGCCGCGGGCGGTGCGGGAGCAGCAGATGCTGGATGCCGCCGTGCGGATCTTCGGGCAGCGTGGTTACCGTGCCGCGTCCATGGACGAGATCGCCGAGGTCGCCGGGGTCTCGAAGCCGCTCGTCTATCTCTATCTGAACTCCAAGGAAGAGCTGTTCACGGCGTGCATCCGGCGGGAGGCGGCGGCGCTTGTCGCCGCCGTGCGGTGCGGGGTGAGCGGCGGTGGGCCCGCCGACCGGCAGCTGTGGGCCGGGCTGCGGGCCTTCTTCGCGCACACCGCGGAGCGGCCCGACGCGTGGGTGGTCCTGCACAACCAGGCGCGGACGCAAGGGGAGCCGTTCGCGGCCGAAGTCGCCGTCATGCGCGAGGAGATCCTGGCCTTTGTGACGGCCCTGATCGCGGAGGCGGCGCGGGAGGCGCACGGGAATCCGGCCCTGGCCGAGCGTGAAGTGGCGGGTCTCGCACAGGCGTTGGTGGGCGCGGCGGAGTCGCTGGCCGGCTGGGCCAAAGAGGACGCCTCCGTCTCCGCGAAGGAGGCCGCGGCGACGCTGATGAACTTTGCCTGGGCAGGGCTTGGGGATCTGATGCGGGGGCGCCGGTGGTCACCCGGTGCCGGTGAGGTGGACAGCCCCGGTGGGGGAGCGTAGTTCGAAGGCGGGGCCTTCGGCGGCGTAGATGACGGTGCTGGGGAGTAGTACGGGGGCCTTGAACTCGGCGTGTATGCGGCGGGGGTGGGTGTCCGTTTGCCGCTCGGCGAGGCAGCGGGCGAACGTCCACATGCCGTGGGCGATGGCCCGGGGGAAGCCGAGGGCGCGGGCGGTCAGCGCGTACAGGTGGATGGGGTTGCGGTCGCCCGTGGCGGCGCCGTAGCGGCGGCCGAGGTCTGGGGGGAGCTGCCATTCGGCTCGGGCGGGGAGGGGCGTGGTGTCGGCCGGGGCGCCGCCGGTCGCCTGTGGGGTGGTGTTGGTGTTGCTGGTCTTGTGCCGGGCCAGGTAAGTGCTGGTGGACGTCCAGACTGCCGTGCCGTCCGTGGCGCGTGCCTCGGTGACGACGGTGGCTTCGGTGCCGCGGCGGTGGGGGCTCAACTCGGCCGCGTGTACGCCGATTTCGAGCTCCTCGGTGGGGCTGAGGGGCCGCTCCTGCGCGATCTCGATGGAGGTGTGGACGAGGCCGAGGAGGGGGAGCGGGAAGGTCCGGGCGGTCATGATCCCCATGGCGAGGGGGAAGCCGAGGATGTGCGGATACGTGAGGGGGAGGGCGGCGTCGTGGGCGTCGTCGTATCCGCAGAGGTTTGCGTAGGTGGTGAGGTGGCGGGGGTCGGGGCGGGCTGCGGGGCGGGTGCGGGGCGTGGTGTCGAGCGGTGCGTCTGGGCGGGGGCGCTTGAAGGGGGAGAGGAGGGCGCCGCGCAGGAGTTGGGGGGCGAGCATGGGGGTCCTTGTCTGTTGGGGGGGGCGGGCTCACGTTTGGCTGGCCTGCTTGCGGTGCGGTTCGTCTTGGGGGCGGGGCGGCCGCCGTCGGCCGTGGTGGGGCGCCTCGTCGTCTTGGCGGCCGGCCCGTCGTGGGTGGGGCGCCTCGCCGTCTTGGGGGCGGGGCCGCGCCGGTATGTCCGTACTCGCCATCTCGGTCTGGGCGTTCTGCTGCTGCGGCTGGGGAGTGCTGCGTACCGTGCTCCGTGCGGACATACCGACACGTCCCCTCGCGAGCGTTGCGCGCTGACGGTGCGTGGGGGCCGATGCCCGTCCCCTCGCGTCTCGTCGCGTGCTGACGGTGCGTGGGGCCGTGGTCCAGCCCTTTGTGTACGTCGCGCACTGCGGGTGAGTGGTGCCGTACCGCCACCTCCCCCACCCACCCCGGCAAGTCGCCCGCTGCCGGGCAATCGGGCGGGTGGGCGGGAAAGGCTTGTTCGGTGGGGCGAGGCTGCCGGGTTACGGGCGGGTGGGTGGGAAAGGCCTGTTCATGCTCCCAGCAGGGACTGGCCGCAGACCCGGATTACCTGGCCGTTCACCCCGCCGGAGGCCACGCCGGACAGCCAGGCCGTCGTTTCCGCCACGTCCACCGGAAGGCCCCCCTGCGCAAGGGAGTTCATACGGCGGCCCGCCTCCCGGATGAGGAGAGGGACCGCCGCCGTCATCTTCGTCTCGATGAAGCCGGGGGCCACCGCGTTCACCGTCACCCCGTACTCCGCGAGAGCCCGGGGCGCGAGCGAGCGGACGAGGCCGATGATGCCCGCCTTGCTCGCCGCGTAGTTCGTCTGCCCGACGTTCCCCGCGATCCCGGCGATCGACGCCGTGGCGACCACGCTGCCGCCCCGCTTCAGCGTCCCGGACGAGAGCAGGGCGTCTGTCGTTCGCAGCACGCTTGTGAGGTTGACGTCCAGGACCGGGTCCCAGCGGTCCGCCGTCATGTTCGCCAGCTTGCGGTCCCGTGTGATGCCCGCGTTGTGGATCAGTACGTCGAGGCCGCCCCCGGCGGACACCGCCGCCGCGATGCGCTCGCCCGCGTCGTCCGCCGTGATGTCCAGTGGCAGTGCCGTCCCGCCCAGCCGGTCCGCCACCCGCACCAACTCCGCCTGGGCGGACGGAACGTCGAGTACGACGACGTGCGCACCGTCCCTGGCGAGGACCTCCGCCACCGCCTCGCCGATGCCCCGCGCCGCGCCCGTGACCAGCGCCGTGCGGCCGGCCAGCGGGCGGTCCCAGTCGCAGGGGGCGGGCTCGGCGTCCCCGACCTCTATCACCTGGCCGCTGACATACGCCGACCTCGGTGAGAGGAGGAAGCGGAGGGTCGATTCCGCCGCCGATGCCGAGCTGATGCGGGTGAGGGTCGCGGTGCGGCCCCTTCCCAGCTCCTTGCCCAGTGAACGTACAAAGCCTTCCAGTGCTTGTTGCGCTGCTGCTTGGTGGTGGTCGGATGGCGAGACCGGTGCGCCGATGACGACGATGCGGCCGTTCGCCGCCACCTGTCGCACGACCGGGTGCAGCGCCGCGTGGACCTGGGCCAGGCCCGGAGTGTCCGACAGTGCCGTCGCGTCGAGAACGACCGCCGACACGTGCTCGGCGGCGTCGGTCGCGGTGACTTCCTTCAGGCCGGTCCGGGCCAGGATCTCCGCCAGCGTCGAGGTGTGCTGCGAATCCCCCGCCGTCAGGTGCAGCAACTCGCCCTCCAGCTCGGGGTGTTCGGCTGACCAGCGGCGCAGCGGCGCCGGCTGGGGGAGGCCGAGCCTGCGGGTGAGGAAGCGGCCGGGTGCGGTGCCCGTGAAGTTCAGATAGCGGTCGGCCATTGTCCAACTCCCAGCTCGGTCGTAAATTTACTTCAGAGTAAGGTTACTCAAGGGTCAGGAGCTGGTCGAGACATGAATCTGCCCACCACCCGCCGCGTGGCGGTCATCGGCGGCAGCCGTATCCCCTTCGCGCGCTCCGACGGCCCGTACGCGACCGCCTCCAACCAGGAGATGCTTACCGCCGCCGTCGACGGGCTCGTAGAGCAATTCCGTCTTGAAGGGCCGGGCGCCGTAGGGGAGTTCGTCGCCGGCGCCGTGCTCAAGCACAGCCGCGACTTCAATCTCGCCCGCGAGACCGTCCTCGGCTCGCGGCTCGCTCCGACCACTCCCGCGTACGACATCCAGCAGGCCTGCGGCACCGGGCTGCAAGCCGTCATCGCCGCCGCCAACAAGATCGCGCTGGGGCAGACGGAGTCCGCCGTGGCGGGCGGCGCCGACACCGCGAGCGACGCGCCGCTCGGCGTCAACGACTCCCTGCGCAAGATCCTGCTGGCCGCGCGGCGGGCGAAGACGGCCGGGGCGAGGGTGAAGGCTCTTGCCGGGATCCGCCCCGGGCATCTCGTGCCGGACATTCCCCGCAACGCCGAGCCCCGCACCGGCCTTTCGATGGGCGAGCACGCCGCCGTCACCGCGGAGGCGTGGGGCGTCTCGCGGGCCGCTCAGGACGAACTGGCCGCCGCCAGCCATCAGCGGCTCGCCGCGGCGTACGAGCGCGGCTTTCTGGAGGGGCTTGTTGTTCCCTTCCGTGGGCTTGAGCGGGACCAGAATCTGCGGCCGGGGTCCACTGCCGAGAAGCTGGCGGCGTTGCGGCCGGTCTTCGGGGTGAAGGGGGCCAACCCGACGATGACCGCCGGGAATTCGACTCCTCTGACGGATGGGGCGGCTGTCGCGCTGCTTGCGAGTGAGGAATGGGCGGGGGAGCGGGGGCTTGATCCGCTGGCGTATCTGACCGCCTATGAGACGGCCGCGGTGGATTTCGTGGGAGGTGATGTCGTCGGGGGTGCCGGGGACGGGTTGTTGATGGCGCCTGCCCATGCCGTGCCGCGGATGCTGGAGCGGGTGGGGCTCGGGCTCTCCGACTTCGACTTCGTCGAGATTCATGAGGCGTTCGCCTCGCAGGTGCTTGCGACGCTGGCCGCGTGGGAGAAGGCGGGGCTTGGGGCGGTGGACCGCGGGCGACTCAACGTCGCCGGTTCGTCGCTGGCGACGGGGCATCCCTTTGCGGCCACGGGGGCGCGGATCGTCGCCACGCTGGCGAAGCTGCTGGCGGAACGGGGGGCTCCTGGGCGGGGGTTGATCTCGATCTGCGCGGCGGGTGGGCAGGGGGTGACGGCGATTCTCGAGCGCGGCTAGTCAAGACCGCCGCTTCGCGGCGGATCCTTCCCGCCCACCCACCAGATTGCCCGGCATCGTCCACCTCCCCCCCCGACATAGGAGCCGCCACCCATGTCCCCCACCCCCCAACCCGCCCTCGTACCACCCCACATACGCGCCCTCGACGGAGTCGTACGCGAAGCCACCACACCCCCCTTCGCCGCCCCCGTGACCACCGGCTCCCTCGCCGACATCCCCTTCGACAACGCCCGAGAGGCCCCCGCCGAAGCCGTCCTCTCCCGGAAGGGAAGCGACGGCCGCTGGCGGGACGTCAGCGCCGCTGACTTCGCCGAGGAAGTCCTCGCCGTGGCGAAGGGACTCATCGCGGAGGGCCTCGCCCCGGGCGACCGCCTCGCGATCATGGCGCGTACGACGTACGAGTGGACGCTCCTCGACTTCGCCGCCTGGGCGGCCGGGCTCGTCACCGTGCCGGTGTATCCGACCTCCTCCGCCTATCAGACCCGGTGGATCGTCCAGGACTCCGGAGCCGTCGCCCTCGCCGCCGAGACCGCCGAACTCGCCTCGTCGCTCGGCCCGGAGCGCGACCGGATGCCCGGCCTCGAGCACCTGTGGTCCTTCGAGAAGGGCGACATCCGGCGCCTCGCCGAACTCGGACGCGGCAGCGACATCTCCGACAGCGAAGTCCACGGCCGGAGAAGGGAGTTGAGGCCCGGCGACATCGCCACCCTCATCTACACCTCCGGCACCACCGGCCGGCCCAAGGGCTGCGTCCTGACCCACGGCAACTTCTTCGCCGAGGTGGACAACGCCATCGAGCTGCTCCACCCCGTCTTCAAGTCGGTCAGCAAAGAGCCCGCCTCCACGCTGCTCTTCCTGCCGCTCTCCCATGTCTTCGGGCGGATGGTCGCCATCGGGTGTCTGCGCGCCCGCGTGCGGCTCGGGCACGCGCCGAGCATTCAGACCGAGGATCTGCTGCGGGACCTGGGGAGTTTCCGGCCGACCTTTCTGCTCGCCATTCCGTATGTCCTGGAGAAGGTCTTCAACACCGGGCGTGCCACCGCCGAGAAGATGGGGCGTGCCTCGTCCTTCGACCGTGCGGCGCGTATCGCGGTGCGGTACGGGGAAGCCGTCGAGGCGGCGCAGCACGGCACGGGCCCCGGGCCGGCGTTCGGGCTGCGGGCGGCCCGTGCGCTGTACGACCCGCTGGTCTACCGGCGGATCCGCGCCGCGCTCGGCGGCAAGGTGCGGTACGCGATCTGCGGCGGCTCACCGCTCGGGCGCCGGCTCGCCGCCTTCTACGCGGGGGCGGGCATCGAGATCTTCGAGGGGTACGGGCTGACCGAGACCACCGCGGCGGCGACCGTGACACCGCCGCTGAAGCCGCGCCTGGGGACGGTCGGCTGGCCGCTGCCCGGCACGAAGGTGCGGATCGCGGACGACGGGGAGGTGCTGCTCGCCGGCGGTCAGGTCTTCGCGGGGTACTGGGACGGGCGTACGGGGCGTGCGGTGCCTTCCGGGCGGGAGTGGTTCGCCACCGGGGACGTCGGCGCCCTCGACGCCGACGGGTATCTCTCGATCACCGGGAGGAAGAAGGACCTGCTCATCACGACCGGCGGCAAGAACGTCGCCCCCGCCCCGCTGGAGGACTGGCTGCGGGCCCATCCGCTGGTCGGCCAGTGCATGGTCGTCGGCGACGCCCGGCCGTACATCACCGCCCTGATCACGCTCGAAGCGGACGGCATCGCGCACTGGTGTCGTATGAAGAAGAAGGAGCCGGGGACGACGCCGGCCGATCTTGTCGATGACGTCGAGTTGCGGGAGACCCTGCAGCGTGCCGTCGACGAGGCCAACAAGCTCGTGTCCCGCGCCGAGTCCATCCGGCGGTTCGCCGTCCTGCCCGTGGACTTCACGGAGGAGAGCGGTCATCTCACGCCGTCCCTGAAGCTGCGGCGGGCCGCCGTCGAGCGTGACTTCGCCGAGGAGATCGAGGGGCTCTACGGACACGGTCGGTAGTCGTCGTCACTGGCTGTGAGCTGGACGGGCGGGGCCGGACCGGCGCGCTTAGGGTGATCGAGGGGCAGACCCTGGGAGGTTGCCGTGCGCAGAGCTGTTGCGCTCGCCGGCGTCACCGCGCTGGCCGTCATGGGGACAGGAATCGTACTGCCGGGCATCGGAGCGGCCACCGCCGCTGCTGCCGCTGCCGTTGCCAAGGAGTCCCCGTCGCCGGATCAGCGGCCCGATCTCTCCAGGTACTACACCCAGAAGATCAAGTGGGGTGACTGCGAAGGGGAGGGGGAAGGGGCGGGGCTCGTCCCCGAGGGGCCCGCCACTCCGGCTCCCGCGAAGGACGAAGTGCAGTGCGGCAAGATCACCGTCCCGCTCGACTACGCACAGCCCAAGCGCGGCAAGGTCGACCTCGCCATGGTCCGCATCAAGTCCAGTGGCGACAAGCGTGGTTCGCTGCTGATCAACTTCGGGGGGCCCGGCGGTGCGGGGGTCTCCGGACTGCTCGCGTCGCAGAAGGAGTTCGCGTATCTCGGCAAGGGGTACGACGTCGTCTCCTTCGATCCGCGCGGTGTGGGCCAGAGTTCGCCGGTGACCTGCGGTGACGTCGATGCCGAAGATCCGACGGCGGCCGAGGATCCCGACGAGGACCCCGGTGCCCTGCTCGACGAGGTGAAGAAGATCTCCGACAAGTGCGCCAAGGAGTCCGGGCCCGTTCTTCCGTACGTCGGCACCATCAACGTCTCGCGCGACATGGACGTCATGCGGCAGGCCCTCGGCGACAAGAAGCTCAACTATCTGGGCTTCTCCTACGGGACGCGGCTCGGCTCCGTCTACGCCGCCCAGTTCCCCAAGAAGGTCGGCCGGATGGTCCTCGACGGCGTGGACACGCTGACCGAACCGGTCGCCGAGCAGGCCCTGGTGAGCGCGGAGGGGCGCCAGACCGCCCTCGACAACTTCCTCGACTGGTGTACGGACAACCCGGGTTGCGTCTTCGGCACGGATTCACGGGCCGCGCGCGAGCACATGGCCGAGCTGATCCGGGGGCTCGACAAGTATCCGCTGCAGTCCACGGACGGCGCGGAGTTCACCGGCCAGGACGTCGTGGACGTGCTGGGACAGGCGCTCTACAGCAGGCAGTCGTGGCCCGCGCTTTCGCAGGCGCTGGGCGCGCTGCTGGCCGACGGCGATCCTCGGGCGCTGCTGCGGATGAGCGGGGCGATGGCCATGCAGACGCCGGGTCTGAAGCCTGGCCCGAAGGACCTGACGGAGGACATTCCCGCCGACAACATGGCCGCCGCGCTCATGGCCGTGAACTGCGCGGACGATCCCGACCGGCCGGACGCGGACAGCATCGAGAAGGAAGTCGCCAAGCTCCAGGAGGAGTTCGCGTCGACGTCCGCCATCTTCGGGAAGTCGATGCTGATGCCGGTGCTCTTCTGCTTCGGGCGGCCCCCCGGCACGGACTACATCCGTGACGAGGTACGCGATCTGAAGAGCCCCGACTTCCTGCTCGTCGGCACGCGGGGCGACCCGGCGACCCCGTACCGCTGGACCGAGGAGACGGCCGAGCGGCTCGGGTCGCATGCCATCGTCCTGGACAACAAGGGGGACGGGCACACCGGTTACGCGGGGTCCAAGTGCGTACGGGAGAAGGTGGACGGGTTCCTGCTGTACGGGGAGATGCCGAGGAACGGGAGTTCTTGCGGGGCGGACGACGAGGACTGAGCGGAGTCGAGGCACCTGCCGGGAAAGTCGGTGGGGTGTCGGCTCGCGCGCGACTACCGTGCCCCGCATGCGCCGAGAAGCCGAACAAGATGCCGCAACGCCCGGACCCGTCACCGCCGATGACCTCGACCGCTCCGTCCAGCTGGCCCTCGCCACCCTCCGCGGGGCTCCTGCGGAGGCGTGGCACGGCAAGGCGGGTGGGTTGCGGTGGACCTGTTGGGAGACGGTCGAGCACCTGAGCGACGACTATTTCGCGTACGCCGCCCAACTGGGGCCGCGTAAACCGTCCTTGGACGGCCCTGTGCCCTTTGTCTGGGAGCCGCGCCAGACGGACGGCCCGTGGAACGCCATCCACGCGGACCGTGAGGCGGGTCCGGAGGGGCTTCTTCAGGTTCTGGAGGCGAGCGGGGCGATGCTTACCGCGATGGTGCGTACGGCGCCGCCGGAGCTTCGGTCGTTTCATGGCTTCGGGGTCTCGGATCCGGAGGGCTTCGCGGCGATGGGGATCGTGGAGACGGTGGTCCATACGTACGACTTGGCCGAGGGGCTTGGGCTGGAGTGGGAGCCGCCGGCGGATGTGTGCGAGCGGGTTCTGCACCGGTTGTTCCGCGACGTTCCGTCGGGGGCGGAGCCGTGGGTGACGCTGTTGTGGGCGACGGGGCGGGGGGAGTTGCCGGGGGAGGAGCGGCGTACGTCTTGGCGGTGGTACGGGGAGGTGCGGGGGTAGTCGCGGGGGCAGGGGGCTTCGGTGGGCCGGTGGTGGTGTTCTTGCCGGGGCCGCCCGGTTGTCCCGAGGTTGGCGGTTCCGGGCCGGGTGTAAAGGGCGCTCCGCTGCGCTACGCGTCGGCTTCGCCGATTCCGCTTCGCTTCACCCTTGACACCCAACCCTCCACCGCGAGAAGCCAATTGACCGGGCGGCCACGAAACGGGGCTCACGGGGACTGCGGGGATGGGTCATCCGGCTTTCCTGCCGGGTGCGGACCAGTTCGTCGCGGGCGCCGTCAGGGTCATGGGTGGGGGTGGGGGACCTACTTTGGGAAAGTTGCGTTCTGGCAGCAGGGGGGCGTGCGGGTTACGCAATGCGCCTCTCCCGTGCATGTCGACGATGAGAAGGTGAGAGGTTCCCTTGGGTTGAGTTTGTTAGCCTTGAGGCCCTCTTTGATCACAGAAACCCAGGTTCCGCCAAGATGACTTCTGCCGCCTCGCACTCCCTTTTCACCTACGGGACGCTGCAGCTGCGCGAGGTGCAACTCTCACGCTTTGGTCGCCTTCTTCAAGGTCGCAGCGACGCACTGCCGGGATACCGCACGACGGAGATCCGGATCACGGACCCTGATGTCATCGCAGTCAGCGGCACCGACCGGCACCTGCTCGTCGTGCCGTCGGGCGACCCTGCCGACGCAGTTGAGGGCGCCGTCCTTGAGCTGACCGACGAGGAGTTGGCAGCGGCGGACGACTATGAGGTCGACGACTATGCGCGCGTCGAGGTGACCCTTGTGTCGGGCGCGAAGGCGTGGGCGTACCTTGAGTCCGCCCGTAGCTTCGGAGCCTGATGCGGTCCTAGGTCAAGAGCAGCTTTGTGGCCGTATCGAGCACGTCGGCGCGGCTGCGTGTGCCGTGGTCGGCGGCCAGGAAGTGTTTGCCGACGGCGAGTGTGAAGGCGAGCATGCTGCGGGCCTCGACGTCGTCTTCGTCGCGGCAGAAGGTCCTGAACAGCGAGCGCGCGTAGTCCATTCTGGCGTTGTCGACGCGCCGGAGGCGTTCGGCGACCGCAGGATCGCGCCGAGCCCAGTCGCGGACGGCGAGGTCGATCGGCACCAGGGAGTCGGAGAAGGTGAGCGCGCCCGCGCGCCGTACCT
Organism: Streptomyces sp. NBC_01381; assembly: GCF_026340305.1. Lineage (NCBI taxonomy): Bacteria > Bacillati > Actinomycetota > Actinomycetes > Kitasatosporales > Streptomycetaceae > Streptomyces > Streptomyces sp. NBC_01381. The sequence continues at coordinate 199,702 of NZ_JAPEPI010000001.1, read as the reverse complement.
TGTCCCTGGCGTCACCGCCCTCGCTCTCGACGCGCTCGATCACCTCATCGGTGCTCATCCGCTCCCAGGCGTCGAGCATCTCCTCCAGCAGCGCGCCCCGGTCCTTGAAGTGCCAGTAGAAGCCGCCTCGGGAAACGCCCAACGCTTTGGCCAGCGGCTCGACCCGCACGGCGTCCGGACCGCCCGCGGCAAGGGCCCGTAGCCCGGCTTCGATCCACGTGCCGCGCGGGGTGCGCGTCGGTGCCGCCATCAGCTTCTCCTCGTCGGTGTCGCATCCGTCACGGAGTCTGCTCGCTCCGCCGGACGACTGCTATCGTCCATCCATACAGCACTGTATGGATGAGGTTCACTCATGGGGGCCAGGCGGCGGCGCGTGCTCGCTGACAGGTCAACGAGACGAGGAGTACCAATGGTTGATTCCACGGCCCATACGCCGCCCCCGTGCGGAGTGCGCCACGTCCCGGTGTCACCCGCCGACCAGGCGCTCAGCACACTCGCCCGGATCGACTACGCCAACGCCCTGCTCGCCGACATCGGCCCGGCTCAAGACCGCACCGCCGAGCAATGGGCGCGAGTGGTCATGGAAGACGCGCCCGCCGACAGACGGCAGGCCCTTACGCAGGGATGGTCGGCACTGGGCCTGCAACTCGGTCCGGCCCGATCCGCTGGATTCGTGCTCGGCTGGCAGGTTCGACACAGCACCCCCGATACCGTTCGCCTCTCCGCCGGCGCCACTCTCGGACTCCGTTCCGAGCTGCGCTTCCAGCGCCGGCAGCACACGCTGCTGCTGGCCTGCTTCATTCAGCTGGACGACGACAAGGCACGCGCCATGTGGGCTCAGGCGGAGAGCCGACATCCCCAGGTCATGTACCAGCTTCTCGAACAGGCCATCGCCCGAACGGCATCGGCCGGAAACGTTGTCTGATGCGGTTCTAGTTACTCGTCGTCCCAGGCCATTGAACTCATCCGCCAGCCGTCGGGCGTGCGGACGTACTGGGTGGTCTTGTGGCCGACTCCCTCGAACCACTCGCCGTCGAGGTAACCCGACTTCCGGTACTCGCTGAACCGGTGCGCGATCGACCCGTAGATCTCGGTGCGTTCGGCGACCTCCCACTCGGAGAACTCCGTCAGCTTCCCGCCGTCGCTCAGCATCTTCTCGCGGGGCGCGATGAAGCCCTCGATGTCGTACACCACGGGTGCGCCGTCACCGACGTTGCTGATGATCATTCCCTGCGGGATGAATACGTCACGGACCGCGCCGAGGTTCGCCTTGCTGTCACCGGTGTTGGTGAACGCACCGAGGAACGTGCGCATCAGTTCGTCGAGTTCAGCCTTGGTGACGTCGGTCATGGGATCCCGTCTGCGTGATGAAGGCGGTCCAAGTGGTGGGGGATACCTTGAAGTTGGGTCCTTCAGGGTTCTTGGAGTCGCGTACGTGGATTGCGCTGGGGCAGGCGGAGGCCTCTACGCAATCGCCGCCCTCGCCGCCGCTGTGACTGGACTTGCGCCAGGTGTAAGCGACTTCGAGGCATTCGCCGCCTCCGCCACTGCTGTAGCTGGACTTGAACCAGGTGAGTTCCTCGGTGCTCATAGCTCTCCCAGCATCTTCTCGATCAGGGCCAGCGAATCACGGGGGGTGAGCGCCTCCGATTGCAGGATCCCATAGCGGACGGCGAGTACACGGACTTCCTCCGGAACGGTGACCAACCGCGGGTATGTGTGGATCTCCATGTACGCCACCTGCTGCTGCTTCTTGGGCGTGAGAAGAGTGAACGGACCGTCCAAGCTTGGCTGTTCCTCCCGGTCCAGCGGCATCACCTGGAGTTGAACCGTCCGCATCCGCCCGATGCGAAGAAGCTTCCGTAGCTGCTCCTCGTGGACGGCCCTCCCGCCGATCGGCCGCAGCAGCACGCTCTCGTCCAGGATGAAGCTGAACGTCGGCGAGGGCCAGGGGTCGAAGATCTGCTGACGAGCGAGCCGGTCCGCCACCCGTTTCTCGATGGTCTCCTCGCTCAGGAGCGGCTTCCACTGGCTGAACATGGCGTGCGCGTACGCCTCGGTCTGGAGCAGACCGGGGACGGACTGGTTGGTGTACACGTACAGTTGGACGGCCTGTGCTTCCAGACTGGCGTATCCCCGGTACCACTCCGGGTGCCGCGTCCGCGATTTCTTCTGCGCCTCCCGCACATCTTCGATGGCGGCGATCAGCACGCCATCGGCGCCCAGCAGGGGATCGGCCAGCTCAAGGAATTCCGGCTGCGGCGTACGCACCCCGCGTTCCATCGCGGAAATCAGCGCCTCCCCGCAATGAACGGCTGCCGCGAACTCCTTCTGGCTCAGCCCGGCCCGCTCGCGCAGCACCTTGATCTGTTTGCCCAGGGCCCGGAAGAGATGAGCTGTACCGTCCGCCTCCGACGGTCGCTCCGGCCGCTCCTCATGATCCGCGTTGGTCATACCCCGTACCGCCCTTGCGTGGTCACGGTCGACGTCTCATACGCCCAACGCGCCGCACTCATACAGCTACGCGGAGTCGTGGCGTCGTACCTGGTCAGCGTAAGACGAACCGACCACGCTCAGTGACATGAAAGCCCAAATCTCCACCCCCATCAGCGACTTCACCCAACGGCTCAGCTCCACCCGCAGAGGTGCCCGCCTGGCCCGGCGGCTCGCCGCCCATCAGCTCGACCTCTGGGGAATCCCGCACGGCAGCGAGCTGTCCGACGCGGCGGCGCATGTCGTTGCCGAGCTGGCGGCCAATGCCGTCACGCACGGACACGTACCCGGAAGGGACTTCGAACTGCGGCTCGTCTACGCGGAGTCGGCGCGCACGCTGCGTATCGAGGTGTCGGACGCGCGGGGCGACCGCGTCCCGGAGTTGCGCCCGCCGGATCCCGGGGCGGAGACGGGGCGGGGGCTGCGCCTGGTGGAGGCGGCCGCCGCAACCTGGGGCGTCAGGGAGCGGCGTATCGGCAAGACGGTGTGGGCAGAGCTGAGGGTCCGCCCGAGGGACTAGTGGCGCTCGGGCGGACCGTGGTCGGCGTCACCGCAGTGTGTGCGACGTCCTTCCCGATGCCTCGTCGATCTCGTCGTGCGCCTTCGTCAGCAATTGCATCGCCAGTTCGTTCAGGGCACGTGCTCCCGCTATCTCCTCGCCGACCCTCGCCTGTTGCGAGTCGGAGGGGTGGCGGCTCGCGTATCCGTGGGCCCGGACTTCGTTGCCGTCGGGGAGCCGTACGAGCGCGGCCGCGCGCGTGCGGTGGTCGTCCTCCTCGAATTCCAGCTCGATGTGCCATCCGACTGCGGTCTTCATCGTCATCACCTCCGGAACTGCTGATTCCAGGGTGCGCCCACCGGCCCGCGGTGGTCCAGCGGGCGGCCGGGCGGTTACTGCCGGTGCGGGATGGTGTGCGAGCTGTCAGGGGCCCGCGGAGCGCTCAGCAGTTGCCGCGGGGCGGCTTCCCCGCGAAACGGTCCGCCAGCCAGTTCGCGGCCAGTGGGGACTGGGTGATGACTCCGGAGACGTGTTCGCCCAGGGGGACCGTGTGCCACTCCACGTTCGCGCCCTTCGCGCACCAGTCCGTGCGGACCTGCTTGCCGACGCCGTACGGGATCAGCTCGTCGGTGATCACGTGGTACTGGTACACCGGCGCGTCCGGCGCCCGCGTGCCGACGCTCGACTCGCGCAGCCGTTGTTGCCAGTCCGGCTGGTCGAGGGGGTTTCGTGTCGTCATGTCAGTGATCTTTTTGAAGGCGCCCAGTACCGCGCCGTCCGCCACGCAGCTGTTGCGCAGTGCGCCGATCAGCTTCTTGCCTGCCGGGTTCAGGTACGACTCCAGGTTCAGTTCGGGGAAGGCCGCGTTCTGGCCGATCGCCGCCATGAAGATCAGGCCCGAGCCGTACGAGCCGTCGTTGAAGTCCGCCGCCTTCCGCAGGTCGCCGGGGATGCCGCCGGTCGCCGTGCCCTTGACCTTGAGGTCGGGGGCGTACGAGCCGTGCAGCTCGGCCGCCCAGCCGGCCGCCTGGCCGCCCTGGGAGTAGCCCATGATGCCGACCGGGGTGTCTGAGGAGAGGCCCGCCTCCGGGAGGCGGATCGCGGCGCGGGCGGCGTCGAGCATGGCCTGGCCCTCGGCGCGGCCGACCGTGTAGGTGTGGTCGCCGGGGGTGCCGAGGCCCTCGTAGTCGGTGACGGCCACCGCCCAGCCCCGCAGGGTGAGTTGCTGGATGAGGTTGGCTTCCATGGTGGTGCCGCGTGGGAAGCCCGCGCTGGGGGCGCAGTGGTCGCCCATGCCGATGGTGCCGACCGCGTACGTGATGAGGGGGCGGGGTCCCTGGCGGCCGTCTTGCGGCACGATGACCGTTCCGGAGACGGTGTTCGGCTCGCCCTTTGCCGTCGTCGAGCGGTAGTTCACCTTCCAGGCCTTGGTGTTGGTCGGCTGGCCGGGGAGGGGGTGGAAGCTGGTGGGTTCGGAGGTGACGATGTCGCCGGGGGCGGCGGTGTCCGCGGGTGCGGCCTGCGCCGTGAGCGGGGTGATGGTCGACAGGCCGAGCGCGGCCACTACGGCGAGGGCTCTCGCGCCGGTACGTATGTGCATGCGGCTCTCCCAACTGTCCTCAGTGGCTGGGGTGGTCATTCTGCGTATGCCGTGCAGGCGTCGACCGTAGTGACGTGCGGGTCGCTGAGTGCTGGCGGGGAAGCTCAGCTTTGTTGACCGGTTCGATAGGCCCCCGGCGTCGTCCCCGTCCACCGCCGGAAGGCCCGGTGGAAGGCGGTGTCCTCGGAGAAGCCGAGCCGAGCGGCGAGGTCGGCTATCGGCTCGCTGCCCTCCGCCAGGCCCGCGATGGCCGCGTCGCGGCGTACCGCGTCCTTCAACTGCTGGTAGGAGGTGGCCTCCTGGGCCAGGCGGCGGCGCAACGTCGCGGGGCTCACCGCGAGCCGGTCGGCGATCTCGCCGAGGGAGGGGAGACGGGGCGATGAGCGCAGGGCGCGGGCGAGGGTGCGGCGTACCTGTTCGGCGACCGTCGTGCCGTACTCGCGCCGGGAGAGGAGGTCGAACGGCGCCCGGTGCAGCATCTCCTGCAGCGCCGCCTCGTCCCTGATCAGCGGGGCCGCCAGCCAGTGCGCGTCGAACCCGGCGCCGGTGCGGGCCGCGCCGAAGCGGACGGGGCAGCCGAAGAGGGTGCCGTACTCATCCTTGTGCGGGGGCGGCGGATGCCCGAACTCCGCCCAGTGGAGCGGGATCCGGCGGCCGATCAGCCAGCTGCACAGCCGGTGCCAGATGAGGACGAGGCACTCGGCGAGGAAGTGGTCGTGCTCCAGATCGTTGCGTACGGCGAAGACGGCGCCGCCGGTGCCGCCGTCTCCGGTGTCGCAGCGCTCCAGGGTCAGGTCAGGGCCGCCTGGGAACAGGCCGTAGAACGTGACGCCACGCTCCAGCGCGGCGCCCAGGTCGCGGCAGCCGAGGGCGGCGTGGCACATCATCGCGAAGGTGCCGGGCCGGCTGACCGCCGAGCCGAGGCCGAGGAACTCGTCACCGGTGGCGCGGTACAACTCCCGGAAGAGCCGGGCGAACTGGACCTCGGTGACGCGGGCCCGGTCGTCGCCGAGCAGGAGCGGGGGAATCTGGGCGGTGCACAGGAGCGGGACGGTGTCCACTCCGCGCCGCTCGGCGCCGCGGAGCACGCAGCGCACGTGGTGCACGGTGATGGTCCGCCTGGGCATGAGGGTCCCTTCCCCGTCGCGCCGCCGCCCGAACCCGAAGGTTCCGCGCGGCGGCGGGTTCAGTGCGGTGGGCGGGGGGACGTGTACGCCCCCGCCCACCGCACGCCCAGGGCGTCAGACGCCGGACAGGCCCGCAAGCACCCCGAAGCCGATGGGCAGCAGGAAGGCGATGCGCCCGTACTCGGGCCGCCCCCTCTCCCCCCGGCGCAGGAACGCCGCGAATCCGGCGGTGACGATGCCGAAGGTCACCGCGTACAGCAGCATGTCGCTCGTCGAAAGGCCGCTCCAGCCGTCCGACAGGAGCGCGGTCAGCGTCATCGTGCCGCCGAACAGCGCGGCGGCGGCCACCGCGTCACCACCGGTGAACACCAGCGGCGATGTGCCGCCGTGCCGCTCCTTGCGCGCGACCTGGAAGACCAGGACGGCCACCAGGGCGACCTCGGCGACCACGGCGAGCATGAACGATGCCTTGAAGGCGGTCTCCATGGTCAAGGCCTCCTCACATATCTCGTGCAGCGTGTCACGTGCGGACTCAGCCGCAGGCCGTTGCGACGGTCGACAGGCCGGTGACTTCGCCGAAAATGGCGACGAGGAGCTTGATCCGCTCCTCCTTGTTGCCGGCCTGCACGATGAGCTTGGCGCCCTTGAGCACGCCGCCGAACTTGGTGGCCTTGGTGACGAGCAGCGCGTTGCCCGCGATGAACGCGCCGATCGAGCCCACGCACTTGGTCACCTTCCAGGCGGTGTCCCAGCCGCTGCGCAGCTGCACGCCCTGCGGCTCCAGCTTGGCGAGCGCGGCCTGCTGGGCGGCCTCGTCGCCCGGGTACATCGCTTCGACGAGCTGCTGGGTCGTCGGGTTCTGCGGCAGCGCCCCCAGTCGCTCCTCCAGACCCTCTTCGACGATCTGCGGTGCGCCGGTGTCGTCGGCGACCGCCGTCAGCACACCGGCGGCGGCCTTGTGCTGCTCGGCGCGGGCGTTCGCGGCCTCGGTGGCGGACGCGATGGGTCCGGCCGCGGCGAGCGCGAGGGCGGCGGAAACGGAAACCGCGGCGGTGCGCAGCACGGTTCTCGATATGGACATATGTGTTCCCCTTTTTGTTCATCGCATGGCGATGCACCCGCTCCGGCTGGTTACGCCCTGGTCAGGGGCGTTGGGCGCGGGCTTGGGAGGGATACTGGTGCCGGGGCGGCCGGGGCAACAAGAGTTTTGAGGATCTTCTGAGCCTTGCGGTCAAACCTTTGGCACTTGCGGCGAGTTGCGCCGTGGAGTCGCGGGGGGTCGCGGGGGTCCCGCTGAGCTTCCCGGCCAACCCCGCTGACGTTTCCCGTCATCCCGCGAAGTGCCGCGGTGTCCCTAGCGTCGTACACATGCAGCCGACCGAGCGCCCCGAGACCCTGGCCGTCCTCGCCGAGTGGGCGGCCGACCGGCACGGCAAGCTGCCCGCCCTCCGCCGCAAGACCGAAGGCGGGGCGTGGGAGCAGGTCGATTACGAGCAACTCCGGGACCGCGTGCGGGACTTCGGGCAGCGGCTGCTCGCTCTCGGCGTCCGCGCGGACGACCGCGTGGCGATCCTCGCCGAGACCTGCCCGGAGTGGACCTACGCCCACTTCGGCACCTTCGCGGCGGGCGCGGTCGTCGTCCCCGTCTACCCGACGGCGGGCGACGAGGAGGTCGTCTGGGTCCTGGGAGACAGCGGGGCCTCGGTGGTGATCTGCGAGGACGCGGCGCAGGCGGCGAAGATCGAGCGGCTGCGGGCCCGGCTGACCGGGGTGCGGCATGTGCTGCTGATGACGGAAGTCCCGGAGGGGGAGGGAGCGGGTGCGGGTGCAGGGGTGGGGCCGGGGCCGGGGGGCGAGCCGTCGGACACCGCCGCCCTGCCGGCCCGCGCCCGCGAACGCGTCCCCGACGACCTGGCCACCATCATCTACACCTCCGGTACGACAGGACCGCCGAAGGGCTGCCTCCTCACCCACGCCAACCTGGGCGCCGTCCAGTCCGCCACGCTGCCCCTCATCGAGGGCGGCCCCGGTGACGCGACGTACCTCTATCTCCCGCTGGCCCATCTGCTGGCCCAGCTCATCGAGTTCACCACGCTCATCGAGGGCGGCGAGCTCTGCTTCTTCGGCGGCGCGATCGAGAACGTCGTCACCGAACTCGCCGAGGTGAGCCCCACCCATCTGCCGTCCGTGCCACGCCTGTTCGAGAAGGTGTACGCGGTCGTCCGCTCCCTCGCGGAGTCCGCACCCGGTGGCGGCGCACGCTTCGAAGAAGCCGTACGCATCGGGGTCCTCGCCGCGGACGACGCCCTGCCGCCCGGCCTCCAGGACGCGTACGAAGCCGCCGAAAAGTCGCTGTACGGCCCGGTCCGGCAGGCGCTCGGGGGCCGCGTCCGATGGGCGCTGACCGGCGGCGCCCCCATCGCGCCGCATGTCGTCGACTTCCTGCGGGCCTGCGGCATAGCGGTCTTCGAGGGATACGGGATGACCGAGTCGGCCGGGGTCATCAGCCTCAACCATCCGGGCGCGGTGCGGTACGGCACGGTCGGCCGTCCCGTCGACGGCTGCGAGGTCCGCATCGCCGATGACGGGGAGATACTCGCCCGGGGCGAGATGGTCTTCCCGGGCTACCACGCGGACCCGGACGCCACCCAGCAGGTGCTGGACGCCGAAGGGTGGCTGCACACGGGCGACTTGGGTGCCGTCGACGCCGACGGCTATCTCTCCGTGACCGGCCGCAAGAAGGACCTGATCATCACGTCGGGCGGCAAGAACATCACGCCATCGCTGAGTGAACTGGCCGTCCAACGCTCGCGTTTCGTGTCACGCGCGGTGATGGTGGGCGACCACCGCCCCTACCCGGTGGCCCTCATCACCCTGGACGCGGAGGAGGTCGCCGGGTGGGCGGGACGCGAGGGCGTACGGCTCACCCTCCCGCCGTCCCGCGACCCCCGCGTCCGCGCCCTGGTCCAGGATGCGGTGGACGCGGCCAACGCGGAGGTCTCGCGCCCGGCCCGCATCCGCGAATTCGCGCTCCTGGACGAGGACTTCACGGTGGAGGAGGGACTGCTCACGCCGAGCCTGAAGGTGCGCAGGCGTGCGGTGGCCGAGCGGTACGCGGGGGTCGTGGACGCGCTGTACAGCTCCGGGGGCGGCACACCGGACGGGGCTACGCAACCCCCGCGAGACGCAGCAAGGCAGTAGTCCCCGCGGCGCCGATCACGACCACGGCGAACGGCGCCTTGCGCCAGGCGAGTACGCCGCCGGCCAGGACGCCGAGCGGGCGGGCCCATCCGGCGGGGCCGCCGCCCTCGGTGAGCGCGCCCGTGGCGAGCAGTGCGACGAGCAGGACCGTGGCGCCGATGGTCAGCAACTCCTGCACGCGGGCGGGGAGTTCGATGCGGCCGTGCAGTACGGGTCCGGCCAGGCGGAAGACGTACGTTCCCGCGGCGAGGACGAGGACGCAGGCGAGCTGGGCGTTCACGAGGCGCTCCTCGGGGTGGTGCGGCGGGTGGTGCGGCGGGGAGCGGAACGGGCGGGGCGGCTCGGCCCGCGCCGCGCGGCGAGCAGGCCGAGCAGGGCGAGCAGCACCGGCACCCCGGCGGGCAGCAGCGGCGTCGCGGCCACCGCGATCACGGCACCGGCGGCCGCGGCCCGCCGCGTCATGCTGTCGGCCCGCAGCGCGGGCAGGACCAGGGCGAGGAGTACGGCCGGGAACGCTGCGTCGAGCCCGAAGCGGGCGGTGTCGCCGATCGCGGAACCGGCGAGCGCGCCGCCGAGCACGCTGACGTTCCATACGGCGAACAGGCCGACCCCGGATATCCAGAACGCCGCCTTGCGCCGCTTCTGGTCGGGCTGTGCGAGGACGAACGCCGCCGTCTCGTCGGTGATCAGATGCGCGCCCACGAGCCGTGCGGCCCAGGACCGCCCGAGGCTGTCGGCCACGGCCAGACTGAACGCCGCCGTACGGGAGTTGAGCAGCAGACCGGTCGCCGCCGCGGCCACCGGACCGCCGCCCGCCGCGAGGATCCCGACCGCGCTGAACTGGGCGGAGCCCGCGTACACGAGCAGTGACATCAGCACCGGCACCCACACCGGTAGCCCGCCGGCGACGGCGATCGCGCCGAAGGAGACGCCGACGACGGCGTCGGCGAGCCAGACGAGGGCGATGTCGCGCAGGACGCCGCGGGGGAGGTGGGAGAGCCGGACGAAACCCTCGTTCGTTCGGTCGGGCGGGCTGTCTGTTCGGTGTGGCGAACGCATACGTCGTAGGATGGGCGGGAAGGGTCCCGTTCGTCAAGCCGAACGAATGGTCCCTTGTAGCGAACGATCGAGCAGTGAGAGAGAGCGGTACGGCATGACTGACGGCAAGGGCGACGCCGCCCGATCCCGGCTGCCCCGTGAGTGGGTCGCGGCCGCGCTGCGCCGGGAGCGGGCCAAGGCGGGGATCTCCCTCTCCGAGCTGGCCAAGCGGGCCGGGATCGCGAAGTCGACGCTTTCGCAGCTGGAGGCGGCCACCGGCAACCCCGGGATCGAGACGTTGTGGGCGCTCGCCGTGGCGCTGGGGGTGCCGTTCAGCGTGCTCGTGGAGTCGCCCGCACCCGCCGTCACGGTGATCCGCGCGGGGGAGGGCCCGACCATGCACGCCGAACAGGCCTCGTACGCGGGCACGTTGCTGTCACCGGGCCCGGCCGGGGTGCGGCGCGACATCTACCACGGCGCGATGGAGCCGGGCTCGGCGCGGGAGTCCGACGCGCACATCCCCGGCTCGGTGGAGCACCTGGTCGTCAGCACGGGCCGACTGCTGGCGGGGCCACGAGGCGAGACGGTGGAGCTGGCGGCAGGGGATTACATGTCGTACCGGGGAGACGTCCCGCATCTGTACGAGGCGCTGGAGCCGGGGACGAGTTTCGTGCTGGTGATGCAGCACAGCTAAGCGCTCCGCGGGAAGTGCGGTACTCGTCCGCGGGTCCGTCGTGGCTGGTCGCGCAGTTCCCCGCGCCCCTTTCGGGGCACTGCCGACCCGCAGCGGACTTCGACAAGACCGCTTAGGTGGTGTTCTGAAGCCGGTCGTCACGTGTTCTGCGTTTGACGACAGCACGGCGCGGGGCTGCACTGGATTTATGGAGGCTGCGGCGACTCCGTCCTAGGGAGTAGCGATGACAACCATAGAGAGTTTCGACCTTCTGCAGCCGTACAAGATCGCCGAGGAGACGTTCGTCATCCCGTGGGCCCTTGAGGCCCCGCCGGTCGGCCACTTCCCGATGAACTCGATGGTGATCCGGGGAGCCGAACCAGTACTCGTGGACACCGGGGCGCCCGCAGTGCGCTCCCAGTGGCTGGAGGCGGCCTGGTCCATCGTGGATCCGCTGGACGTACGGTGGATCTTCCTCACCCACGACGACCGCGACCACGCCGGCAACCTCCTGGCGGTCCTCGCGGAATGCCCGAACGCGACCCTGCTGACGACATGGTTCTCCATCGGCCGCATGGCCGAGGAGTGGGAGACCCCGATCAACCGGTGCCGCTTCATGACCGACGGCGACACGATCGACGTGGGCGACCGCACCCTGGTCGCCAAGCGACCGCCCCTGTACGACAACCCCACGACCCGCGCCCTCTTCGACCCGAAGGGCAACGTCCTGTGGTCCGTGGACACCTTCGCCACGAACGTGCCGACCCCCATGCCCGAAATGGCTGCGCTGTCGCCGGACGAATTCCGCGACGGCCAGTTCTTCGGCGGACGCCTGGTCTCCCCCTGGGTCGCCCTGCTTGACGCCCAGAAGTTCGGGACGGTCGTCACCGACTTCCAGCACCTGAACGCCGAGGTCATCGCCGGCTGCCACTGCCCGGTCCTCCGCGGAGCCCAGATCCCCGAGGCCTACGACCTCCTCCGCCAACTCCCCGGAGTCCCACCGTGGACGGAGTTCACCCAGACCGACCTGGACCAGTGGATGGCGGCTGCCGAGAGCGCCCCGTAAGGGGCGCGGGGCTGTGACATTTGCGGCTCCGCCGCGTGGGCGCGATCAGCCACGACGGCGCCGCAGTCACAACTCGACCTGCTACCCCTTACGAACCCTAGGCCCCAACAACTGCTCCCGCAGAGCAGTAAGTTGATGCGAGGTATCCACCGCCCGAGCCTCATCCAGCGTGGCCAGCGCCAGCAACAACGCATCGGCCACGACCAGCGCCGTCAACGCCTCCGTGGTGATCCCGGTCGGCGTATGCGGAGCTGTCAGCACCGCATCCACCCGCGGCCCGTAAAGCTCGGCCAACTCGTCCGTGACGAGGACAACCCGCGCCCCGACCGCCCGCGCCCGCTCTATCAGCACCGTCAGCTCGGTCAGCTCGCGCCCCGGCTGGAAGATCACCACCGCGTCGCCCTGCCGCACGGCGAGCAGACGGTCGGCCAAAGCGAACCCCGTGTCGCCGAAGTACCGCGCCCTGCGGCCGATCCTGCCGAGCGCCAACGCCAGGTGCCGCGCGGCCAGTTCGGACGCCGCGATGCCGTAGCAGTGGATCTCGGGGGCTTCGGCGAGGATGCCGACCGCGTCTCGCAGCGCCTCGCCCGGCGTAAGCCGCCGCGCGTGCTCGATGCGCTCCTGCGCCTCGTCGAAGACGTCGCCCCAGATGCCGTCCAGGTCCCGGCCCACATGCGCGATGCGCTGCTTCAGACGCACCTCCGGCGCCACCGCCGAGGTGAAGTCCGACGCCAGCTCACGCTTGAGCGCGGGCAGGCCCGCATAGCCGAGGCGCTGCAGGGCGCGCACGACCGTCGCGTTGCTGGTGCCGCTCGCCGAGCCCAGCTCCTGCGCGCTGGCGAAGAGGAGCGACTCCGCGGGGGCGCTGACCAGGTACTGGGCGACGGCCCGCTCGGACGCCGACAGCGTCTCCCACTGGTCGCGCACGGCGGCCCGCAGCCGGGCGAGGCCCGCTCCGCCGGACGCCCCGGCCTCTTCCGTCCCACCCTCTGAAATTTCCATTACAGCTATTGACTCTCGTGTGATGGACGTTACTCTCCTGGGCAACGCATTCCAAAAGGAGAGTTCTTCGTAACGCACGTTACAACAGCTCTCCGCCGCGAGGAGAACAATGGCACTGCCCCTCATCGAGATATCCGGCACCCCGATCGAACGCGGCCACCAGTACGGCGAAGCCGTCCGCCCGCAGCTGCACGCCGCACTCGCCTACTACGAGGAGGCGTTCGGCCAGTCCTCGGGCCTGACCTGGACCCAGGTCGCCACCCGCGCCGCCCGCTGGCTGGAGCCGGTCCGCGATTACGCCCCCCACCTCCTGGAGGAGATGCGCGGCATCGCCGAGGGCGCCGGAGTCGACCTCCCCGACATCCTCGCCCTCAACGCCCGCGGCGAGGTCATCTACGACCGCTCCTTCGCCGACATGAAGGCAGAGGACACAGAAGACGCAGAAGACGAGGAGCCCGCCGAGGGCTGCACCTCCTTCGCCGCGTACGGGGAGGCCAGCGGGGACGGTCACGTCTGGGCCGGGCAGAACTGGGACTGGCGCGCCGGGGTCGCCGACACCGTCGTCATGCTCCGCATCGTCCAGCCCCCGCACCCGACCCTGATCATGCAGGTCGAGGCGGGCCAGATCGGCCGCCAGGGCGCCAACTCGGCGGGCATCGCGCTCAACGCGAACGGCCTCGGCGGCCGCTTCAGCGACGCCATCGGGCTGCCCCAGACCGTCGTACGCCGCAGCGTCCTGGACCAGCACACCATCACCGACGCCCTGGACGTGCTCTGCCGCACCCGCGCCCACATCGCGTCCAACGCCCTGCTGACCTGCCGCGAGGGCTTCGCCGTCGACCTGGAGACGACACCCGCCGGGCACGGCTGGATGTATCCGACGGACGGGCTCCTCGTGCACGGCAACCACTACCAGGCGGGCGTCCCGGCTGCGATCGCCGCCAACTACCGCCCTATGTCGTCCGATTCGCTCGTCCGCGTCCCGCGCGCCGAGCAGGGACTGAAGGCGCTGCGCGGCTCCACCGGCGCCGACGAGTCCCGGAAGCTGATCAAGCAGGCCATGTCCGACCACCTCGGCCACCCCGAGTCGCTCTGCACCCACCCCGACCCGCGCAGGCCCGAGGTCAAGCACTGGACCACGCTCGTCTCCTCCTGCGTGGACCTGACCAGCGGCGACTATCACGCCACCGCCGGCACCCCCTGCGACCGCGACTACCAGCACATGCCCTGGAACCTCTACGACGGCCCGTACGGAGACAGCAGATGACGACGACCCGGACCATCAGCCGGCCTCTGGTCGCGGGCCTCACCGCGGCCACCCTTCTCACCGCCGCCGGATGCAGCGGCGCCGACACCGCCGCCACCGGCGGAGAGCCCGCCGACGCGGCGAAGCTGAAGCTGAGCGCGACGACCATGGCCGCCAAGGGGCAGCTGGACAAGGCCAATTGGCTCCTGGAGGACGAGCCCGACTCGCTCGACCTCGACACCCAGGGAACGAGCGCGGGCCGCGTCGTCCTCACCAATGTCTGCGAGCGGTTGTACCAGCTGCAGCCCGACATGACGACGAAGCCCTTCCTCGCCGAGAAGGCCGCGACCCCCGACGACAAGACCCTCGTCCTGACCGTCAGGGACGGCGTCACCTTCCACGACGGCTCCAAGCTCACCGCCGACGACGTGCTCTGGTCGCTGAAGCGGCACGCGGACCCGGACATGGAACAGGCCGACGAGTTCGGCAACGTCAAGTCCATGAAGAAGACCGGCGACCGCGAGATCACCATCCGCTTCAAGGCCCCCGACGCGCTCTTCACCAAGGCGCTCGCCGGTGACGCGGGCATCGTCTGGAACAAGGAGCAAGTGACCGCCGCGGGCAAGGACTTCGGTACGCCGGGGCAGGGCGACGCGTGCAGCGGTCCGTACGCCCTGAAGGGCTGGAAGTCCGGCGACTCGATCACCATCGAGCGGTACGGCAAGTACTGGGGCGACAAGCCGCTGACCCGGCAGGTCGTCTTCCGCTGGGCGTCCGACAGCGCGCTGGTCAACGCCCTGAAGACGGGCGCCGCCGACGGAACGTACGCGGAATCCCCGAACACCGCATCCGCCCTGCGCTCCACCAAGGGCCTCGACCAGCACTACGGCCCCTCCACCGCGTCCCTCGTCCTCATCCCGACCGCGCGCGGCGGCCTGAAGGACCCGCGGATTCGGCAGGCGCTCTCCCTCGCGCTCGACCGCTCGGGCATCGCCAAGTCGGGCTACGGCGGCCTCGTGCAGCCGTGGGCCACTCCGGTCGGCTCCGGCGCCTGGGGTTACGAGAAGGCCGAATTCGCCGCCGCGCAGGAGAAGTTGGAGGGGTCGGCGCCCGCCACCCCCTCCGCCGACGACCTCGCCAAGGCCAAGGATCTTGTGAAGGACGCCGGCGCACCGTCCGACCCCATCGTGATCGGCACGGACAGCAGCCAGGGCCGCACGGTCGTCGCGAACGCGGTGCGCTCCGCGCTCCAGCGCGTCGGGCTCAAGGGGCAGATCAAGACCGTCCCGACCGCCCAGTTCGAGGAGTTCTACAGCGACCCGGCCGCCCGCGCGGACATCGACGTCCTGGTCGGCGACTGGTACATCTCCAAGGCCGACCCCATGGGCTTCTACGACAACGGCCTCTCCGACTCCGCCAACAACTGGGTCGGCTTCAAGGACGCCACGTACGACAAGAAGGTGCGCCAGGCGCTCAGCACCCTGGACGACGCCAAGCGGGCCGAGCTCGCCATCGACGTACAGAAGAGGTTCGTGGACGCGGGTGTCTGGATCCCCGTCGCGCAGGTGCCGTCGGCACTCGTCATCAGCGACAAGCTGACGGGACCGCCCGCCTCGCAGGCCTACCTCTACTACCCGTGGGCGGCCGGACTCGGCGCCAAGAAGGGCTAGGTGAGGAGCACCATGCTCGCCTCCCGACTGCTGCGGCGCCTGGCCGGCCTCGTCGCCACGCTCTTCGCCGCGTCGTTCGTCATCTTCGCCGCCGTGTACGCGGCACCCGGTGACCCCGCGGTGTTCCTCGCGGGCGGCCGCGACAAGCTGACGCCCGAGCGGCTCGCGCAGGTCCGCTCGCAGTACCACCTGGACGAGCCGCTGGTCGTCCAGTACGGCCGCTGGCTGTGGGACTGCGTCCACTTCGACCTGGGCCGGTCCTTCAAGTACAGCGACCAGGTCGCCGACCTGATCACGTCCCGCTTCCCGACGACCCTCCAACTGGTCGTGTACGCCACGGTGTTGTTCGTGGTGCTCGGCGTCGGCGCCGGAATCCTGGCCGCCGTCAAGCGCTCGACGTGGATCGACTCGGCGGTGGTCGGCGGCACGACACTCGCCGCGTCGGTCCCGTCCTTCGTGGCCGCGATCGCGCTCGTCTCGCTCTTCGGCGTGCAACTGGGCTGGTTCCCTGTCACCGGATCGGGCGAGGGCTTCACCGGCACGCTCCACCATCTGACGCTGCCCGCCCTGTCGTTGGCGCTCGGCGCGCTCGCCATCATCAGCCGGGTCACCCGCCAGGCGATGGCGGACGCTGCGGCATCGGACCACGTGGAGGCGGCACGGGCGTCAGGTGTCCCGGAGCGGGACATCATCCGCCGCCACATCCTGCGCAACGCGCTCGGCCCGATCATCACGATGTGCGGCCTGGTCATGGCCGGAATGCTGGCCGGGACGGTGGTCGTGGAGACGGCCTTCGGCATCAGCGGCATCGGCTCGCTCCTGGTGGGCGCGATCAATACACATGACTTCCCGGTGGCGCAGGCGGTCCTGCTGCTCATGGTCACCGGCTACATCGTGGTGACGACGCTGGTGGACGTGGTCCATCCGCTGCTGGACCCACGGGTCAAGGAGGCGAGGGCCTGATGGCTGATGCTGCTGTTGTGGGGCTCAAGCCCTTGGTCGTACGTCGCAGGCGCCCCGTCGGAGTGATGGTGGCCGCCGGTCTGCTGGGCCTCGTGGTCCTCGCCGCGGTGTTCGCACCGCTCCTCGCCCCCTACGCCCCGGACGCCATCGACCTCTCGGCATCGCTGGTCGGCACCTCCGGTGACCACCTCCTCGGCACCGATTCCTCGGGCCAGGATCTCCTCTCCCGCGCCCTGTACGGCACCCGCACGAGCCTGATCGCCCCGATCCTGCTCCTCGCCGTGGCCGCCGTCCTGGGCGTCACGCTCGGCGTGCTCGCGGCCTGGCGCGGGGGATGGGTGGACGCGCTGGTCTCGCGTCTCACGGATGTGATGTACGCGTTCCCGGGCCTACTGTTCACGGTCCTGATCATTGCGGTGTTCGGCGCAGGCATGACGACATCAGTCCTGGCCCTGGGCCTGGCCTTCACCCCCACGATCGCCAAGTACGTACGCTCACTGGCCCTTTCGGAGACCCGCAAGCCGTACGTCGACGCCTACCGCGTGCAGGGCATGGGCGGGGCGAGGATCTGCGTCGCGCACCTCGTCCCGAACCTGGGCCGAGCGATCCTCGGCTACCTGGTGGTGCTGTTCGGCGAGGCCCTGATGTCCCTGGCGACCCTCTCCTACCTGGGCTTCGGAGCCCAACCACCCTCCTCCGACTGGGGCTTGATGGTGCAGGAGGGCCAGGCGGCGGTGGTCCAGGGCGCGCTGCTCCCCGCTCTCGTCCCCGGCACGGCCATCGCCCTGGTCGTCGTGTCCTTCAACGTGGTCGGGGTCTGGGCCGCCGACCGGCTAGGAAGGCAGTGAAAATGCAAATGCCACTGCTCGAAATCGAAGACCTGACCCTGCGGGTCCCGGGCGCCGCCCGCCCGCTCCTGGACACCGTGTCCCTGTCTGTCTCACCCGGTGAAGTCGTCGGCCTGGTGGGCGAGTCGGGCTCGGGCAAGTCGACCACGGCGAAGGCGGCCCTCGGCCTGCTGCCGGCGCGGGCGGTGACATCAGGTTCCGTACGTGTGAACGGCACCGAGATCCTCCCCCTCACCGGCGAGGCTCTGCGCACCCACCGCGCGCGGACGGTGGCGATGGTCCACCAGGACCCCCGGGCCGCGCTGAACCCCGTACGCAGGATCGGCGACTTCCTGGTGGAGCGGGGCGCGAGCCGCGAGAAGGCGGTCGAACTGCTCTCCACCGTGGGCCTGTCACACCCCGAACACCGCGTACGCCAGCGCCCGCACGAACTCTCCGGCGGCATGCTGCAACGCGTGGTCATCGCGGGCGCGCTTGCGGCGGAACCGAGCCTGCTCCTGGCGGACGAGGCGACGAGCGCCCTTGACGTCACGACGCAGGCGGAGATCCTCGCTCTCCTCCGCGACCTGCGCGCGACCCGCGACCTGGGCCTCCTCTTCATCACCCACGACCTCCACCTGGCGGCCGCGTACTGCGACCGGGTGTACGTCATGTACGCGGGCCGGGTCGTCGAACAGCGTTCGGCGGAGGCCCTGTTCAAGTCCCCGGCGCACCCGTATACCCGAGGCCTGCTCGCGTGCTCCCCGACCTTGGGCGAAACGCCCCATACCCTCCACCCCATCCCGGGCCGCCCCCCGTCCCTCTCGGACACGTTCGACGGCTGCCCCTTCGTCTCCCGCTGCGGGGACGCGGAACCGGGCTGCGAGACGTGGACTCCGGGGCAACTGCCACTCCCGGACGGGGGGACAGCGGCCTGCGCCGTCTCTGTTCAGC
Organism: Streptomyces sp. NBC_01381; assembly: GCF_026340305.1. NCBI lineage: Bacteria > Bacillati > Actinomycetota > Actinomycetes > Kitasatosporales > Streptomycetaceae > Streptomyces > Streptomyces sp. NBC_01381. The sequence goes on along the minus strand of NZ_JAPEPI010000001.1, from coordinate 181,343 downwards.
GAAAGGTGAACTCCTGATGCCGTCGGACCTGCTGGAAGTATCCGGCCTGGGCAAGAGCTACCCCCTGCCGGGCGGCGGCCGCCACCAGGCGGCGAGCGACGTGACGTTCACGGTGTCACCCGGCGGTTCCATCGGCATCGTCGGCGAATCCGGCTCGGGCAAGACGACGGTCGCCCGCATGCTGGTGGGCCTGGTCCGGCAGGACACCGGCACGGTAAAGGTGAACGGCCGCCCCCGGGAACCCCGCACCCCCCGAGGCCGCGAGGCCCGCCTGACGCGAGCCAGGGAGATCCAAATGGTCTTCCAGGACCCCTACCTCTCCCTGGACCCGCGCCTCACTTCAACCCAGTGCCTCCGTACGGCACTCACCCTGCACGGCAGGGACGAGAAGCAGGTGGGGGACCTCCTGGACCAGGTGGGCCTGGGCGCGAGAGAGGCCGGCGCCCGCCCCCGCGAACTCTCCGGCGGCCAACGCCAGCGCCTGGCCATAGCGAGGGCCCTGGCGGTGGACCCGCAGGTCCTGGTCCTGGACGAGGCGGTGGCAGCACTGGACGTATCCATCCAGGCCCAGATCCTCCAACTCCTGTCCGAGATCCGCCGAGACACGGGCGTGGCCCTGGTCTTCGTGAGCCACGACTTGGCGGTGGTCCAACACATCACGGACGAGGTCCTGGTGATGCGGAGAGGGAAGGTGGTGGAACAGGGCAGGACGGATCAAGTCCTGACAGCCCCGGAGGACCCGTACACGATCCGCCTGCTCGCGGCGGTCCCTCGCGAGGGCTGGACCCCGAGGGCGGGATAGCGCCCGAAGGGGCGCGGGGAACTGCGCGAGCAACCACAAAGCACCCGCAGAAAGAAACGCACCCCCACCGCTCAAGGCGCCCCCGCCAGCAAAGGCGCCCCCGCCAGAGAAAGGCAGGGGCCCCGCGCCTCGCCGTAAAGGCGAGGGCAGGGCCCCTTGGGTACTGCTATCCATGTCCGGATCAAGTCACCGGAACTGTCACACGCCCCACGCGAATGGGGCGCCCCACTACATGGGGGTGACGTTCTCCGCCTGCGGACCCTTCGGGCCCTGCGTGACGTCGAAGCTCACGGCCTGGTTCTCCTCAAGGGAGCGGAAGCCGTTCGCGTTGATCGCGGAGTAGTGGACGAAGACGTCGGGGCCTCCGCCTTCCTGGGCGATGAATCCAAAGCCCTTTTCGGCGTTGAACCACTTCACGGTTCCGGTAGCCATAAGCCCTCCTTGGGCCAAAGGGTTGCCCTGCTCCAGAACCTGCGATTGTTGAAACAACTGCATAAGTCTGAAAACGACGAGAGCCTGCGGGTCACATGCTCCGCAGGCTCTGTACTGCAAGGGAAACCAAACTGCAACTTGCGGCGAGCTTAGCACGCAGGCAGCCGAATGCAATAGGGGGCAAGATCACGTCACCCGGATGTTTGACGGACCCCCCAGAGGGGTTGACGGACCAGGTCCGAAGGGGTTGACAAGGGCGCATTTCGGCCCCGCTCACTGCACGGTACAGCAAGGGGGCTAGCCTCCCCGATGTGGACAATTCTCCCGTTGACACCCTCGCGGGTGCGGGCGCCGATCAGCTGCCCAGCCCCCGCCGCACGCCCCGGCCGCGCGTCGGTCACATCCAGTTCCTGAACTGCCTGCCCCTCTACTGGGGACTCGCGCGCACCGGAACGCTCCTCGACTTCGAGCTGACGAAGGACACCCCGGAAAAGCTCAGCGAGCAGCTGGTGCGGGGTGAACTCGACATCGCGCCGGTGACGCTCGTCGAGTTCCTCCGCAACGCCGACGACCTCGTCGCCTTCCCCGATCTCGCGGTCGGCTGCGACGGCCCCGTCATGTCCTGCGTGATCGTCTCGCAGGTGCCCCTGGAGAAACTGGACGGCGCCCGGGTCGCGCTCGGCTCGACGTCGCGCACCTCCGTGCGCCTGGCGCAGCTGCTGCTCGCCGAGCGCTTCGGCGTACGCCCCGACTACTACAGGTGTCCGCCCGATCTCGGGCTGATGATGCAGGAGGCGGACGCCGCCGTGCTCATCGGGGACGCGGCGCTGCGGGCGAATCTGATCGACGGGCCGCGGCTCGGCCTGGACGTCTATGACCTGGGCCAGATGTGGAAGGACTGGACGGGGCTTCCGTTCGTCTTCGCGGTCTGGGCGGCGCGGCGCGAGTACGCGGAGCGCGAGCCCGCCGTCGTCCGCGAGGTGCACAAGGCCTTCCTGGCCTCGCGTGATCTCTCGCTGGAGGAGGTCGGCAAGGTCTCCGAGCAGGCGGCGCGCTGGGAGGCCTTCGACGCGGAGGTCCTGGAGCAGTACTTCACGACGCTGGACTTTCGTTTCGGCAGCGACCAGCTGAAGGGTGTGGCGGAGTTCGCTCGCCGGGTGGGGGGGACGACGGGCTTCCCCGCGGACGTACGGGTGGAGCTGCTCGAACCGAGGTAGGGCCCGGCTTGGGCATGCCTGGACTTCCTGGCATGCCCGCGGACTACGCTGAGCTGCAGACAATGCCCGCGGTCCCAGTGGCCGCGGCCGCGCGGCGCCGTCTGGGGGAGGCCTTCGTCATGCACCCGCTCGATCCCGGCGAACCGACCGCCATCGGGCCCTACCGGCTGCTCGGCCGGCTCGGCTCGGGCGGCATGGGCCGGGTCTATCTGGGGCGCAGCACGGGCGGCCGTACGGTCGCGGTGAAGGTCGTCCATCCGCACTTCGCGCTCGACGAGGAGTTCCGCGCCCGCTTCCGGCGTGAGGTGGACGCGGCGCGGCGGGTCGGCGGCGACTGGACCGTGCCGGTCCTGGACGCCGATCCGGAGGCGGCCGTTCCGTGGGTGGCCACGGGGTATGCGGCGGGTCCCTCGCTGGCGGAAGCGGTGCGCGATCTTGGTCCGCTGCCCGCCCATTCCGTACGCGTACTGGTCGCGGGCCTCGCCGAGGCGCTGACGCACGTACACGGACTCGGGCTCGTGCACCGCGATGTGAAGCCGTCGAACGTGCTGCTCACCATGGACGGTCCGCGGCTGATCGACTTCGGCATCGCGCGGGCCACGGACGGCACGGCCTCGCTCACCTCGACCGGTGTCTCCATCGGTTCGCCCGGCTACATGTCGCCGGAGCAGATCCTCGGCAAGGGGATCGCCGGGGCGGCTGACGTCTTCTCGCTGGGCGCCGTTCTGGTGTACGCGGCCACGGGGGCCTCGCCGTTCCCCGGCGACTCGTCCGCGTCGCTCCTCTACAAGGTCGTACACGAAGAGCCGGAACTGGACGGCCTCGACGGCGAGTTGCGTGACCTCGCGCGCGAGTGCCTGGCCAAGGAAGCGGCCGCGCGGCCGGCTCCCGCGGAGATCGCGCGGCGCCTCGCGCCCTCGGGTACGGACGCTCTGGTGGCGGCCGGGTGGCTGCCGGGTCCGCTGGTGGAGCGGGTCAGCCGGAGCGCGGTGCGGATCCTCGACCTGGACACGGACGGGACGGGAATCGCGGAACAGCCGTCGGGCCCTGTGCCGTTCGGCACCTCGATGGTGGGCGGGCCGCCGTCGACGGTGGGCTCGGCCGCGGGGTCCGATGCTCGGGCCACGGGGCATGAAGTGCCGCAGGGCAGCGGCTCGTTCGGCCCGCCGGACGCGTCGTACGCACCGGTCGCCGCCCCGACTCCAGCGGCCTACATCCCCACACAGACGTCAGACCCCTCCCGGCCGGCCGGCCGGGTCAGCGTCTCGATGGCCGCGACCTCCGCGCCCAATGGCGTCGACGGCAAGGGCCGCAAGGTCAGTTGCACCCTCGTCCTGGGCGTCGCGGGTGCGCTCGCCGCGGTGACGGTCGGCTCCGTCTTCGTACTGGGACTGCTTCCCGGGGGCGGCGGGAATTCGAGCGACGCGGGCAAGCAGCCGCCGAACGCGACCGCGAGCCAGCAGCCGGGCGACGGCGCGGACCAGGGCGGCGGCAAGGTCCCCGCCTCCTACCGCGGCACCTGGGAGGGCCAGGCGGTCGCGGCCAACGGCGCCGTCCCGATGGGCACGTTCAGGCTGAAGGTCGAGCAGGGCAAGATCGGCGAACGCTTCGCGGTCATGACCCAGACCGACCAACTGGGCGGCACCTGCGCCGTGGACCTCGTCCTGAAGTCGGTGTCGGCCAAGGAGATCGTGGCCCAGGGCAAGGGCAAGGCGGACAGCGCGGCGCAGTGCACGAAGAACGCCCATACGGTGCGGCTGCGCCTGGTGGGCGACGACTTGCGTTATCTGTCGGAGAACGAGAAGTCGGGGAATCCTGAGGCGCGGATGTCGCGGGTGGAGTGAGGAGGCTCAGGTTGGCTAGACACCTCTGACATCAAAGCCGGATGAGTCGGGCGTCGGGAGGGCCCTGAGGGCTGTCGTTACTGTATCCATGAGCAACGATCGCACCTGCCAGTCATCGTTAAGGATTACGATCCGCCTATGCCTGCAGATCACTCCTCGGCGTACGAAGCCCGCTACACCTGGACGCCGATCCAGCTTCTGAGCGGCGCTGTGTCGCGCCGCCTTGTCGCGTTCCGAGTCGACGATCAAGGAGTAACCCTGGGCGGTGCACCTGCGAAGTACGCACGGCAGACCGCATTTGTGCCCTGGCAGGACATTGAGGCAGTGGTCTTGTGGCAGCAGAGCACTGCAGGGCTCTCACCCATGAACTATGTGGGGCTGCGCCGCAGGGCGGGCGCACCGCAGCTTCCCGGGGCCAACGCCGGACTGAGCCGGGAGCAGACCGGCCGTCTCGCACCCCACGTGGACCACGAGGTCTTCCTGGCGAGCAGGCACATCAATCTGTGGACTCTGGACCGTGGGCGTCTTGCCGAGGCCGTGGGTGTGTTTGCCCCTGGGGTTGCGGTCGAGGAAGTATCGAACATCTGACGACACGCAAGAGCTGAGCGGGAGGGGCACGTACCGATGCGAGTGCGGGCGACCGTGGTTCGGGAGGGAGCCGCGCCACAGGAAGCGTTGATCAACATCGACGATGGTACGACCGCGGCGGAAGTGGCCGCGGCGGTGGAGCGGTTGAACGGGCGGGACAGCGCCATCCCGTTCCAGATGCCAGGCGTGGTGACGCCGTCACCCGGACGCGTCCCCGGATGGCAACAGCCGGCGGCCGCCGGGTCCGGACTGCTGTGGGTCGACGGCACGCCCTGCGAACCGGATGCGCCGGTCGGCAAGACGCTGCGGGACGGAGTGCGCCTCACCACCGACGACTCAGTGGGGCCGTTCATGATGAACGGCGAGCCCACAGGCCGGTACGAGGTCACGGTCAGCGGCGGCCCGGGGGCCGGCCGGGTGGCCAGGCTCTCCACGGGCGTCAGCACGATCGGCTCCGCGCCCACGGCCACGCTCGCCGTCGAGGACTCCTACCTCGCGCAGATGGCCGCGCGGGTCACCGTCGACATCAAGGGGCGGATCGAGATAGCCCCCTTCGACGGGGCCGTCCTCGCGATCGACGACGAGGAGATGTCCGGGCCGCGGGAGTGGGAGCCCGGCATGCTCCTCAAGTCCGGCGAATCCCTGTTCAGCCTCTCCGAGGTCGGGGCGCCCGACGCCCACCTTTCACCTGCGGGCGAAGGCGGCCTCGCCTACAACCGGCCGCCCCGGCTGACCTCGCCGCGTGCCAACCCCCGCCTGCTCGTGCCCGTGGAGCCGAAGAAGGACGAGGCGCACCGCTTCCAGCTGCTCTCGATGCTCCTGCCGCTCTTCTTCGGCGTGGGCATGTACTTCATGATGGACTCGATCTACTTCCTCCTCTTCTGTCTGATGTCGCCGGTCATGATGGTCGGCCAGTGGTTCAGCGACCGGCGGCACGGCAAAAAGAAGTACGGGGCCGCGCTCAAGGAGTACAAGAAGGCCCTGGCCGACCATGAGGCCGAGGTGGAGCGGCTCGGCGAGGTCGATCAGCGCCGCCGCCGCGAGGCGTTCCCGGACCCCGGCCAGTTGCTCCTGTTCGCCACCGGACCGCGCCGCCGGCTGTGGGAGCGGCGGATCACCGACGTGGACGCGATGCAGCTGCGGGTGGGCTTCGGTGACCTGCCTGCCGAGATCGACCTGGCCTTCGGCCGCGGCGCCACCGTGGAGGAGGGGGAGGAGCCGAAGCCCCCGGTCGTCACCAACGTTCCGCTGACGCTGCCCTTCGCCGAGCTCGGCGTCGTGGGCATCGCGGGCGACCGGCCGCGCGCGGTCTCCACGACCCGGTGGCTGGCCGCCCAGGCCGCGGTCCTGCACAGCCCGCGCGACCTCTCCCTCGTGGTCCTCTCCTCCGCACCGGACGCCGAGGAACACTGGAGCTGGACCCAGTGGCTCCCGCACACCAGCCCCCAACAGGGCCAGAACTGCGTCGCATTGCTGGGCACCGACGGCGAGTCCATCTCCCGCCGCGTCACCGAACTGCTCAACGACCTCCAGCGCCGCCAGGCGATGGCCAAGGAGCACGGTGGCTTCAACGCGATGCGCCCCGATTCGCAGGTGCTGCTCATCCTCGATGGCGCGCGCCTCCTTCGCCGGGTGCCCGGCGTCCCGCAGTTGCTCCAGGAAGGCCCGGCGGTCGGGATCTTCGCGCTGTGCGTGGACGACGACGAGCGGGTGCTGCCCGAGGAGTGCCGCACCGCCGTCTGCTGGACCCCGGACTCACCGACCCGCGTTCACCTGCGGGGTTACGGATACGAGGCGGTCGGCCAGGTCCTCGCCGACCAGGTCTCCACCGCCTGGTGTGAACGCGTCTCCCGTGCCCTTGCCCCCGTACGCGATGTGAGCCGCGACGATGCCGACAGCGCGCTGCCCACCGCCGCCCGGCTGCTCAACCTCCTAGAGATGCCGAACCCGACCGGCGCGGACATCGCCCGGATCTGGCAGCGCGGCGGATCGACCACGGTGGCGCCGATCGGCATCGCCGCCGACGGACCGTTCGTCCTGGACATCCGGCGCGACGGGCCGCACGCCCTGATCGCCGGTACCACCGGTGCCGGTAAGTCGGAGCTGCTGCAGACGATCATCACCTCGCTGGCGGTCGGCAACACCCCGGACGCCCTGACCTTCGTCCTCATCGACTACAAGGGCGGCTCCGCCTTCCTGGACTGTGCGCGGCTCCCGCACACCGTCGGCATGGTCAGCGACCTCGACGCGCACCTGACGGAGCGCGCCCTGGCCTCGCTCGCCGCGGAGCTCCACCGCCGCGAGACGATCCTCTTCGAGGCCGAGACCAAGGACATCGAGGACTACAACGACGCCCGCAGGATCCGCCCCGAACTGGAGCCCATGCCGCGGCTCATGCTCGTCATCGACGAGTTCGCCTCGCTGGTCGCCGAGCTCCCGGACTTCATCGCCGGCCTCGTCGACATCGCCCGGCGAGGCCGCTCCCTCGGCGTGCACCTGATGCTCGCCACCCAGCGTCCCGCGGGTGTCGTCAGCGCGGACATCCGCGCCAACACCAACCTCCGCATCGCGCTCCGCGTCACCAACGGCGAGGAGTCCCGCGACGTCATCGACGCCGCCGACTCCGGCGCCATCTCCAAGGCCACACCGGGTCGTTGTTACGTGCGTTCCGGCGCCCAGTCACTCGTCGGCGTACAGACGGCCCGCATCGGTGGCCGCCGCCCCGGCCTCGATACGGCACCGCAGGTCAGCGTGAACCTGCTGAACTGGACGTCGTACGGGCATCCGCCGCCCCGCGCGGCAGCGGACGACGGTGACGACGGCACGATGGTCACCGACCTCGCCGTCCTCGTGGACGCGATCGCCGACGGCGCGAAGCAGCTCGGCTGCGCCACACCCCGCAGCCCCTGGCTGCCGCCCATCCCCGACACGGTGCAGCTCACGGAACTCCCCGAGCTGCCACCGGCACCTGTCGGCGCCGACACGGTCCGCCCGATCGCCTTCGGCCTCACCGACCTCCCCGCCGAGCAGGCACGGGCCGCGCTCGCGCTCGACCTGGCCGACGGCGAGCACCTGATGATCGCGGGCGGCCCGCGATCCGGACGTTCCACGGCCCTTCGTACGATCGCGGGCGCGGTCGCGCAGAACAGCAGCCCCAGTGATGTCCACATCTACGGCATCGACTGCGGCGCCAACGCGCTGCTGCCGCTCACCACCCTTCCGCACTGCGGCGCCGTGGTGACCCGTGACCAGACGGCGCGCGTCGACCGACTCCTCGGCCGACTCCTCGACGAGGTCGGACGACGGCAGCTCCTGCTCGCCGAGAAGGGCCAGTCCAGCGCGGCCGAGCAGCGTGCGGCAGCCGCCCCGGAGGATCGGCTGCCGTGGATGGTGGTCCTGTTCGACGGGTGGGACGCGTTCCGGCTCGCCTTCGAGAACTACGACTACGGCCGTCTGGTCGAGTCGGCGAAACGGCTCTTCCGTGAGGGCGCCGCGGTCGGTGTCAAGGTCGTTCTCGGAGTGGACCGCAGCGGCCTCATGGGTGACGTCGCCAGCTCCTTCGCCGAGCGCCTCGTGCTGCGGCTCGCAGACTCACAGGACTACTCGTTCGCGGGCATCATGCCGAAGGACGTACCCAAGGAAGTCCCGTCGGGCCGCGCCCTCAAGGGCACCGACGAGGGCGTCCAGGAGAGCCAGATCGCGCTCCTCGACGAGAACCCGAACGGTCAGGCGCAGGTGGCGGCGCTCCAGGAGATCGCCCGGACGGCGGCCCAGGCCTGGCCCCGCCCGTCCGTCGAGCAGCGCCCGATCCGTGTCGACGTGCTCCCGGCCCGCATCAAGGCCTCGGAGGCCATGGCCCTCCAGCCCGACTTCACCCCGCCGTCGCCCCTGTGGGCCCTCTTCGCGGCGGGCGGCGACGAACTGTCGCCGCTCGGCATGGACTTGGAGGATTCCGGCCCCGGCTTCGTCATCTCCGGACCGCCGAAGTCCGGCCGCTCCAGCACGCTGGTGGCGGCGACGATGTCGCTGCTGCAGCGGGGCACCGAGGTCATCCTCGTGACGCCGCGGCGATCGCCCTTGCGTGAATTCGCCTCGGAGGCCGGCGTGTTGGGCTCGCTCAACGCCGAGAGTTCGAGTGACGAGCTGGAGGCGCTGACGCAGAGCGCACGCGGTCCGTACGTGATCGTGGTGGACGACGCCGAGTTGATCTATGACACCAACCTGGACGAGGCCCTGGAGGAGGAGATCCGCCGGGGCATGGACGGCGGCCTCGGAGTGATCATGGCGGGTGCGGTGGACACGCTGTCGTCGCAGTACCGCGGCTCCGTGGTGCAGGCGCGGAAGTCGCGCAACGGCCTGCTCCTGTCGCCGCAGGGGTCGGCGGACGGCGAGATGTTCAACATCCGCATCACGTCGAACAGCGCCACCGGCGGGCCGACCGGGCGTGGACTGTTTGTCCAGGGCGGGGAAGTGATGCCGGCTCAGGCGGTGCTGCCGGAGTGAGCCCCGCCGGGGCTTGGGCTTGGGCGGCACCCTCGCCCCTGGGGGCATAGCAAAATGCATTCGGGCCGGACAGCTTGGGAGCTGTCCGGCCCGAATGCATTTAACGACCGTGCTGACCTGCGACTAATCCCTGATTAGTCGTTGATCGTGTCGTTCGCCTGGGCGGCGTCGTGCGTCTCCTTCTTGGCATTCTCAAGAGACGTCAGGAAGTTCTTCAGCTGCGGCTTCAGCTTGTCCCATTCCTCCCGGAATCGGTTGGCGCGGCCGCCCTTCCAGAACTCCTCGCTGTTGCTCGTGCCCGTCGAAATGGCACGGATCAGGTCGTCGAGGTTACCGTGCTGCGTCTTGAAGGTTCCGGAAAGAGTCCGGAGCCTAGTTGTGTCTGCGCCCTTCAGGCCGGCATTGCCGCCACCGCTCATGGCGTTCCTCCCCGCTTGTCGAATCGGACGAACCTTCCGTCCGCCCGAGCCCGATGCTATCGCAACGCCCGCACCGGCGTCATCCGTCCAGGTCTCCTTGCCCGACGCCCGCGAGGCTCCCTATTCTTGGTTCGGATCAACCTCGGAATCTAGTCAACAGCAGTTGGACGCAATGCTGGAGGGGTAGTGGGAGGCAAAGACAAGGGTGCGGATGAAGAGCCGCAGGTAGATAACCCGTATAGGACCCGTCTTGAGACATTGAAGACTCAACTCGTAGATGAGGTCAAAGAGTTGAAAAAGTGTCTGAAGGTCGCATCTCAAGACGTGGGGAAGGGTAAGGAAGGGAAGTCGTGGGTCGGCAAGACGGCCGACAAGTGGCACGACGAAATCGAGGGAAACCGCGGCCGCATGATCAGGGAGATAGACAAGCTCATTCCGGCGGTGCAGAAGAGGATCAACGAACTGCCGGAGAAGGTCTCCGCATCAAGCGCGAGGATGATGAACAAGGAAATGCAGTACATGTGATCCAGGGGCACTTGGGCGAGGTTGTGAACTTGCCGTAGGTGATCTGGGCAAGAGTGTGGAGTGAACGGGGAGATTCATGGGAGAGCCTGCAGAAAAGGGCGGCAGCAGCAGCGACGGCGACGGATTCTCCGGCATTGATCCGGAACGCCTGGCCAAGACGATCCAGTCGCTCGACAAGGATCAGAGCAAGATCATGACCAGCGTCGGCTGGATCAAGTCCAGCTTCGAACGCTACGGAGTCGGCGTCGAACCGCTGACCGAGCTGAAGTCCATCGCGGGCTGGGCCAATGAACAGCTTCCCATGCTCAGACGCCGACACCACCTCTCCATTGCCGAGGACGAGAAGTACGGCCATGGCTACAAGGGCATGGTGAAGATCCAGGAAAGCATGGTCGGGCAGACCAAGCAGTCCTTGAAAGACGGCAAGGAATTGGGCAAGAAGTTCAAGGAAGGCCTGAACGACGGGGACGATCCCACCCCCGAGATGTACGCTGACCTGCGCGCTCACAAGGGAGACGCGGACTATGTGAAGGCCTTCTACGACGAGCTCGGTCCGCAGCGGGTTGGGTGGCTGTCCACAGTAATGGGCGACCGCAACAATGACCGCTACAAGGATCACCCCGACGAGCGCGAAAAGGACCGTTCGGTCATCGCCGACACCTTTGGTACGTACACCAAGGTGGCCTTCGAGGGGAAGTCGGCCAAGGCGAAGCAGCAGGCGTGGAACAAGTGGTTCAGCGACTCGTCGCTGGACGAGTACGAAGGTTTCAGGCCGGACCGTCTGACCCCCTTCCTCAAGGGCGGTTCGCACGACAAAGACTTCCTTGTCGCCTTCAGTGACCGGGTGCTCGACAAGAAGAAGCAGGGCAAGACCGATGAGCTCCGCTTCTTCGGGAACAACCAGACGGGCGAAGGGGAGTGGGGCAAGGACAACTACCAGCAGCTCTTCGACGCCGTTTCGGAGAACCCTGCAGCCGCAGGCGAAGCCATGGACCACAACTACGACTTCGTGCAGCATTCCCTCTACCCGACGGGCCCCTGGAAGGTGGACGAGCCGAAGGAGCGCGGCAAGGCCTTCTTCAACATGGTCAACGCCGCGACGGTGACGCTCAAGCAGACCAATCCGTCCCTCGCGGAGAAGAACACGGCCCGGATCCTCTTCGACAACTACCAGAACAGGAAGGGCAAAGACGGATTGGGCCACCCCATCGAAGGGACCCAGGCCCTCTACGCGAGCATCCTCACCGCGTACTGGAAGGACCTCGAACACGGAGTCACCTCCCCGGCAGGGAACACGCTCTGGGGAAGCGACATCAAGGCCAAGGGCGAGGAAAAGTACGCGACGACCACCAAGTGGAGCCTTCAGGACTACATGAAGGGCCAGGACTCGGGCCGTAGCGGGCTCGAGGCGTCCGACGGCCTGTGGCGCGCCCTCATGGAGGAATCGGCACGCGACCCCAAGGCGGCGGGCACACTGAGTGCCCTGTTCCAGCGGTACGACGAGAAGGCGCTCGACCACGCGTACTCGACGGAAAAGAGCTCCGAGCACGCCGGTGCCTTCGACTCCATGAAGCGCGGAATGATGCAGGAGTTCTACCAGGAGTCCATGAAAACGGCGTCCGGTGAGATCGAGGGCGACATCGACAAGTGGGTCACGGACACCAACAACTTCCGCGCGAAGATTATCGACACCGCCGGCGATGTAGCCCTGGGCGCAACGGGCGGAGCGGGCCTGGCCGGTGCCAAGGGCGCGGCTGTGGGCGTCGCGTGGGGCCTGGGCTCGGGGGTTGCCACCGGCCTGCTCAAGGACCTTGTGAAGGCCGATCCGGACGACGCGCCCAAGGGTCTCAAAGAGGCATTCAAGGGAGTCAAGGAGAACACCGCGGACTTCTCCTGGCAGACCGACTACCAGAACAACGCGGACGCGGCCCGCGAGCACGACAAGATCGAGCCCGTCACGATCGAGAGCGACGGCAAGGACGGCAGTCCGAAGGGCATCAAGGAGTACACGGGTGACGTCAAGGATTACGCCAAGGGCGACGGCAACTTCCTGAACAAGAAGGGCGAAATCAAGGACATCGGCGACATGAGCACCGCCGAGCGCACGGCCTACAACAAGTGGCTGCAGGACCCCGCCGTCGTCGCGGCGATCTGGCCGGAGTACTCGAGGGGCAGGAACGCGCGGGACTACCCCGGGCAGGACTCGTAGTGAATGGCTGAGCCAGTGAATGACTGAGTCAGTGAATCGCTGAGCGTGGCAGACACGTCAACTGTGACCGAGATTGATGGGTGTGTGAGTAATGGGAATCGCAGGCAGGGGCAGGAAATCCGCGGCGGCGGTCTCGGTCGCAGTCCTGTTGATGGCTGCTGCCGGGTGCGGCGACGACAAAGGATCGGACTCAGAGGGATCCGGGGGCGACGGGCCGCTGAGCCGGGCACAGCTCTCAAGTGCGGCGTTGGCGCAGGGAGATGTGCCGCGCTACACGATTCGCGAAGCGCCGGCCACCGGGGGCGCGGGTCCGACCCGTACTGCCAATAAGTCCTGCCGGCCCATCGTCGACGCGATGTACCCCGATGCCTCTGCCTACGATGATCGGCTGGTGCGACGGGACATCATCAAGACACCGGAAGGTTCGCAGACCCCCACCGCGGAATACCTGCTCTCCCTGTCGAGCGCCAAGTCCGAGTCGGCGGCCGAGCAGTCCGTGAAGGACCTCAAGAAGGCGATCTCCGCCTGCGGTTCGGGGTTCGAGACCACGCCTTCCGGCCTCACCTCGAAGATCCGCAGCGTGGCAGCCAACAAGTCCGACCTCGGTGACGACGGCGTCGACTTCTCGATCGAGTACCGCATGGGCAAGAAGGTCCGGTACGTGGTGAAGCAGAAGGGAGCGTCCGTGATCAGGGTGTCGGCTGTCACTGCGTCGTCTCTCGAGTTCGTCGCGGTGCCGTCGGAACTCGTGACCGGGCAGGAGAAGAAGTTGGACAAGGCGGCCGACAAGTGAACTGACGCCCGCCCGGCGTCAGTTCTTGTTGGGGAGGTGCACCCGGAGCACTGCAGTGTCCCAGTTCTCCGGGCTGCTCTTGTTTCCGCCGTCGGTGGTCACGGCAACGTACAGACTGTCCTTAGAGGTCGCGATGGCCTGCACTCCGGCGATGACGGGGGCCAGTTCTCCGTCGACCACGCGGTGGACAAGGTCTCCGCGCCCCGACTCGTTCAAGAGCTTCTTCTGGGAGTCGGATTCGACTCCCTGCCATCGGAAATCGCCCTCCAGGGCGGGGGCGTGATCCTTGCCCTCATCGGAGTAGTAGACCTCGTCGCGGCTCGGGATGACGGCCAGGCCTTCGCCTGGTTCGCCACCAGAACCGCTTTGGACCTGGGCGTCAAGGGCGTGCCCCACGGTGCCGAACGGTCCGGCGGGATCGCTGATCTTTCCAGGTGACTTGCCCGCGACGAACGGGCTGAGAGTGCCGTCCCGATTGATGCGGACGATGCCGGGGCCGGTGTTCCAATAGACGCCGTCCTTGGTGGCGGCGAGAGCTCCCGAGCGCGTGACGTCCGGAACAACGACGTCCTTCGCCTTTGTGCCGGCGCGGGGATTCACCCCGTTCCGCACGGCCGGGTTGGAGCGCTTCACCGACTCGCCGTCCTTGGCCGGACGGCCTGCCACGAGCTCGATCGACTTGCCGTTGAGCCTGTGTACGTAGGAGCCGTAGGGAGGGGTGCTGATCAGCTGATCACCCACGTACACGGTGCCGTCCTTGTCGACGGCGACCCCGCTAATCGTGGTGTTGCAGAAGGCGCTGAGGGAGGTGGCGAGGGGATTGGCCTTCTTCTCGCAGGTGCGGCTGGCTATGACCCTGTCCGCTTTCCCTGCCGGACTGACTTTCCACAGCTCCTGCTCCGCTGCCAGATAGATAGATCCATCGGGCGCCACGGCCGTCTGTTTCGTATTGACCGAATCCATCCCGGAGATTTGGATCCGCTCGGCGGCGCCGGAAGGCTTCTTCCGCCACATCACCATCGTGTCGTTCTCTTCGGCGAAGAGATAGGTGACGTTGTCGGGCGCCACCGCGAGGCCGCTGAACTGTCCCTGGATTGCGAGCCGGTCGCCCTTTCCTACGGCGTTGTCTCCGCCACCGAGTACGAAGTCGACATTCAGTGGGAGCGGGTCGTCATCGGAGGTAACGGCATAGATGCCGATTCCGGCGATCACGGCAATGGCCACGCCGCCGCCGAAGACACTTTGGCGCCGCCGACGGGACCAAGAACTGAAGCCGCTCACAAGACTCCGCCTCTCTCCGCTCACACCTCAGGAGCGGGCAGTTCGACGCACGATACGCAGCCCCACCGCGTCCTGCTGCTCCACGCCGCTATCCGTTACGACATGGATAGGAACAAAGACGACCATCCAGTAGAAGCCGAACAACCAGCGTCCTACGAGCCGGAGGAACCCTGGCCGGCCTCCGTCCGAGGCACGGACCACCCGCAGTCCGGTAAGCAGCTTTGCCAGGCTCGCCCGGGAGGCCAGCGTGAGGAGCACGTGGTTGAAAAGGGAGACCGCTACAGCAACACCGAGCGCCGTGGCCCACACCGTGGGTGATTGCGGTTGCAGTTCCACGAGTCCATCAACCACCTTGATGCCGGCGGCGGTACCGGCCGTGAGGCCGCACAGCAGGGCGATGAGGGCGTCGACGACGGCGGCGGTGACACGACGGGCCTGTGTCGGTGCCGCATCGCGGGTGGACGTGCGTTGCTGGTGGGCCACGGCTCTGCTTTCCCCTACTTCTACTTCTACTTCTCGGCTCCGGACTTCTTCTTCTCTTCCTCTTCCTTCTCCACGCGCTTGAGAGCCTTGTCTATCGCGGCACGCGCGTTGGCCACGGCATCCTTTATCTGCTTCTTGTGGCCGGCGTATTCGGTCCGGAACCGCTCGCTCTTGGGGCCCTTCCAGGTGTCCGTGCCGCAGAGGTTCTGGACGTTGTCGACCGAGCGTTCCAACTCGTCCGCATACTGCTTGAGTTTGCGTACGTCCTCACGGCAGTCGCTCTCGCGTGACATCGTGCCGCCTCTCTCAGTTCGGGGTGATCAGCTTGGTGATCATCTTCCGCAGCGTGTTCTTGCCGACGGGGCGTGCCTGGATGCCGGTGGCCGCGTTCGGCTTCGCGACGTACACCGTCCACAGGGCCTTCTCGGTGGCGTACGTCGTGAGGAGCGGGCCGGGGGCATCGGCGAGGAGGACGGTCTGACCCACCACCAAGGCGTTGTTGATGGCCTCGGAGAGGTCGCGGCCGACGTTCTCCTGGCTGATCTGCTCGGGTGTGAGCAGCTGGACGCGGCCGTCCTTGTCGGCGACCTCGAAGGGGTCGACGAAGAGCAGCACCATGTCCGCCGCGTCCTTGGCGGAGCTGGCGAGCGTGAACACGTGGAGGCCGCCGGAGGTGACGCGCTCCACGAGGTAGAGGTCCTCACCGTGCACATAGACGAGCATGTGCGTGAGGCCGTTCGACGTGTGCTGCTCAACGGCCAGGGCCCGGGCGGCAGTTCGGCGCAGGGCAAGGGCCAGGCTCACCTCGGGGGTGATCCGCATGTCGAGGTCCACGCCGGACGGGGTGTTGCCCGGGTCCTCGGCCTGGTCGGCGGCCGCCTCGCCGGATGCGGAGTCGGTGGACGCCGCGCGGAGCACCGCGTCGAGCTCGTCGATGTTCGCGACCTCCACCGCCTCGCGGGAGACGAGTGACCGCAGCGCGGTGGCGTACACCCATTCCCGCTCCTGGCCGGAGAGTTCGGTGAGTCGCGGGGTCGGGGCGACGCATTCGGTCAACGAGTCGGGATCGAGGATGGCGATCTCTTCATCGGTGAGGCGCAGGAGGGGCTGCGTGCCTCCCTCGGCGAGTGCCTCGGCCAGGATTCCGCGGAACTCCTCGAGCTCCATGTCAATGTCAGGGCTTTGCATGATTGTGCGTCCGATGCTCGCTTACCAGAACTTGTATTTGCTGATGGTGTTGGGCACCAGATTGGTGACCGCGCTTTTTGCCCCGTTGACGATCTCGGCCCCCTTGTCCTTGATCTTGCCACCCCATTCTTTGGTGGACTTCCAGGCCTGTTTGGCCCCGGACTTGATGTCGTCCCCCCACTTGTCCCAGGCCCAACTGCCAAGGAAGTAGGCCCCGGCCACGCCGAGCGCGACCCAGCCTACGACGGGGACCGCGGCCGCGACGGCTGCCGATGCGCCGAGGGCGGTTGCCGCGCTCGCGCCGCCCAGGACGGCCACGGCGCCGCCCGCCTCCACGAATCCCATGGTGCGGTCGGCCGCTCCGTAGGCACCCTTGTGCGTGGGGACGAACATCTCCTTCACGCCGTGCACGACACTCAGCGGCAGGAGGACGCGCTGCGCGAGCATGCTGGCCCCCGGCGCCTTGCTGAAGAGCTTCGCGGCGTAGGGGATCTTCAGGCGCATGGCGAAACGACGGACGCTCTGCTGCCACTTCCAGGGCTCCTTGTACCAGTTACGGATCTTCTGGTCCTTGAGGAGCTCCTTCAGCAGTTCACCCCGCTTCGCCTTGATCCGGGCGTCCGACGAGCCGAAGTACTTGTTGAGTTCCCAGACGGCACGGGCGCCGGCGACGTTCTGGCCCTGCTGCCACCGGGCATAGAGATGCATCGAAGCTTCAATGGCCGTGGGGATCTTGAGGATCTTGAAAGGCGTCTTGATGTCCTTGAGGGTTCCGTCTTTGAACTCTTTCCACGTCTCAAGGGCGCCGGCGAGACTGGCAAAGGTGAGGACCGCCTCGGGGTCATCCTTGGCGATACCGAGACGGCGCCGGATGTCCTTGGCCTCATCCGTTGCCCAGGATGCCTTCTTGGGGAAGTCGGAAACTCCCTCGGCCTTGGCGTCCCATTTAGCGAGAATGCCGCTGATCAAACCGCCCTGGATGGTCAGTGTTCCGCCCATGACATCCACGGCGGCAGCCAACTTTGGCCCCTGGACGTCATTAATTCCCTTGAATCCCATTATCGCGTTCCTAGGTGGTTATGTTCCTGCGGCGGGAATCGGCGGCTGGAATCGGCTGGCGGTGGCTGGCTTGAGCTGGGGGGCAAGTTCGGCTCCCATTTGGGCAAGGATTGTCTCCAGGGAGTCGACGATATCTGTGGGGTTGTTGGTTCCGCCAGCGTTAATATTGGGACAAAGCGTCACATTCAGCGAGAACGTCGTCGTGCGTGACGTGAGGCACAGCTGAGGCACAACAGCCGGGCGCCACGCTGCCGTTCGCGGTCGAGAACTATCGTTGCCCCCATGTGGCATGGACAGCAGCCGCCCGGCGGCGAGCAGAACCCGCAGGACCGGAACCCGTACCAGCAGCCGGGGTACCAAGCGCCGAATCCGTACCAGCAGCCGGGGTACCAGCAGTCCAATGCGTATCAGCAACAAGGGCAGTGGGGCTCGCAGCCGATGATGCCGGGAGCGCCCCAGCAGCCCGGCGGTGGTGGCGGGGCCGGAGGCGGCGGGAACAGGACCAAGGTGATCGCCATCGCGGCGGCCACTGCCGTCGTGGTGGCTGCGGGAATCACCGGATTCCTCGTTCTGGGTGGCGACGAGGGCGACAAGGACGCTTCCGCCGCCCCGCAGAAGTCTTCCGCCGGGAAGCCCGGCCCCGAGGACTCCCCGTCGGATTCCTCGGGCGGCGACGACCCGCGTGGCACGGACAACGGCCCCAAGCCAACCGTCAAGGGCTGGCAGGTAGTTGTGAACCCCAAGCGCGGCACGGCCTTTGACGTACCCCCCGGCTGGGAGGTCAGGGCCGCGGACTCCGCAGTCGCATTCGAGGACGTCAAGACGGGGGAGCCGATCATCACCATGTCGGCGCCCGCGTACTACAAGTCGAAGTGGTGCTCGTCCGACGACGACAAGGACGGCTCGAGCGAGGACAAGGCACTCTCGGCCGTGGGGACCAAGGGCGCGAATGGTGCGAAGAACGCCGACGATGTCGCGTTGAACACGGTCTGGTGGTGGGTCTATGGCGCTTACGCGCAGCCGGACAAGAAGACCCTGCACTACGAGGAGAAGGCGAAGCCGTACACCACCAAATCCGGCGTCAAGGGCAGCATCGCGCGGGCCTGGTCCAAGAACGCGCCGCAACGCTACAAGTGCGACTCGGACGGCAAGGCGATCACGTTCGGTTTCAAGAACTCCGAGGGTGAGTACGTCGCTTGGAGCCTCTACAGCGCCAGGGGCGTCAAGGAGGAAGTCCCGGACGCCACCATCATGAAGATCCTGAGCACGGTGCGTCTACACGGGGATCCGTCGGATTCCTGAGTGGGGTGAATCGGGCTGAATGCATGTCGCCGGGGCTCTCTTGGCGGGGGCCTTTGAGGTCGGCTTCGCTCGGCGGTACTTCGGCGGTACTTCGGCGGTACTGAGGAAGGCCTGGTGCGAAGGTGGGCGTCGCACCAGGCCTTGATCGGGCTCCCCGGGCATCTGGGGCCCGCACGGTTCAGCGGTTGATGGACTGGATTTCCTCGACCGTGATGTTCTGCGTGGTGCCGAAGGTGCCGGCGGGCAGGTTGCCGCCCGGGACGCCCGTGCCCTCCCAGGTGACCTTCCAGGTGACGGTTGCCTTCAGCTCGTATGTTCCGTCTCCGGATGAGCGGAGGTAGGTCACGCCGCACGGCGGGATCTTGTCGGCGTTGCCCCGGGCGTAGGGGGCTCCGATGCTGCCGTCCTTGTTGATCGTGCACTCGCCGGACGCGGGGTGGCTCTGCGCGTCCTTCGTTCCGGGCTCGATCTTGAGCGACTGCGGTTCGGCGGTGGTCGTGGCCTCGATGTTCTGACCGCCGGCGTTGAGGGACGCGGTCACCGACACGGGCTTGAACTTCGCCTTGTCGAGCCAGGCCCAGGTGTGGAGGTTCACCTTCGTGACGTTCTCGGGGGCGAGCGTGACCTTGGTGCCGGGGATCTTGATCCTCGCGTAGGCGAGCTCGGCGAGGATCTCGGGTGTCACCGCGTTCTCGACCTCCGGGGTTTCCCCGTTGTCGACCCAGAAGGGTGGCTTCTTGCAGGCGAAGATGTCGCCACCCTCTTCGTAGGGCAGGGCGGCACGGTCCCAGAACATGCCCTTGCCCTTTTTGTCCATGTTGTAGTTCTTGTAGGGGTGACCTTCGACGTAATGCTTCTCGAAGGCGGCGACCGCTTCACCGAGCCCACTGGCGTGGGGGAGGTTCTTGGTCTTCATGTGGTCAGCTTTGAGCTGTTCCGGCGTGTACTTGGGCTCATACCAGCACGGGGGCGGCGTCCAGTCGGACGACTTCACCGCCATGGGGCCGCTGGACGGGCCGCTGCCGTTGCGGGAGAGGTCGAACCGGACTACGGACTCGATCTCTTCGCCTTTCCTGTCGCCGGACTGCTCGACGTTTCCTTCCGAGCCGCCGCCGGGGCCGTCTGCGAAGGCGGTGCTGGGCACGATCGAGATACCTGCGGCTGCGAGAACGAGCGCAGTGTTCCTCAGGGTCATCCTCACGGCTGGCACTGGTCTGCTCCTCTTTCCGACGAGACGGCAGTGGTCTTCCATACACCCTTGGCGCTCTTCTTGAGGCTGGCGTCGTAGAAGACGTAGGACTTCTTGGTCACCGGAGTCTTCTCGGGCTTGTCGGTCTTGCGGTCCTTGCCGAACCACTTGCTCTCGTCGCCGCAGTACGTCAGCCGGGCGGAACCGTCGGCCCGGAACTGTACTTCGCGGTCATAGAACCGGACTGTGCCGGTGACGGAGTAGCCGTCGTCCACCACGGACTTGATCCACTGGACAGCGCTGGCCGCGGCGTCGCCCTCCGAGTAGAACTGGACTGCTTCGGAACTCGGGTCACCCTTGATAATGGCGGCGTCGATCGCACGGTGCCGCTCCGCGTTGTCCGCGAGCACGGCGTCCTTCTTCGCGTCACCCGTTGTGGCGTCCCCGAACTTGAGGATGTCGTCCTTCGGCAGGGTGATCTTCGGGCGATCGGTGCCGGCGTCGGCCGAAGCGCTGGGCGATGCCGACTTCTTGGCACCCTGATCGGCACCCGCAATCTTGTCCTTGTCGCTGGCCTTGTCGCCGTCACCGCCCCCGCAGGCCGTCAGAAGCAGGGCTGCGGTCGCGGCGAGCGCGGCGGTGACGGGCATGGTGCGGCGGTTCACAGTCGGCTCCCGGTGGGGCGAGGGGTGTCTCCAACAGGCCGACGTTATCTGTGGGGTTGTTGGTTCCGCCAGGGTTGATAGCGGGGCAAGATGCGCCATTTTGATGGACTGTCATCGTGTCGTGACGCGAAGGGCGAGGCAGCGAAAGACCCCGGCTGCCTTGTGGCTGCCGGGGTCGCGAGGCTCGGTGGGGGTGTTTGCCGGTGCTATCGGGCGGTGTCGCAGTGTGCGCAGGCGCAGGAAGGATAGGCCGATGTGCGGGGGAGGGGGTCGATGCGGCTTCCGGTCCACGTGTGGACCTCGCCCCGGTCCTCGGTCACCGCACCCTCGGGCGATACCCGGTAGACGCGGATCGTCATTCGGGAGGGGCGGGGGTGGGGGTGGGGGTGGGGTGTCGCGTCGAGGAGTTCCAGCGCGTCGGCGGGTGGCGGGTAGTGCGTGGCGCAGGTCTGGCACGCGTAGACGTTGAAGCCGGGGCCCGTGGCCGCGTGCACCTCGTGTACGAGGACGGGGGCGTCGGTGGTGCGCTGGTAGCGGGCGCACATCCGGACGGGCGGGCGGGGGTGTGGGGTCATCGGGCGGCCATCCGTACGCCGTGGATGCTCTGCGGGCCCACGTCGATGCCGAGCGTGGCCAGGTACAGGGCGCGGCGGCGGGCGCGTTGGCGGCGCAGTTCTTCCGGGTCAAGTACGTAGGGGCGTACGAGGAGTTGGGCGCTGACGTCGAGGAGTTCGGTGAAGGGGAGTGGAAGGGAGGGGGCGTGCCGTACTGGTGCGGTGCCGGCTCGGTGGCGGCCGCGGGGGTGGGGGGTGCAGAGCGTGAGGGTCCACCGTAGGAAGTGGGCGATAGAGTCGCGCATGTCGGCGCTCCTTCGAAGCGTTCGGCCATGCCCCGGGGCGGCCTTCATCCGTTGCCGGGGTCTCTTGTCGGCCTACCGTAGAGTGAGGTGTAAAGACCTGTCTGTACCTAGGCTATGACAGCAGCTTCTATGCCTGGCTCGCATGGCCTACGTACAGTTCGGTTGTGTTCGAATTCAATCCAACCAGGCCCAAGTGGGAGCAGATCGCCGAGGAGGTCCGGAGGCGGATCGCCGACGGGGAGTACCCCGTGCACGGGCTGATCTCCGAAGTGAAGCTGGAGCAGGAGTTCGGCGTATCCCGCGTCACTGTCCGCAAGGCCACCGCCGCCCTCCGAGCCGAAGGCCTCATCGTCACCACCCCCGGCATGGGGTCGTTCGTCGCCGACGGGTGATGTCGCCATCGAGGGGACACCTTCGTGTATACGCACCGTATACTGGCCGCATGTCCGACGTCATGATCCGCGTGCCCGCCGAGGTGCGCGACCAGCTCGCCGCTGTCGCTGAAGCGCGTGGCACCAGTCTCCGTGCCCTGATGCAGGATCTCGCCGCCCGTACGCTCACGCCTGAGCAGCTGAAGGAACGGGCTGATCGAACCCGCACCCTGCTCGCCGAGCATCTCGGGCATCACGTGACGGACGAGGAGTCCGCCGAGATGCGGCGCAAGATGCGGGAAGCGACCGCTGCGCATCGGGCCGCCCTCGCCGATGATTCGGATGGCTCGGAGACATCCCGGTGAACGGGATCGAGCACTTCGTGCTCGACACCCCGACGCTCCTCGCCATGGGGGGCAACAAGCAGGTCTCAGGCCTCATTCACGCGGCGTCCGGCAGTGATGACGTGCTGCTCTGGGTTCCGGTCGTCTGCTCCTTGGAAGCGGAGCGGGAGCGGCCAGGAATCGTCGAGTACATCGGCGTCATGGTGGATGTGCTGCATCTGATCGACGACGACTACGCGACGGCTGTGACGCTGGCGGCACTTCAGCGTGATGGCGTGCCTTACGGCGTTGGCGCTGCCGTGCACGCGGCCCGGCCGAATCACGTCTTGCCTGGGGGCGCGCTCGTCGCCACGGTTTCTCCAGATGTCTACGAAGGGCTCGGCGTCGGAGTCATGGACTTGAACCGCTGAGAGCGCTGAGACTGTGGCGCTCAGCCCGGCACCCGGCACCGAGACCTCTCGATTGAGTCCGTGCGCGCCGCTATCGGTGGGGTTGGGCCTCGCACCAGGGGAACCGTGGAGTTATGGGTGTGCCGTGGTTCGGTGCGAGGGCTCGATGAGGCGCCCACAAGGCCACAAGGCCACCAAGGGATCGAGGAGTTGGGGACGGCGGGAGGGGCAGGGATGGGGCCGGGTGTCAGGGCCGTGCCGCCGGGTGGGCGGGGTGGGGTGGCTGTTGATCCGAGGGTCTCGATGTGGGGCGCGGTCGTTGTGGCGGTGTTCGGGTGGGTGGCCGCGGCCGTCATCGTCGGCGTCTCGTATCTGGCGTTGGGCATGGAATGGATCGCCATCTCGGTCGGGGTGCTGCTGTGCTTCACCTTCGCCATCGTGCTGAGTCTCCTCCACCGCGCCGTCTGGCTGGCCGTGTTGTCCCTGGGGCCGGGACTGTTCGTCCTGGTCGGGGCCGTTCAGTACGCACCCGAAGCGGCACTGGAACAGCGCGGGATCCGCGCGAGCGTGGTGGTCGTGGAGGACAGCGCTGCGGGCGCAGCGGACGAGCCGCATCGCCTCACTCTGCGGAGCTCCGACGGTTCAGAGCTGGCGGAGAAGCTGGAGTACGACAGCAGCTACTCCGGCGTGCCGGACGTGGGTGAGCGGCTCGAGGTCATTCGTGACCCCGAGGGCACGGTGGGCATGGAACAGGCCGACGACGTGGATGCCGCCAACCGGTTGGGCGGCCTGATCGCCGGCGTGGTGCTGTGGACGTTGATGGTGGTTCTGGCGGGCCGTCGTGGCCATGTACGCCGCCGGCGGGGTCTTGAGTCCTCCTTTGCGGATCTCGCCTGAGCGGTCGGCGAAGACAAGGATGGGGTGAATGCAGTGATCGGCGCCGGGATGGTGGCCGATGGCGTCCCGGCGATCACCGAAAAGGGCCCGGCACTTGGCGCGTGGCCCGGCCTTGGCTCGGTGAAGGTGAGGCCGTTCACCACGAAGTAGAGGGCGGGCGGGCGATGGTGCCGCCGGATGTGCTTCATAGGGGCCGTGTGTGGCCGGAGCGGGCCCGCCTACCTAGGGCGCTCCGCATGTTCGTCTCTCCCCCCCCGCACTCGATGGCAGCCGTCGGTACCGGCTGGTCGTCGGCACGATGCTGTTCGTCTTCATGCTCGCGATGGGGGTGGGGCTCACGGCCGCGGCCGTGAACAGTGCGATCGGCGGGCTTGCGCGCGTCGGGCTCGGGGCCGGTGCGGTGTCGGCGTTCGTCGTCGCCTGGTGGTGCGCCCGCTACTGGTACGCCGCCTTCTCTCCGGGCCGCCGCGCGGAACCGGCGCCGGAGCCCAACCCCTGGCCGTGGGTGCTGCCTTGGGCGGTTCTGGTCGTGGCGCTCCTCGTCACCGGCGTGCGTCAGCTGGGGCGCGGGGAAGACGAGGGCTGGTTCACGTTGGGGTTCGGCGGGTCTTTGGTGATGCCTGCGATCGTCGGTGGACTGATGGGCCTGTGGGTGTCGGCGCGGTTGCCGCGGGGGAGTGCGAGGCGTGCGAGGCGTGCGAGGCGTACGAGGCGTGCTGCCCCGGCCGCGCCGCGACTGGGGCTCCATCGGCTGACCTGCCCCACTGCCGGCGGAACGCTCCCGACTGTGCGGCGGAGTTCGAGCAGCCACCGCTGATGGCGGTCACACGTCTGGGGCGGTTACTCGGTCCGGGAGCTTTGAGGGGCGGTCGCAATCCGCTTGCTTGTGGGCGGTGTGGGCGAAGTCCAGGGCCAGGTCGATGAGTTGCTGCCGGTTTTCCTTGTCAGAGCCTTGGAGGGGTTCTACGGCTAGGGCATATACGTTCAGATCGGTGTTCGGTAGTGCGTCCTTCCTGCCGCTCCTATAGCAAGGTACATAGATCCCGGCCACACCTGGTGTCGAGACGCCCCTGACCCCGGCGTCGAAGTAGGTGGCCTTGCCTTTGAGGGGTGGCAGCAGTTCGTCCTCCCACACTTTTTGGGACGGGGCGGTGAACGTGTGGGCGGTCAGGCTCAGAAGCCGGTTATCACCGTCGTCCACTCCACAATTAATGCGGTACCGCCAACCTGTGTCGGTTGAAAACCTCTCCCGCAGGTCGTAGTGGCTGGATGGCGGTAGCGCGGAGTTAAAGATGTCGGCTGCTGACTGTTTGTCGTTCAGGTTGCGACAGACTTCATCTGCCTGTATGCGTTCGCGGGTCCACGAGTCGAATGCGCCGAAGTAGTAGGCAAGACTCACAGCGGTGGCGACAGCAGCAGTGCCAGCGGCAGCGACCAGGCCATAGACGCGGGACTTACGGGAATGCTTGCGGTCATGTGGCTCGGTCAAGGAAGGTCACCTCATCGCTCTCAAACTAGATGACAGATACGGTGGCATTACTATCTCTGATCAGATCACCTGCATCACGAAATCCCTTGCTGGTATCACCACCGGCTCGGGACTCGGCAGCCTCGGAGCCGGTAGCCTCCTTTACCGCATGCTGAGAGGTCAGGATTACCGAATACTCGACCTTATCCATTTCCTTCACGTTCTGGTAAACCTGCTCCTTCGCTTCTTTCCCGCCATCATCGCCGAACCCATTAATGATGCCATCGAAGATCTTCGTCGAAGCCGTCCCTGCCAGGCCGCCCACGACGACACCCCCGGGGCCACTGAACGGTGCCGTCGCAACACCTGCCGCACTGCCGACAACAGAACCACCCCACGTGCTCACGTGTCCCTTCCACGCATCATCTCGCGCGGCTGCGTCAGCATCGCTCTCGTCGGCCTGGAAATGCCGAGCTTTTCCGATGACGCCTTGGAAGAGGCCGGTATCGTAGGAGATTTGACTGATGGTCTCATCGGTGTTCAGCGGATAGGTGTCAGGATGCTTTGCCTGCTGTTCCATCAGGGACGCGGCATATACGTGCTGGGAGATGTTAAGGGTGTCGTATCCTTCCTCGTTGCGGGCTACCGTATGCAGGAATCGCGCGGCGTCGTAGTTATCGATTTTGGCGACGGCTCCCAAGGTCGGAAAGAGCTGGCTTCCGAGGGACTTGTCTGGGGTCATGCCGCGATGCAGATCCGGCATGTATTCAGCGGCTGCGTTCGCGAAGCTGTCCGACATATATGCGTGATCGCGCAGCCGGTCCTGGTCCTCGGACACCGACTTGACCACATCCGAGAACAGGGCAGCCTGCTCCTTGGAGTGTTTCAGGTCATCGGCAGTGGCCGGCTCGCCAGGGCGGTGGCCCGTCGTGGCAGCCTCGAGCGCCCAGGCCATCGAGTTGCGGCCGGTCACGCTCTCCTTGCCTTCCATGCTGTCGTCCTGCCACTCGCGCTCCTCGAAAAGGTACTTGAAGTTGGACTCGGGTTTGCCGTCGGCGCCCTTCTGTTTGTCGGTGAAGAACTCGGTAGACGCATCGGGGCTGTTGGATAGAGCCTTCATGAACCCGGTCATCGGGTCGGCGCCCATATCGTTTCCGATGTGGTTGAGCGTGCCGTCGTCTGCGTTCCAGCCGGTCCAACCCGAACCAGGGCCCTCCATCACCGACTTGTCCTCCTTGACGAGGGCTTTTCCGTAGCTGTAGAGGAACTTGTCGTCATAATCCCCGAAGCGCATCAGGTTGCTCATGACGACGAACCCCTTGGGGCCACCGGAGTCGCCGTGAGGAGGGGGACCGGATTCCCTGACCGGCTCGCTGCCGAGCTCGATCATCTCCTTCTTCCAGCGATTCATGGCTGGAGTGCCGGAGTTCGTGGCCTGGGCGATGGTGAAACTGAGGTTTCGCTGCAGATCATCGAGATCGCTTTCGCGTTCAAAGTCCGAGTTTCTGCCGTACCCGGGGTCGTCGCCGAGGCGGCTCGCCTGCTCCCAGAACTGCAGTGTCTTCTTGGGCCCGAGGGCGGCCGCGAACTTCTCGGCGAAGGGGTACTCGTCATGGTTGGTCGCGAAGAGCCGGTTCAACTCGTCGAACTCTTTGGGAGTGAGGTCTTCAGGGTCCTTCTTGGCGAGCTTCGCAGCACGCTTAGCATCCTTCGCCGCAGCCGCGTTGGCGGCCCGCGTCACGCTCGCCTCGTTGATCTGGACCATGCCCTTGCCACCGGGATACGGCACGCTGTCCATTTTCATGGACAGGTGGTAGCGCCGTTTGAGAAGCGGCAGTTCGTCACTCGCCCAGTTCGCCACGCGCAGGACATCCGCGAGTTCATCGGCGCCCACTCCGTAGTAGGCGAGCTGCAATTTGTAGTAGCCCGCCCTGTCCGAGAGCTTCTCGTGATCACGCCGAATGGACTCGATCGTCCCCTTCAGGGCGTCCGGGTCGATGCCCGAGAAGACACCCGAAGGGCCTGGGTTGTCTGCACTGACCATGCCGGACTGTTTCCTCTCGCTTGTGAGATATGCAGGTATCGCTGAACTGCCCAGTTAGAGGCGCCTGTTCCGGTTCATCGATGTGGCTTCTTCAGGTGTGACTTTTTCCGGCATTCGGTCGATTTCGCGTTGAATGTCGGCGAGAACCTTGTCGATGCGCATACGTGCCGTCTTGCGATGCCCGGCGACATCGCTGTGCCACTTGTTGGCTGTCGTTCCCACCCATGACTTCTTGGAGTTCGCTCCACCTTTACCGATGTCTTCGGCGGCCCGCTTCAATGCGCCGACAAGACTGTCCCGCTCTTTCTCAAGTTCCCGCTTCAAGCCCACCAGGCGCTCTCTGTCTGGGTTGTCCACCTTGGGCTTTTTGTCGCTATCCCCCACACCTCTCCCTTCGCAACAGTTAATCATTGCACGGGGGCTGGAATGGTGAAAGCTTTCTCTGTTGCAGGGCGCGTTGAGGTATGTAGTTTCGCCATCTTTGCGACGGGAAGCATTGCGGAAAGGTAGAGGGGCCCAACGGGGGGTTGTCGCCTTCCCGTTGGGCCCCTCTGCGCGAAGTGCCGCGTGGTGCTTGCAGCGTGCCCGCATCGTGGCTGTGTTGTCCGCTCAGCGGTTGATGGACTGGATC
The DNA here is from genome assembly GCF_026340305.1 of Streptomyces sp. NBC_01381. Classification (NCBI taxonomy): domain Bacteria; kingdom Bacillati; phylum Actinomycetota; class Actinomycetes; order Kitasatosporales; family Streptomycetaceae; genus Streptomyces; species Streptomyces sp. NBC_01381. Next base: position 153,841 of record NZ_JAPEPI010000001.1, on the reverse strand, counting down.
TCCTCGACGGTGATCGGCTGGTCGTTGCCGTACTCGCCGTTGGGCAGGTCCCCGCCCGCGCCGCCCGTGCCGGTCCAGGTGATCTCCCAGGTGGCGGTGGCCTGGAGGTTGAACGTGCCGTTGCCCGACGAGCGCTGGTAGGTGACGCCACAGGGCGGCGTCTGCTCCGACTTGCCCTTTGCGTACGGCTCGCCGATCGAACCGTCGTCGTTCATCTCGCACTTGCCGGAGGCGGGGTGCAGCGTGGCGTCTTCCGTACCGGGCTTAATGCTGAGCGCGACGGGCTTCGCGACGGTCGTCGCCTCGATGTGCAGCCCCGGGGCGTCGAGCGAGGCGGTCACGGACACGGGCTTGAAGTCACCCTTGTCGAGCCAGGCCCAGGTGGGGAGATTGACCTTGGAGGGGCCGTCGGGGGCGAGGGAGACTTTGGTGCCGGGGACCTTGATCTGGTTGTAGGCGAGTTCGGCGAGGATTTCCGGGCTGATGGCGTTCGGGACGTCCGGGATCTCGCCGTTTTCGACCCAGAAGGGGGGATCAAGGCACTTCGACTGCTCGGCGACGGTGGCGTCGGGGCTGAACTGGGCGCCCCACCACATCCCTTCCTTCTCCTTGTCGATGTTGTAGTTGTCCTTGGCGTAGGCCTGGTTCTCGTCGGACATGTCCTTCAGGGCATCCCGTGGAGCGCCGGGGTCGTGCCTCGCGGTGAAGTACAGCCGGTCGCGGAACTTCGCGAACTCGCCGGCCTTCCACTCCGGGGCGTACCAGCAGGGCGGCGGTGTCCAATTGGGGTCGACCGACGTGACCGTGCCGCCGCCCGGGGAGGTCCCGGTGGTCTTGTAGGTGATCTTGGCCTGGGCGGCGACCGTGCGATCGGGCCCCTTGGATCCCTGGCTGTCGGTCTTGACGGGGTCCGCCGCCATGGCGGGAGCGCCCGCCAACAGGACGAGTGAGCCGCAAACAGCCGACACTATAAGTGGCTTACGCATACCTGTCCCCCGTTGTTCCTGTCGTCCCCGTTATCCCATGCATTGCTGAGATTCGCCCTCCACCTTGATGAGGTCGGCCCGCCACAGTCCCTTGGTGCTCTTGGCGGCAGTCATCGAGATCTGCCAGGAGGAGTAGTCCTTGATGCTCGGCTTGGTGCGGAGCACCTTCTTGGTCTTGACTTCCTTGCCGAAGAGCTTGTTGTCATTGGTGCAGAAGGTGACGGCGATGGTCTTCTTCTTCGTGACGGTCTGGACCTTCACGTCTGTGTATCGGCGCTCACCGGTGACCGTGTAACCGGCGTCGATGTGGTCCTTGATCTGCTTCTTGGCGTACGTCTGCGCGGGGCTGCTGATCTCCGAATAGAACTTGAACGCGGCGTCGTCCGCATCCTGCTTGATGATTCCGTACTCAATGGCTCGCGCGTAATTCTGGGCGTCGTTCAGCGCCGCCACCTGGTCCGGGTCTGACAGGTTGATCTTGTCGAAGACAAGATCAACATCGGACGGGAACTTCATCTCCGGCCGGTCGATGTCCGAGGCTCCGCCGGCGTCAGGGCTCGGAGAAGCGCTCTTCTTGGTGTCACCGGAACCGGCCCCCGGGATCTTGTCGCCGCCCGAATCCTTGCTGTCCCCGCCCCCGCACCCGGTCAGGAGGAGAGCAGCGGCAGCCGCCATCGAAACGGCGGCGACGGGCAGGGTGCGACTGCGGTTCACTTAGGACTCCCGGTGGGGCGACGGTTCTGCATGCCATCAGACGGTACTGAAGGGGCCAGCGGTTTCGCCAGAGTCGTCTTCTTCTCTGCCGACTCCGACCGGAGAACACCGCTCAGCGGCGGCACTGCTCGGCCTCGTCCTTGACCTTGGCCTTCTGAGCGAGCCAGAGGCCGTCGGTGCTCTTCGAGGGGACCATCTCAATCCGCCAGAACCAGTAATTCTTGGGGCCCGGTTCGAAGGGGATCTTCTCCTTTGTCCGGAGATCCTTGCCGCTCATCTTGCTCTCGTCGGAGCAGAAGGTGACGACCATGCCCTTCTTGTCCGCGCCCCCGCCAGGCTGCACCTTCGCGTCGCTGTGGGACCGCTCGCCCGTGACGCTGAAGTCGGCCGAGGAATGGTTCCTGATCTGGGACTTCGCGTACTCGCGGGCATCGCTGCCCGGCTCCGAGTAGAACTTGTACGCGGCGTTCTCCGGGTCCTGCTTCACGATTCCGTACACGGTTGAACGCGCGTAATTCTGGGCGTCGTTCAGCGCGGCGGCCTGGTCCGGATCGGTCAGCTCGCTCTTCTCGAAGACGAGCCGCACATCGGAGGGGAACTTCATCGCGGGCCGCTCGATGGCAGGTGCCTCGCTCTTCTTCGGGCTGGGCGAGGCACTCTTCTTCGCGTCTGCGCCCCCGGCGGCCTTGTCCTTCCCGGAGTCGCCGTCGTCACCCCCGCATCCAGTGAGCAGGAGGGCAGCGGCAGCCGTCAGTGAGACGGCGGCAGGCAGGACTCGACTGCGGTTCACGTAGGACTCCCGGTGGGGCGAGGGTTCTTCACGCCACCTGACGCTACTGAAGTGGTCGATGGTTTCACCAGGATTCACTGCACTGAGTAGTGAAGGTCTCGCCAGGGAGAACAGTTCGCCCAAAAGGCGAACAATGGGGAGAGAGGGAAAGGACCACCGGCCCATTTCCCCGCACCCCGTACATTCCGTTTGTGGTGATACGAAGCAGGTCCGCGCGCGGCTGATGGCTGATGCGGGAGAACCCCGCCGCCGGGGGCGAGGCTCTCCCGTCCGCGCGATCAGGTCGGCGGATCAGTGGCGGATCAAGCCGCAGATCAGCGGCGGTTCATCCCCCGCTTGATCTTCTTCCCCCCGGCCGACTCATCCAGCGTCTTCCACAGCTTCGACGAGCTAACCGACGTGTAGACACCCGGAGCGCCCTGCGCCCCGCAGCCCTCGCCGTACGAGACGACGCCCACCTGGATGGGGGCCCGACGGCCGGGGACGTGGCGGAAGATGGGGCCGCCGCTGTCGCCCTGGCAGGAGTCCTTCGTCTCAACTCCCGCGCAGAAGTTGACCTTTGAGTCGTACTCCCCGTAACTCGTCTTGCATTCCGCGTGCGAGAGGATCGGGACCTTCACCTCGCGGAGGCGGTCAGGGGTGTTGGGGAGTTCCGTGTCCGTGTTTCCCCAGCCGGCGACCGTCGCCTTCTGGCCCGGGCGGATCAGCGCGTCCGTGCCCTGGGTGGGGAGGGCTATCGGGCTGATTCCCTTTACCGGCTTGCTGAGTTGGATGAACGCTACGTCGTACGCCTCCTGGCCCTTGAGGTAGCGGGGGTGGACGACCACGCCGCCCTGCGCGGCGTTGCGGACCTGGCCCTGGCCGGCGGAGGAGAGGACCGTGCGGCCCACCGCCACCTGCAGCTTCTTCGGGCTCACGGGCTTGCCCGCGTCGTCGACGAGGCAGTGTGCCGCCGTCATCACCGTGTCCGCGGTGACGAGGCTGCCGCCGCAGAACTGGCGGTCGAGCGCGCTGCCCTGGCCCTTGTCCATGACGGCCACCATGAAGGGGTAGGCGTCGTTGGAGACTTCGGTGCCGCCGATGATGGCGTGCGCGGGGGTGCCCGTGGCCACCAGGGCCAGGGCCGCTGTGGCTACACCGGTCGCCGCCACGGTCTTGCGCGAGCCGCGTCGTGCGCGTGAGGGAAAGGAAAGTCTCATGGGGGTTGAATTTCTCTTTCGTGTGAGCAGGAGTTTCCGGCGCGGGGCCATGCCGCTGCTGCCCGCTTGTTCAACGAGTCGTTGCCGCACGGTCCTTGCGCCGGACTGTGAGACGGGGGACAAGGGGCCGGGGTTCATTGGCATCCGCGCTCAGGGAGCCAGCCGCCCTCAAAGAACCCACCGCCCTCAGGGAACCGGCCCCGCCTCTTCCGGCGTCATCCGTGCGGCTGAAGGAACAGCGGTCCGGCAGAGACGGATCGGTCGGTGTTCCTCATCACCGCGCCCTGCGCCGCCCGTTGCGCAAAGGGCGTCTATTCGCGTACGCACATCTTTGCCTCTCCAGAGGTTCCAGGAATGCGTGGGAACCATGGAGCGTGGATTGCGCGTGGATAACGATGAGGGGTGCGGGCTCCGGCAGCCTTGGCGCGCCTTGAGGGGCTTATGTGCTGCTGATACGGTGCGATGACTTGACACTGTGCCTGGGGCTGAATAGCCCGCCCGAGGCGGGCGAGAGAGTCGCGAGTGTCTGAAAATGACCGAATCTTCTTGGGCGTGCGGGGAGCAGTTGCGTGAAGATCCAAGAGCGTACGGGGGCGGGCAACGGCCGTTCTGCCGCGCCGGTTCAGCCAGCGGTCGGTGAGCGCCTTCCCGCGCCGCCTCGCGAGCGCAAACCGGCACTGGCCGCCCTGGCCGTTCTGCTCATCCTCATCGGCGCCCTCGGCGCCACCGTTCTCGTGCTGCGCGCAGGGGAACGTATCGAGGTCGTGAAGATCACGAACGAGATCCCGGCGGGCGAGTCCGTGAACGACAGCAACGTCACCTCGGTGATGGTCGCCGAGGACTCGGGCATCAACTACGTCAAGTGGAGCCAGGTCGACGGGCTGAAGAAGCTCAAGGCCACCAACACCATCCCCAAGGGTGCCGTCGCCGTCGGAGAGATGTTCTCCAGCAAGAGCGGGCTGCCCGCGGGCAAGTCGGCCGTCGGCGTCTCCCTCAAGGAGGGGCAGTACCCGGCGGACGGCCTGAAGACCGGCGACACCGTGGACGTCTACCAGGTCGGCGACTCGGCGTCATCCGGGTCCAACGACAAGGACACCGGCGGCTCCGCCGGATCCGGTGGCGGCACGAGCGACAGCCCCATCGTCGCCGCCGCCCGCGTCAGCTCCATCGCCGACAAGAGCGACGCGACCGTGAGCACCGGCGCCCTCGGCGTCACGCTCCTGGTCGACAGCGCCGACGCCGCCGCCGTCACCAGGGCCGCGTCCGCGGGGCAGGTCTCTCTCGTCCAAGTGTCTCCCAACGGCAACTAGAGGCGAGTAGAAGAGACATGGCGCTCATTGCTCTCGCCGCGGACAAGGGGTCTCCCGGGGTCACCACCGCGGCCGTCGCACTGGCGGCCGTCTGGCCCCGGCGCGTCCTCGTCGCGGAGACCGACCCCGCCGGCGGCGACCTGGTCTACCGCAGTGCCGCCGCGCACGGCGGACCGCTCAACCCGAACACCGGCATGCTCAGCATCGCCGCCACCGCGCGCAGGGGGCTCGTTCCCGACCAACTGTGGGACCACACGCAGCCGTTGGCCGGTGGGCTCGAGGTGCTCGTGGGGCTTGGTGTCGCTGAACAGGCCGCCGGGCTCGCCGGGCTCTGGCCCACCCTCGGGCGTGCCTTCTCGCAGCTCGCCGATTCGCCGCACGCCCCCGCCGATGTGATCGCCGACTGCGGTCGCGTCAGTGGGGACACCCCTGCCGTCGAGCTCTTTCCGCAGGCGGCCCTCGTGCTGCTCGTCTCGCGGACCGAGCCCGAGGCCATCGCCCGCGTGCGCGACCGTGCCGCGGCCCTGTCCGCCAAGCTGCACGGCGGATCCCGTGGGGCCGCGTCACTCGCGACCCCGCTCATCGGCGTACTCCTCATCGCGGACCCCTCGACGTCCGCCAAGCTCGTCCACCAGGTCAACGACATGCTGATGGCCGCGCAGACCGGCGCGCGCGTCGTGGGCACGCTCGCCGACGACCCGGCGGGCGCCGACCAGTTGGCCGGACGCAAGCGCGGCCGGCTCGACAAGTCGATGCTGATCCGCTCCGCCCGCAAGGTGACCGTCGACCTGTACCAGCAGTACGGCGCCGCCTGGGCCAACCCGGCCGCGGGCACGCACGGCGTCGGCACGCACGGGGCCGGCACGCACGGGGCCGGCACGCACGGGGCCGGCACGCACGGGGCCGGCACGCACGGGGCCGGCACGCACGGGGCCGGCACGCACGGGGCCGGCCGATGAGCGTTCCTGTCGATCACCAGCTCGTCAAGCGGTTCCGGCAGGACGCCGGTGACCGCATCGCCGAGCAGCGCCGTCTCGACCAGGTCTCCGGTGTCACCCCCATGTCGGGCGAGGACGAGCGGCAGTACGCCCGTGCCGTCATCGCCCAGATCCTGGAGGAGTACGCCCGGATAGAGATCAACGCCGGGCGCACCCCGCTGGACGCCGAGACCGAGGAGAAGTACGCGGCCGCCGTGCACGCCGCGCTCTTCGGCGTCGGTCGGCTCCAGCCGCTCCTGGACGACCCCGACGTCGAGAACATCGACATCAACGGGTACGACCAGGTCTTCGTCGGATACGCCGACGGGCGCGAGGTCAAGGGCGACCCGGTCGCCGAGACGGACGAGGAGCTCATCGAGCTCATCCAGATCCTCGGCGCCTACTCCGGTCTCTCCTCCCGCCCCTTCGACTCCGCCAACCCGCAGCTCGACCTCCGGCTCCCCGACGGCTCGCGTCTGTCGGCCGTCATGGACGTCACGCGGCGCCCCGCGCTCTCCATCCGACGTGCCCGCATGGGCAAGGTCTTCATGTCGGACCTGGTGGGCAACGGCACGGTGACGCCCGAGGTCGCACACTTCATGGCGTGCGCGGTGCGGGCCCGCAAGAACATCATGATCGCGGGCGCGACGAACGCCGGTAAGACGACGCTCCTGCGTGCCCTCGCCAACGAGATCCCGCCGCACGAGCGTCTGGTGACCGTCGAGCGAGCCCTGGAACTCGGTCTCGACCAGTACGCCGATCTGCACCCGAACGTCGTCGCCTTCGAGGAGCGCCTGCCCAACTCCGAGGGCCAGGGCACCATTTCGATGGCGGAGCTCGTGCGCCGTTCGCTCCGTATGAACCCGTCGAGGGTCATCGTCGGTGAGGTGCTCGGCGACGAGATCGTGACCATGCTGAACGCGATGTCGCAGGGCAACGACGGCTCGCTCTCCACGATCCACGCCAACAGCTCGAGTGAGGTCTTCAACCGCATCTCGACGTACGCCCTCCAGGCCTCCGAGCGGCTGCCCATCGAGGCCAGCCAGATGCTCGTGGCCGGAGCCGTCAACTTCGTCGTCTTCATCCAGCGGCGCAACAACTACCAGACCGGCGGAAAGCTCCAGCGCATGGTGACCTCGGTCCGCGAGGTCAACGGCGTCGACGGCCGCGTCCTGTCCAGCGAGGTCTTCGCGGAGGCCGCGGACGGGCAGGTCGTCGCGCACGCGCCGATAGCTTGCATGGACGACCTGGCTGTCTTCGGCTACCGCCCCGCCGGGCAATGGGGGTGAGCACGACATGAACTCACTCGGCTCGATGGGCGGCCTCTTCTCGCTGCCCGTCCTGTACGCACTGGGCTGCGGCATCGCGGTCGGCGGAGGCCTCGCGGTCCTCGCGATCGCGTTGCGCGGACTGCCCGTGAAGCCCGAGCACGAGAAGCAGAAGGCCAGCGAGCGGATGAGTGAACTCATCCGCTTCGCCGGGCAGCGCGGCTCGTTGGCCATCGGCGTCGGCTTGGTGGTCCTCCTCCTCACCCGCTGGGCGGTGGCGGGCATCGCGTCCGGCATCCTCGTCTTCTTCTGGGACAAGCTGTTCGGGGGTGCGGCCGAGGAGCGCGCCCAGATGAAGCGCGTCGAGGCCCTCGCCGCCTGGACGGAGTCCCTGCGCGACACCATCGCGGGCGCGGTCGGCCTGGAGCAGGCGATCCCCGCTTCGGCGCGGGCGGCCGCGCCGGTGCTTCGTCCGCATCTGGACGCGCTGGTGGACCGGTTGCGGGCTCGTACCCCGCTTCCCGAGGCCCTTCAGGTCCTCGCCGACGAGATCGACGACGCGTCGGCGGACATCATCGTCGCCGCCCTGATCCTGAACGCGAAGCTGCGGGGTCCGGGTCTGCGGCAGGTGCTCGGCGCGCTTGCCAAGTCGGCGCGTGAAGAGGTCGACATGCGGCAGCGCGTGATGGCGCAGCGGGCGTCGACGCGGCGGTCGGTGCAGATCGTGGTCGCGGTGTCGATCGCGTTCGTCCTCGGCCTTTCGATCTTCAACCGGGACTTCGTCTCGCCGTACGGCACGCCGGTCGGCCAGCTCGTACTCGCCTGCGTCTGCGCGCTGTTCGCGCTCGGCTTCTGGTGGCTGCGGAAGCTGTCGACGGTGGAGACGCCGGATCGCTTCCTGATCCGGGATGAGCCGGGGGTGCAGTTTGTGCGGCCTCGGGGGGCTGGGGCGGGTGTGGCTCCCGGTGCCGGTGAGGCGCAGGCGCCGCTGACGGGCCCGAGCGGTCCGTACGGGCAGCCGGGCCAGCCGGGCCAGCCGGGTCACCCCGGGCAGGGCGGCCATGCGAATCCGGAGGGGGTACGTCGATGAACCTGACGATGCCGATAGTGATCGGCGCCATCCTCGGCCTGGGCATCTTCGCCCTCGTACGGGCCCTGATGCCGTCCAAGCGGAGTGCGGTCGCGACCGTCGCGCGCATCGACGCGATGCGTGCGCGGGGCGCGGCCTACGAGTCGAACCGCGCACCGTCCGGCGACGACAAGAAGAGCTCCGGCCGCATGAACTCGACGCGTGCCCGGGTGGGCGCGCGGGTCGCCGACTTCTATCTCCAGCAGGGCTGGGAACAGCGCTCGCTGCGGGCCGACCTGGCGGTGCTCGACCGCAGCTGGGAGAAGTTCCTGGCGACGAAGACACTGCTGGCGGCGACGGGCATCTTCTTCGGCCCGTTCATGTTCGCCATCATCTGGACGCTGGGGGTCGGCAGCAGCCCGATCATCCCGGTCTGGCTTGCGCTGATGTTCGGCGTTCTCTTCTTCTTCCTTCCCGACCTCGAGGTCCGGCGCGACGCCGCGGACAAGCGGCGCGACCTGCGTCGCGTCATCGGTGCCTATCTGGACCTGGTGTCGATGAGCCTGGCGGGCGGCCGCGGCCTCCCCGAGGCCCTGATGGCGGCGGCGGAAGTCTCCGACGGATGGGCGACGCAACGTATCCGAAACGCGCTGGCCGATGCCCGGATCACCGGCATCAGCCAGTGGCAGGCGCTCGGCACACTCGGCGAGCAGCTGGGCGTCGAAGAGCTCAAGGACCTGTCGGCTTCGCTCGGCCTGGTGGCGGACGACGGCGCGAAGGTGCGCGAGTCGCTCGCCTCCCGCGCGGAGACGATGCGGCACCGCGAGATGGCCGAGATCGAGGGCAGCGCGGGCGAGAAATCCCAGTCGATGCTCGTCGCACAGCTGCTGCTGTGTGCCGGCTTCCTTGTCTTCCTGATCTTCCCGGCGGCAATGCGCGTGTTCCAGGTCTAGCGATCTTCACGGCGATGGACGGACCTGCCGACGGCGGCAGTGATCCGGGTCCCTCCCCCCACTCCTGAAAGGACAACTCACCATGAACGGACGGAACTTCAGCACCGGCAACTCCGGTCTGGACTTCATGATCACCTTCCTGCAGGGCCGCGTGCAGCGTGCCCGCTCGGGCGAGCTCGACCGCGGTGCGTCCGCAGTCGAGTGGGTCATCATCTCGGCGGTCGTCGTGGCGATCGTCGGTGTGGTCGCCGCCGTCATCAACGGCGCGCTCAAGGGCGGCGCGGAAGACGTCAAGGACTGCATCGAGGGTGCGGACGCCGACGGCACCTGCTGATCATCAATCGGTTACCGGGGAGCGAGGGCGGGGACGAGTGCGCGGGTGCGTGAAGCGATGGGTACGCCGCAGGGTGGAGGCAGCCTCCACCCGCGGTGAATCCGGCATGACCGCGATCGAGTTCGTGCTGCTCACTCCGGTGCTGTTCTTCATGATCTTCGCGACGGTGCAGTTCGCGCTGTACTTCTTCGCGGACCATGTCGCCCAGGCCGCGGCCCAGGCGGGGGCGCGCAAGGCCCGCGCGACGGCCGACGAGAACCCGGGCGGCTGGCGGGGCGAGGCGCGCGACGTGGTCGACGACTACATCCGGCAGCTCGGCCCGCAGTTGGTCCTGAACCCGGATGTGGCGACGGTCGAGCCGAAGGCGAACACGGTCGGTGTGGAGATCACCGCGAAGGTGCCGTCGGTCTTCCCCGGTCTCGACATGACGGTGCGCGCGCAGTCGTCCGGACCGGTGGAGCGGTTCGTGGAGGAGGGTGAGGGCGGCTGATGGCGAAAGTACGGGCTTGCGCCGTCCCCCACGGGATGCGCGCGTCGGGCCGCCTGCGTTCGGGCCGCCTGCGTTCGGACCGTGGGCTCTCGACCATCGAGGTGGTCATCCTCGCACCCGTGATGATTCTCTTCATCCTGCTCCTGGTGGCCTTCGGCCAACTGGTCGACGGCCGGGGGGCCGTTGACGGCGCGGCGCGTGACGCCGCCCGTGCCGGTTCGATCCAGAAGGACCGGGGCACGGCGATGGCCGAGGCCAGGGCGGCGGCGGAGGCCGACCTGGAGGACACCTGCATCGGGCCGATCGGCGTCACCCAGACGAGCACGGGCTTCAAGTCCGGCACGTTCTTCACGGTGGAAGTGAGCTGTCGGGTAAGGGGCTTGGGCATGCTCGGCCTCGACATGGAGACGACGCTGAAGGCCAGCTTCAGCTCTTCGCTGGACCCCTACCGGAGGTCGGCGTGAACATCGCCCCTGTTATCCGTTCATGGGCCGCCGCCCGCTGCGAACGCCTCGACGACCGTGGCTCGGGCGCGGGCGCCGTCATCATCTTCGCGATCGTCTTCCTCACGCTCTCGGCCTTCGTCATCGACGGCGGCCTTTCCATCTCCAAGCGGGAGCGTGCCGCGGACATAGCGGAACAGGCCGCGCGCTATGCCGCGCAGGACCTCGACACCGAGGGCATCTACGAAGGTGCCAAGGGCGCGCCCATCAACTACGAGAACTGCGGCGCGCGCGCCAGACAGTTCGCCACGGAGATGGGCATGGGCGGCGCGGACGTCGCGGCCACGCACTGCGTGACGGCCAACGCCGAACAGGTCGAGGTCGAGGTCCAGATGACCTACAGCCCGGTGTTCACCGGGATGTTCTACGGCGGGGACGTGACGGTGCGCGGGCGCGCGGTGGCGGAGAACGCGGTCGGCTGAGCCGGCGGACCGGGTACCCCGCGACGCAGCTTCACTCAGGCTTCCACTGGGTGGCCTTCACCACGTAGGACCGGAGATTGTCGTTCTCCGGCTCCTTGTTGACCTTGGTGATCCACAGGTGCGTGACGGGTCCGTCGCTGGACTCGACACAGATGCCGGTGTTCGCCTTGAGGACCGAGTCGTCCCTGATCTTGCTGAGCGGGATGGGGTTGGGCAGATTCGCCTCGCGCGCGGTGTCGCGGCATGCGCTGGGGGTGGGGCGCTGCTCGGTGGTGGCGCTGAACGCGCCGCTTGCGTCGGCGAGGCGGAGGCTGTTGCTGCTGAGGGGAGCCGCGCAGTCCTCGTAGGTGATCCGGGGGCCCGTGGTCGCCCCCGAGTACTTCTGGTTCACGTAGAGCTCGAGGTCATTGATGTTGAGTTCGGTGACGTCGGCGGGACGGCACCCGGCGCTCTTCGGGGCATCGGCCGCCGTCTCCGGTGACGCGGTGTCGCTGCCGCCGGGCTTGCTGCCGGCCTCGGAGCCGGAACCCTGCTTGCCCCCCCCGCCGAGTTGTTCTCCTTCCCGTCGTCCCCCATGAGCTGGTACGCGGCGACGCCCCCGCCACCGACCGCCAGGACGCCCACGACGGCGAGCGCGACGATCAGCGGCGTACGACGACGCTTGCTGCCGCTCGTTGTCGGGGCGGCCGGGTCGTGGAAACCTCGATGCGGGGCTTTGCTGTCCCGGCGTCGAGTTGGCGCCGGGGCCGCCCGGTTGTCCCGAGGTTGGCGGTTCCGGGCCGGGTGTAAAGGGCGCTCCGCTGCGCTGCGCGTCGGCTTCGCCGATTCCGCTTCGCTCCACCCTTGACACCCACCCCTCCACCGCGCGAAGCCATATGACCGGGCGGCCCTGGAAGCGGGGCTCTCGGGGACCACCCGGCGGGTCATCCGGCTTGAGCGCCGGGTGCGGACTTGTTCGTAGCAGCGCTGCCCGCTGGAGGGGTGCGCGGCCGGTCCGGGGATCGGTGCCGGTCTCGTCAAGCGTCTGCCGACCGGCCCCGACCGGGTGGCCGGGAGAGAGGGGGGTGGGGGACCTACTTCGGCAAAGTTGCGTTTCGTAGTGCCGCGCGCCCCCCTTGTGTCAGAACACTACTTTTCCAAAGTAGGTCCCCCACCCCCCCCAACCTGTGATGCGTGAGGGTCACCTCGCAAGTGACGGTCACACCGGAAGATCCGGCCGCCAAGACGCTTGACGAAACCGGCACCCATCCCCGAACCGGCCGCGCACCTCTCCATCTGACGGCGTCTGCTACGAACCAGTCCGCACCCGGCAGCGAAGCCGGATGACCCATCCCCGCAGTCCCGTGAGGCCCGCTTCCTGGGCCGCCCGATCGACGTTCACCTGCGGTGGAGGGTTGGGTGTCAAGGGTGGAGCGCAGCGGAATCGGCGAAGCCGACGCGTAGCGCAGCGGAGCGCCCTTGATGGCCGGCCCGGAACCGCCAACCTCGTAACAGCGGGCGGCCCCGGCGCCAACTCGATGCCGGGCTGCCAAAGCCCCCGCCCCGCACGCTCACACCCCTTGGCGGGGACGCCGCCGTCAAGCGGGCTCGGGAAGGTCGATTTCCGCCCAGATTGTTTTGCAGGGGGCCGGGCTCAGCTCCGTACCCCACCGGTCGCACAGTGCCGCGACCAGGATCAGGCCTCTGCCCGACTCCACCTCAAGCGGCGGGAGTTGGGGTCTACCCGGTGGGAGACGGTCCGCTAGTGCGTCGGTCACTTCGATACGGAGAGTGTCGGTCTCGGTGAGCGTGAGTGCCAGTCGGAAGCTTCTGCCGGGTACGTGGCCGTGCAGTGCGGCGTTGTTCGCCAGCTCGGCGACGATCTGCTCCGCCGTCTCGAACGGTAGTCCCCATGTGCGGAGTTGCTCGCCCGCCAGGAGCCGTGCCAGGCGGGCGCCTCTTCGCGTGGCGGACAGCAGGATCGTGAACTGGCGTACGGGGGTCTGGGCTCGGGTGGTTTCTTGGTTCACGTCACTCAGCGTGGTCGTCCGTGCGTACCGTGAATAGCGGTGCGGGCTGTGCGTACCGCGTTTGTCCGGTGCTTGTCCCGGCTGTCCGGGGTGACGTGTGGGTACGAGTGCGCGTTGGGCTTGGACGGCACGTCGGAGGTGGGTGCGGTGGACGTTGGGCGTGGTGGCGTGGAGCGTAACGACGGGGCGGATGAGCCCGGTTGGGACGTTGATCCCGAGGACGAGATCAGTGCGGTGGTCGAGATGGCGGGTCACCATCTCAAGTTGCGGAGGGAGGCGGCGGGTCTTCGGGTGGGCGAGTTCGGGGAGGCCATCGGGTACGGGGAGGACCTGATCCGGAAGATCGAGCGCGGGGCGCGGATTCCTCGTCCCGAGTATCTGGACAAGGTGGACGAGGTGTTGGGCGCGGGTGGGCTTGTCTCCGCGATGAAGAAGGAGATGCGGGAGGCCCGGTATCCGAAGAAGGCCCGGGACTTGGCGAAGTTGGAGGCGCAGGCGGTCGAGATCGGGTTGTACAGCAACCACAACGTCCATGGGCTACTGCAAACGGAAGAGCACATGCGGGCGCTGTTCGAGATGCGGCAGCCTGCCTTCTCGCAAGATGAATTGGAGCGAGGAGTGGCCGCGCGCATGGGCAGGCAGGCGATCTTCGAGCGTTCGCCTGCGCCGTCCCTCCACTTCGTCCAGGAAGAGGCGACGCTGCGACGCACCATCGGAGGGAGAATGGTGCTGCGGCGACAGCTTCAACACCTGGTGGAAGTAGCGCAGTTGCGGAGTGTCACCTTCCAGGTGATGCCGCTCGACTGTGAGAGCCATGCCGGAATGGGAGGCCTGATCGAAGTGCTGAAGTTCCGTGACGGCACGGCAGTCGGACGCTCCGAGGGGGCGTTCGGCAGCCACCCTGTCACCGACCCGAAGCAGCTCAGGATCCTTGAGTTGCGCTATGGGATGATCCGGGCGCAGGCTCTCAGGCCACGGGAGTCACTGTCCTTCATCGAGCAAGTGCTGGGAGAGACATGATCCGCAAGGCTTCTGCCGGGGACGCCTCGGGGCTGGAGTGGTTCAAGAGCAGCTACAGCAGCAGCAGTGAGACGGACGACTGCGTCGAAGTAGCCACCACCCCCACCACCATCCACCTCCGCGACTCCAAGAACCCCCGAGGCCCCCAACTGGCCTTCGCCCCAACCGCATGGGGCGACTTCGTGACCTACGCATCCGGCAGCTGAACAGCTGCGGACAGCAGCCCAGCTGCGCCCAGGGCCTCGACCCAGAAGTAGAACCACGCCGGATAGAACGCCCTCGGGCGCTCCACCGCACGGGCCGCAAGCCAGCCCCAGAGCCATCCCCGCAAGCGCCACCGCGGCCGTCAGGGCGATCCCCCGTCGCAGATCACCGGAAGCGTATAGAGCGGCCCAGCCGAGCAGGCATCCGAAGCCGACACCGAACCCGCCGTAGACGGCGCGGACCTCGGCACGTGCTTCCGGGACGGTCAGCTTGATACCGAAGGGTCGGATGAGCGCGGCGGGTGCGATGAGGCCGAAGAAGCCCATGCCGAGGAAGAAGAAGGCGGCGACGCCTATCCAAAGGTCAGAGGACATGGCGAAGAGGCTGCCGCCGAAGCCTGTGCGCCTTCAATTACCCCCGGGGTAAAACGCTCAGCTGACCGGGCGGCACAGCAGCGGCTTCTCCAGCTCCGAGCAGGGGCGGTGGCCGTGGGACGGGAGGCTGTCCTTGCCTGCGCCCTCTGTCAGGTAGCGCAGGAAGCCTGCCGCGATCGAGTCGGCGGGGGGCTCTCCGTAGGTGTACGCGAACTCCGTCTGCCAGTAGGGGTACGCGCCCGTGTCCGCGCCCTCCACCGTCGCCGGGTAGCCCGCGATGCGGACCTGGTTGAGGCCCTCGTGGGTGAGCGCGGCGCCCGCCTCGCTGTGGCCGAGGGCTCCCGGGGTCGAGGCCACCGTGTCCAGGAGGATGCCGGTGTCGCCGACCTCGCAGCGGCCCGGCTTGCTGCGGTCCATGCCCGCACAGTCCCCCGAGGTGACCTCCAACAGCTCCTTGTCGTCGAGGACTTGGCTGACGAGGGTGGAGCGGGTGCCGGAGCCGGGGTGGCGGCTGACGAGGTGGACGGGGACGTTGTTGCCGTTGACCTGGGACCAGTTGGTGATCTTGCCCGCGTAGATCTGGCGTACCTGCTTGAGGGAGAGGTCCTGGACGCCCGCGTCCTTGTTGACGGAGAGGGTGAAGAGGGACAGGGCGACGGGGCGGGGAAGGAGCTGGGGGCGGCCGTCGCCCTTGGCCCCGTCGGTGAAGGCGAGCCGGTCGGGAAGGCCGGCCCCACCGGCCTTACCCGTGCCGGCCTTCTTGCCGGCGGCCGCCAAGGAGTCGAGGCCCGCGACACTGCCGTTGAACGTGTTGTCCGTGATGGGGATCCTGGCGTCCGTGCACTTCTTCACGTACCGCTTGGCGGCCTCCGCGACGGCGTCCTTGAAGGCGGTGGAGCCGGAGAGGGTCAGCGTGCCCTCGGCGCAGTCCACGGGCGCCGCCTGGGCCGCGGCGTCGTCCCTGGTGAACGTGGTGAAGGACTGGGCGGCGGCGATCAGCACCAGCAGGGCGATGAAGACCATCACGGGCTTCGACGCGAAGGTGTGGCTCTCGGTCTTCTTGATCCGGCCACCGCGTACGCCGCCCTTTATGCCGGCGACGACATCGGGATCGGGGAACCTACGCCCGGCCGGGAAGTCGGGGTCGCGTTCCAGGACGGCGAGGACCTTGTAGTGGGTGCCGCGGTTGAGGGGGACACGGGGCAGCTCGATCAGCCCGTTGTCCATGCGGAGCCCGGCGGCTCCGTCGAAGCAGGGGCCCAGGTAGTCGTGGCTGTACTCGGTGACGACCATGCCGTCGACGCGGCGGCCGGGGAAACTGATCCGGATGCCGACCTGGTCGTCGTCGCGTACGACATAGTCGTTGGCGTCGATGTGAGTCCAGCCGCTGTTCTGGATGCGGAGCAGGACGAAGGACGGGTCGATGAGGGAGGTGCCGTGCTGCTGCATCTGCCGCAGCACCCCGGCGTGCGGATGGGTGTCCGCGTTCTTCGCGGTGGTGTCCATCTGCACGCGGTAGCCGAGCCGCTTGCGCCCGGCGAACCCGAACTCCCACAGGGCGGCACCAACCGGTATCGCGAGCCCGAGGGCGGCGACCGCCGACTCCCAGGAAAATCCACCACTCATCGCCGTACGACCCCCGTTGGCTGCACGCAGTTGATCGGGTGGCCAAGTTACGAGCGGCGAGGCGGGCAGCGGTCGTCAACGGGCCGTGTTTCAAGGGGAGTTCACCGGCCGTCTGCCTGCGAGGTCCGGGGGTTCACCGGCTGTTGGGGCGGGTGT
Organism: Streptomyces sp. NBC_01381; assembly: GCF_026340305.1. Classification (NCBI taxonomy): domain Bacteria; kingdom Bacillati; phylum Actinomycetota; class Actinomycetes; order Kitasatosporales; family Streptomycetaceae; genus Streptomyces; species Streptomyces sp. NBC_01381. The sequence goes on along the minus strand of NZ_JAPEPI010000001.1, from coordinate 137,437 downwards.
CCCTACGAGAACGAGAATTTCAGCCGAAGCACCGTCTCTACTACAAGCAAGGGGCAATGTGGTCGGTGAACTGCAGCGCAGGCTCATGGAACGGCGAGAGAGGCAGGAGCTCGACCGGATGCTGCGTGCTGCCTCCGAGGTGGTCACGGCGCACACGTTGGCGTCCGCTGAGGTGCCCGACGCGGTTCTGGAGGCCGTACGGGGATTCTGGAGCATGTCCGCCGAGCCCGCCGCGACACTGAACGACGAAGTCCCCGACGAGCGTCTCGACTCCTGGATGGAGGAACTGCTCACCCGCCACAGCTTCCGCACGTCGGCCTTCCTGCTAACCGATCTCGACCTCGCACCGTGGATCGAGTTCCGGATGCCACCCGCCTGGTTCTCCTCGATCCGCCGGGCCAAGGAATCCTCATGGGTCTTCCTGAGGAGCGACCTCGGCGCGGTGGCAGCGGTCAGCGAGCAGGAGTATCGGTTCGAGTTCTTTGTTTCACACCTGCCGTAGAAACTGCTCAGGGCGCGGACCGACGGAGCCACGGGGGAGTGGGCCGGCGGCTGCTCGTAAGCTGACCGGGAACGGCGCATGCCGACGGAGGAGACAGGACAGTCATGCGCGTGCGATGGTCTGCGGTTCCGTGTACCGGGCCCCAGGTCGTGTCTGATGGACCGCAGCCGGCTGCCGTAGTCCTCGAGGTCGGTGAGCGGAATGCTGAGGTCACTCTTGCCCTTGCTGCCCATGTTCGTATCCCCCTTCATCCTGACGCCTGTTCCGCCCCAAACCGCCAGTTCGATCCCCACTGACTGGTCGTCCTCTTCCACGTCTACCTGGAGTACGTAATCCAGTGACTCCGTGATGGCCATGAACCCGTTTCCATCCGCCAAGGCGAGCGATTCCAGGGAATCGGCGACACATCGCGGGTTCGCGCGCGCGATGCCCATTGAGCGGTAGCTGCCGAACAGGATCAACAGGGGGCTTTCGGAGGCCGGTTCGGGTGCCGGAACCCGAACCGGATCCGGCTCGCCGACACGGCGGATCCAGGTCCTGTGCCCGGACTCCGGGGGACGGAAGGCGAGCTGTTCCCCGGCAGGAAGGCCGAGCGCCGAGATCCACCCCTGTGCAAGGGAATCCGACTCGTCGACCGGGCGAAGCTAGCGGTTGATGGACTGGATCTCCTGGACGTCCATGTCCTGGGTCGTCTCGAAGGTCCCGTTCGGCAGCTTGTGCTCGCCGTCGTTGTCCGAGCCCTCCCAGGAGATCTCCCACGTGACGGACGCCTTCAGCTGGTACGGCTTCCCGTTCGTGGCCCGGAGGTACTTGATGCCGCACGGCGGGTCCTGCTTGGACTTGCCCTTGGTGTACGGGGTGCCGATGCTGCCGTCCTCGTTGATCTTGCACTCGCCGGATGCGGGGAAGGTCTCCGCGTCCGGCGTGCCGGGCTCCAGGTGGAGGCTCTTCGGTTTTGCCGTGGTCTCCGCCCACAGCGGGGTGTTCGGGAGCTCCGCGCGGACCGTGACCTCCTTGAAGGTGCCCTTGTCCAGCCAGACCCAAGTCGGCAGGTTCACCGTGGACTTGGCCTCGGGCTTCAGCTCGACCTCGGTGTCGGGGACCTTCACCTTGTCGTAGGCGTACTCGGCGAGCATCTCGGGTGTCGGGGCGTTCGGGTCGTCAGGGATCTCACCGTCCGGGACCCAGAACATGATGCGGCCGCAGTCCCAGGACTTGGGGTCCGAGGAGTCGGGCGCGACGCCGCGCCAGAAGCGGCCGTCCTTGCCCTCGTTGTAGTCCTTGTAGCCATCGGCCGAACTGTTCGTCGGCTTGTGCAGGTCGAAGTTGTCGGCCGGTTTGCCGTCGCGGTAGTGGTCGGTCCAGAGCTCCTTGCCGAACCAGGACTCGTGGATGCCGACGTCGCCGCCGCCGTCCGTGTCCACGAACTTCTTGAGCTCGGCGGAGGTGAAGGCCGGCTCGTACCAGCAGGCGGGAGGCTCCCAGTTGGGGTCGATCGGGGCGAGGTTGCCCTGCTTGCCGCCGCCGTCCCCGCCGCTGGGGTAGCTGAGCTTGATGGAGGAGACTCCGGCCGAGAGGTTTCCGTTCTTGTCGGCGCCTCCGCCGGACGGTTCTTCGGTCGGAGGTTTCGTGGTGCCGCCGGGTATGTCGTCGGCGTACGCCGTGCCCGTTCCCGCGGTCCCCAGGATCAGTGCCGCCGCGCCTGCCGCGACGCACCGCCGTGCGCGAAGGTTCATGGTGGTCCCCGGCCTTGTCATCCCCGGCATTCCTTCACCCTCCCCTGGACCTCGACCTTCTGCGCCTTCCAGATCTTGTCCGCGCCCTTCGGCGGGCTCATCAGGACGCTGAACTTCTGGTAGCTGTCGAGGGATTCCTTGCTGTAGTGGATCTTGTCGCCCTTGATGTCCTTGCTGAACGACTTCGCCTGGTTGCGGCAGAAGGTGACCAGGACGGCCTTCCCGCCGCTCAGTTCGGTGGCCTCGGACTTGAAGTAGCGGTCCGTCCCCGTGGGCACCCAGCCGCCGTCGATCCACGCCTTGATCTGAGTCTTCGCGTACGTGGATGCCTGCGCGCCCGAGTAGTACTTGTAGGCGGGGTCGTTCACGTCCTGCTGGACGATGCCGTGCTTGAGCGCCCGGATGTAGTTGGCCGCGTTGTCGACGGCCTTCGCCTGCTTCGGGTCGGAAGGCTCGGCGAAGTCGAAGACCAGCTTCAGGTCGTTCGGGACGCTGACGTCCGGACCCTCTCCCTCGGGCGACTCCGAAGCCGCCGGCTTCTCCGACCCCTGTCCCGCCCCCTCGATCTTGTCCGAGGATGTGTCGTCCCCGCCGCTCCCGCAGGCGGTCAGGAGCAGGGCCGCGCTGGTCACCAGCGCGGCGACGGTGGGCATGGTGCGACGGGCCACGGTTGCAGTCCCCCAGAGGTCGGCATGTGCAGGAGAGAATGAAGCCGGACGAAATTATCAGGAGCGGGTTACCGGAACTGGTGCGCTCTGTGAAGGCTCCCGCGTTCGGCGTGATGACGGAAGCGAACGGTCCTCAAGTGCTACGCGGGCGCAGCGAATCCGTGCCGGAACTGTGACGAGGGGGACGTGTGCGGTCGCCTGCCCGGTCAGAGCGGTCGCCTGTCCGGTCAAAGGGGAGGGCCGACAGTTCATCAGCGCGCAGAACGAGTTGGGCCTTCGGTGCAACTCGGGTGCAAACGGGCACCCGTAAGGGCCGCTGCCCCTGTTTGACCTTCCGTCGCTTCCGTACCATCGCCTAAGAAGGAAGGTCGTAACCATCGCCTAAGAAGGTCGGATCGCCGGCCTCCAGCCACTCCACCCGCTCCCTCCCAGCAGCAGAGGACACCAGGACACCCGCCATGGCGCGCACCACTTCAAGCTCTACGGGCCCGTCGGCTCCGCGGAACCGGACGCCGCAGCCGCTGCCCCGGCGTCGTCGTACGTTCGGGGACTTCGTCAAGGCGTTCTTCGCCTTCGTCGCCCTTGTCGCGCTGGTCGTCGGCGTGCCCGGAGCCCTCGCGTACGCCGTGGGGTGGCCGCTGCCGGGCGGTTCGCCCTCGCTGGACTGGCTGCAGCAGGAGATCACGGTCGGTACGTTCATCAACGTACTGACCGTCGTCGTCTGGCTCGCCTGGGCGCAGTTCACCGCCTGCGTCCTTGTCGAGGTCAAGGCCGCGCTCTCCGGTGTCGGCATGCCCAATCGCATTCCCGGCGCCGGCGGCAGCCAGCTCCTCGCCCGGCAGCTCGTCGCCGCACTGCTGCTCGTGGGTGCCACCGCCGCCAGCTTCGCGCCGGGGCTCTCGCAGTTCGGGCAGTCGCTGGAGGGGAATCAGAAGCCCGCGTCTGCCGCCTCCGCCCAGCAGACCCCGGGTGGTCTCTTCGGGCAGGAGCAGGCGGGCAGCGCCGCCAGTGCCATCGCCGAGCAGGCCGACCAGGCGGCCGCCCATGCGGAGGGCGGCGGCAGCAACAAGAAGGACGGGGACACCAAGTACTACCGGATTCAGCCGCCGGAGGGCCGTCACCACGACTCCATGTGGGAGATCGCCGAGCGGCACCTGGGCGACGGGCGCCGGTACAAGGAGATCTACCAGCTCAACAAGGACCGTGAGCAGCCCGACGGTTCGCGGCTTTCCGAGGCCAGCCTCATCCGGCCCGGCTGGATCATGGAGATGCCCGCGGACGCGCACGGCGGCGAGCTCGTCGAGATGCCCGACGAGGCACCCAAGATCTCGCAGGACGTGAAGGAGCAGATCTCCGACTACGCCAAGTCCGGGGACCACCGGCAGGGTGGCGGCGCCCAGGAGCAGGGCGGCGGCGGGTCCGTCGATCGCGATACCGCGCACATCACCATTCCCGAGCAGCGGCCTTCCGAAGGGGGAGGCAAGGGGCAGCAGGAAGCCCCCGCCGCCAGCAGCGGCAGCGAGTCCGAAGGCTTCTCCTTCGGTCTTCCGGAAGCGCTCCTCGGGGCGCCCCTCCTCGCCGCCGGACTGCTCGGCGCCCTCGGACGCCGCAGGCGCCACGCGCTGTGGCAGTCCGCCATGGGCGCCGTCGGCGGCCGCCGCGGCATGGAGCCGCCGACGCCGACCGGGGGTGCCGCGGCCGCGCAGGACGCGCTGCTCGTGGGCGCCGACCCCGACGGCGTACGGCTGCTGGATCTTTCGCTGCGCGGGCTCGCTGCCTCGCTCGCCGAGGAGTCGCGTGCCCTGCCGACCGTGTACGCGGCCTGGCTCAGCAACGGCGATCTGCATCTGCAGCTCGCCCAGCCCGCCGGGCGGCCGCCCGCGCCGTGGCAGCTGGGACAGGACCAGACGTTCTGGATGCTGGCGCGCACCGACGCCGAGCGGTACGAGGATGTGGATACCGCCGCTCCCTATCCGGGGCTCGTCAGCCTCGGCACGCTCGACGACTCGCGGCTGCTCCTCAACCTGGAGGCCGTGCCCGGCGTCGTGTCGCTGAGCGGACGTGAGGCCGACCGCGCCGCCGTGTTCGCGTCCGTCGCCGCCGAGCTGGCCACCAACGGCTGGTCGGACCGCATGACCATCACGCTCGTCGGCTTCGGCCAGGACCTGACGCCGCTCGCGCCCAACCGGCTGCGCCACCTCGACGACATCGAGGCGCTGATCGAGACGATGGAGGCCGAGACGCGCCAGCGCCGCGGCGCGCTCGGCGCCGCGGGCCACGACTCGGTCCTCACCGGGCGTACGGGCCCGGCCCAGCACACCCGCTGGGCGCCGCACCTCGTGCTGCTCGCCGCCGAGCCGACCGGCGACGACGCCGTGAAGCTCGCCGAACTGGCCGCGGACGCGAGCCGGTTGGGCATCGGCTACCTCGTCGGCACCGAGTCCGGTGACCTGCCGGGCGCCGCCTGGGAGATGGAGATCACCCGCGAGGGCAAGCTGCTCGCCCCGCTGCTCGGGCTCGAACTGGAGGCGCAGACGCTGCCGGAGGCCCTGCAGCGGTCCGTGGTCGAGCTGTTCGTCGAGGCCGACCCGGGGGACGGGGCCACCGGCTCCGGTGCCGGCCGTGCGGCGACCGCTCCGCCGTTCCTCGTCGACGTCACCGAGCAGGGCAGGCCCGCGGTGTACGCCCGCCTTGTCGGTACGTACGAGATCATCGGCCTCGACACTCCGGACGGCGAGCGCAGTCCGCTGATGCACGAGGCGCTCGCGCTGCTCCTGCTGCACCGCGAAGGTGTGCACCCCCGGGTGCTCGCCTCCGCGCTGTGGCCGCGCGGTGTCACCGAGGACGTGCGGGACGCGCTCGTCGACCGGCTGCGGGAGTGGCTCGGCACCGATCCTGACGGCGCGCCGCGGCTGCGGGCGGACCAGAGCGGGCGGCTCACGCTGGCCAAGTCCGTCGTCTCCGACTTGGACGTGCTGCGCTCGCTCTACCACGAGGCCACGCAGGGGCGCGGTGCCAACAGCCGTGCCGTGCGCGGGCGGATGCTCACCGATGCCTTGGTGTTGGTGCGCGGGCCGCTGCTCGCCGACCGGCCGCAGGGGCGCTACGGCTGGCTCACGCACGAGATCATCGACGCGCAGCTGCCGCTGCTCGTCGCGGACATCGGGCTCGCCCTCTCCGAGTTCCACCTGGAGAAGGGGCGCGCGGAGAAGGCCATCGAGGCGCTGAACGCGGCGCTCGGCTCCGCGCCGGGCGATGAGCGGCTCTGGAACGAACTGCTGCGGGCCACGCATGCCACCGGCGACTCCGCGCGGTTGCAGCAGGTTGCCGCGGATCTCGTGGCCCGTAGTGGGGCTCGGGGTGTGCCGCCCCGGACGGAGGCCTTGCTGGACGAGCTGCTGCCGACCTGGCGCAGTGGCCTGACCGCGGTCAGCTGACGGGGAGTCGACGCTTTTGTTGCTGTTCCTCGCCTTCGGCGGCGCCCTCTGGGGCGCCCTCGTCGGGCTCTTCGTGCCGCGTGCCGCGTACCGTCTTTCGGTGCCGCCCGGCGAGGGCTGGCGCGCCGAGACCCCGGAGGGGGCGACCCTCACCTCCTGGGTCGGGCTCGCCGGGGGCTACGGGCCCCGGACCTCCGGGACCGTCGTCACCACCGCCCTCGTCTGCGCCGCTCTCGCCCTCACCACCGGCGCGCGGCCCGAGCTCGGCGTCTGGATGCTGCTCGCGCCCTTCGGCGTGCTGCTCGCCCTGGTCGACTTCACCGTGCACCGGCTGCCGGACGTGCTCACGCTGCCGCTCGCCGGCGCCGCGCTCGCGCTGCTCGGGGGCGCCGCGCTGCTGCCCGAGCACGGCGGTTCCTGGCTGAACGCGCTGTACGGGGCGCTCGCGCTGTCCGCGGTGTACTTCCTGCTCTTCCTGATCAGCCCCAACGGCATGGGCTTCGGCGACGTGAAGCTCGCCCTCTGCCTGGGGGCCGTGCTCGGCTGGTACGGCTGGGGCGTGCTGCTGCTCGGCACCTTCGCCGGGTTCCTGCTCGCCTCGCTGTACGGGGTGGGGCTCGTCATCGCCCGCCGCGCCGGGCGCAAGACGGCGATCCCGTTCGGTCCCTTCCTGATCGGCGGCGCGTTCGTGGGCCTCATGATCGGGGCGTACGCCGCCTGACGTCGGGTGGCCGAAAGGGCTGGCGTACGCTGGATCAGTCCGTCCGCAACCCCTATGAAAGGGACCTCCCGGTGACCGAGAAGGCCGACCTCCAGTCCGTCCTCGACCGTGCCGCCGCAGGCGGGCGGATCACCCCGGAAGAGGCTCTCGACCTCTACCGCGACGCCCCGCTGCACGCGCTCGGCGCCGCCGCCGACGCCGTGCGCCGCCGCCGGTACGCCGGGACCGAGCACATCGCGACGTACATCATCGAGCGGAACATCAACTACACGAACGTCTGCGTGACGGCGTGCAAGTTCTGCGCCTTCTACGCCGCCCCGAAGGACACCAAGAAGGGCTGGAGCCGCGACCTCGACGACATCCTGCGCCGCTGCGCGGAGACCGTCGAGCTGGGCGGGACGCAGGTCATGTTCCAGGGCGGCCACCACCCGGACTACGGCGTCGAGTACTACGAGAAGCACTTCGCCGCGATCAAGAAGGACTTCCCGCAGCTGGTCATCCACAGCCTGGGGGCGAGCGAGGTCGAGCACATGGCTCGCATCTCCAAGGTCTCCGTCGAGGAGGCGATCCAGCGCATCAACGCCGCAGGCCTCGACTCCTTCGCAGGAGCGGGTGCCGAACTGCTGCCCGCCCGCCCGCGCAAGGCCATCGCCCCCCTCAAGGAGAGCGGCGAGCGCTGGCTGGAGATCATGGAGACCGCCCACAACATGGGCGTCGAATCCACCTCCACCATGCTCATGGGTACGGGCGAGACCAACGCCGAGCGCATCGAGCACCTGCGGATGATCCGCGACGTACAGGACAGGACCGGCGGCTTCCGCGCCTTCATCCCGTACACGTACCAGCCCGAGAACAACCACCTCAAGGGCCGCACCCAGGCGACGATCTTCGAGTACATCCGCATGATCGCGATCGGGCGGATCTTCCTCGACAACGTCGCCCACATCCAGGGCTCCTGGCTGACCACCGGCAAGGAGGCCGGCCAGCTGACCCTGCACTACGGCGCGGACGACCTCGGCTCGGTGATGCTGGAGGAGAACGTGGTCTCCATGGCGGGTGCCAAGCACCGGAACAACCTGCGCGAGATGATCGACATGATCCGCACCGCGGACCGCGTCCCGGCCCAGCGCGCCACGACGTACGAGCACCTCGTCGTGCACGACGACCCGGCGAACGACCCGGTCGACGACCGCGTCGCCTCGCACATCTCCTCCACGGCGATCGAGGGCGGCACGGCCCACCCGGAGCTCAAGCTCCTCGCCTCCAACTGAGGTTCCGTTGCTGACACTTCACGTCGCCGAACGCTCGCCGGAGACGGCGGTCCTGGCCGACGGCGCGAACATCGCCGCCGTCGGTCCGTCCGAGGAACTGGCCGCCGCGCACCCTTCGGCCCGAGTCCGGCACTGGCCCGGCATCCTCATGCCGGGCCTGCTCAACCCGTACGGTCCCGAACTCCTCGAAGCCACCTACCACCCCGACCCGCGCGAGGCCGCCGAGCTGGGCACCGAGCCCATTGGCGGGGAGCGGGCGGCAGCCATCTTCCGCGCGGACCCGTCCCGCCTGGGCGCGAGCGCGCGCCGGGGCGTACAGCGCCTCCTGGCACACGGCACGGTGGCGGTGGCGGGCGAACTCCGCGCCCGCCCGGTCCTGGACGCGGTCCGCAGGGCGGGCCTCGTGGTGGGCGCGCGCCCACCACAGCTGCCGGGCCCACCGTCCTTGTCACCGACGCCGCTGGTCCTGCTGCCACCTCTGACGGCGGGCGGCCCGGCCCGCTTCGCGATCTTCGACGTCACCGACCGGGCGGACCTGGTGCGACGCGGCGCGGGCACGTGCGTGGCGACGGTGATCGGCGGACGAATGGTGTACCGCAGCCGCTGAGTATCGCTAGTGAGGGGCGCTGAGGGGTGCCCCGTCAGGGGCGCGGGACTGTATCGATTTGCGGCTCCGCCGCGGGGCGCGAGCAACCAAAACGCAACCCGCACACGCCGCACACACCGCGACACGGCAGATGCGGAGGCGCCCGGCAGGAAAGAAGACCGGCCTGACACAATAGGCCGGGTGACCCGCGCCTCCCTGGAAAAGCAGCCGCACGAAGTCGCTTCGATGTTCGACGACGTGGCGGAACGGTACGACCTCACGAACGACGTCCTGTCGCTCGGCCAGGCCCGGCTCTGGCGCAAGGAGGTCGCGAAGGCGGTCGACGCGCGCCCCGCGCAGAAGATCCTCGACCTCGCCGCGGGCACGGCAACCTCGTCCCAGCCGTTCGCCCGAGCGGGAGCGTACGTCGTGCCCTGCGATTTCTCGCTCGGCATGCTGCAGGTCGGCAAGGGGCGCCACCCCTGGATGCCGTTCACCGCGGGCGACGCGACGAAGCTGCCGTTCAAGGACGACACGTTCGACGCCGTCACGATCTCCTTCGGCCTTCGCAACGTCCAGGAGACGGACCAGGCGCTGCGCGAGATGTACCGCGTGACGAAGCCCGGCGGCCGGGTCGTCATCTGCGAGTTCTCGCACGCCACGTGGGCGCCGTTCCGCACGGTCTACGAGGAGTATCTGATGCGGGCGCTGCCGCCGGTGGCGCGCGCGGTGTCGTCCAATCCCGACGCGTACGTCTATCTCGCGGAGTCCATCCGCTCCTGGCCCGAGCAGCCGGAGCTGGCGGCGCGGCTGCGGGGCGCGGGCTGGTCGAAGGTGGCGTGGCGGAATCTGACCGGTGGTGTGGTGGCGCTGCACCGGGGGTTCAAAGCTTAGCTCCGGGGGCTTCCTGAACGGGAGTTGACGGGAACCGGCCACCGGGCAAGATGTGTCCGTTGATACGACTCTGCCGAACCGCCTCGGGCGCTGCGAGCTCGGTGGGCACGAGTCGGTCCCTTCTGGTCATCTCCCCAATGACGGAGCGTTCCCATGGCGTCGCCGCAATGTCCCCAATGCGGGTCTTCCATTCCTGATGAGGCTCGCTTCTGCATGAAGTGCGGGCGGGAGCGGGTGCGGGACACGTCCGTGGACGCGGGGCCCGACGTGCCGCCTGAGGCCGAGTTGGGCGTACCCACAGGGGTTGAGTCCAGCGGCGACGAGGCTGCTGCCGACGCGGAACCGGCGGTCCCTGCCGCACCCCTCTCGCCGCCCCCGCCCCCGCCTCCGCCCGCACCCGCGTTCGTCCCCGCGCCGCCGTCGCAGCCCGCGGCGCCGTCGCCGGTGGGGGCCTTCCTGGGGCGGGCGTTTCGTGGGGACTGGGCCGGGGCCGCGCAGGCCGCCTTGTGGCCCGTGGGCCTTGTGCTGATCGCGGCTGTGGCGCTGGCCGTTCCCTCCTACGGGCAGGGGGACGACGGGGATGACGTCCTCGTCGGGTTCGGCACCCGGATGCGGATCGCGCTCGCGCTGCTGCTCCAGGCGGTCGGCGGCGGCTTCGAGATCTCGGGCGGCGAGCGGCAGGAGACGATGTTCGGGGGCGGGAGTTCCGGCGGAGACCTCGCGTTCGACGGCAGCGCCACCCTGCATCTGATCCCGCTGACCGCGACCGCGCTGTGGATCGGGGCCCTCTTCATCGGCGTACGCATCCTGCGCAGTCGTGTTCTCGTACGCGGCGGGGGACACGGAGGCGGTGGCACCGCGGGTCTTGAAGCGGCCCTGCGGGTCACGCTGTTGGTGACCGGCGGGATCCTCGTGCTCGGTCTCTTCGCGCAGCCCGAGATCGAGGGCGTCGAGATCTCCTCGTCGCCCGTGCTCGCCACGCTCGGCGCGCTCGTCCTCGCGCTCGCCGTCTCCTGCGGTGTGCTGCACCGCGCCGACTTGGGCCAGTGGCTGGCCCAACGCCCCGCCTGGCAGGCGCTGTTCCGTGCCACCGGCACCGCGTTGCGCGCGCTCGCCGTCGTGCTCGTGCTCTGCTCGGTCGTCGCGTTCATCAGCCTCACCCAGATCGACGACCTGGCCGGCGCCATGGACCTCGACGACGCCGATGTGTCGCCGCTGGTCATCGCCCTGCTCGTACTGCCCAACCTCGGCGTCGCGCTCCTCGGTCTCGGATGGGGGGCGCCGCTCGACGCGTCGGTGCAGAGCAGCAGTTCAGGGTTCGGCGGGGGCTTCGAGAAGGAGTCGTTCGGCCTCTCCGAGCTGGGCGATGTCACCAACTCCTGGGCTGTCGTGGGTGCGTTGGCGCTCGGGCTGGTCTGCGCGCTGATCCTCGGTGTCCTCGCCGCGCGCCGCTCCGCGCACCGGGGGGAGCAACTGCTCGCCGCCGGTGTCTTCTTCGGGCTGGTCCTGCTGCTCGCAGGGGTCGGCGGGGTCGGCGTCGAGGCGACCGGGAGCGCGTCGTCGGAGTTCGGCGGCGGCATGAGCGGCTCGGGCAACGGCAGCTTCGACGCGGGCGTGAGCGTGCCGGACGCGCTGCTGTTCGGGCTGCTCTGGGTGTCCGCGGCGGCGTTCGTCGCGCCGTTCCTGCTGCAGATCCTGGGCCGGCGGCCGGGGGTCGTCCCGGCGCCGGTCCCGCCGATGCCGGCCGGCCCTGCGGGAACTGGCGCTCCGGGAGCGGGGGTTGCACCGGATGCGTCCGCGGCGGCATCTGCCGCTGCATCTCAGGCCGGGCCCCCGGCTGCATTTCCGGCCGCGTCTCCGGCCGGATCCCCGGCTGCACCTCCGGCCACATCCCCCGCACCGGCCGCATCACCTGTACCGAACGCATCACCCGTACCGGCAGCCGCATCCCCCATACCCGCAGCCGCATCCCCCGTATACGACCCCCACACCTTCCACCTCGGCCAGCAGCCCTCCAAGCCCCGCAGCCGCGCCGGCCTCTGGGTCGGCACCCTCGCCGCCGCCTTCGTCGTCGGGGGTGGCGCCGCGGCCGGTGTACTGCTCTGGCAGAGCAACGGCGACGACAAGGGCGACAACGTGGGCAAGGACGACAAGCCCGCCGTCAGCCGCTCCGAGCAGCCCGACGGATCGCCGTCCCCCTCGGCCACGCCCACCCCCACGGTCGAGCCGACCGCGACCCCCGACGCCGCGGACGACGATGAGACCTCCGGCGGCCAGGTGCCCGCGGGGTCGGAACTCGTGAGCGATGTCAGCGGCTTCGAGTTCGCCGTCCCCGAGGGGTGGTCCCGGCAGGGTGAGGACCGGCCGGGGCAGATCGTGTACGCCGGGTCGACCGGCCGCGAGGAGTTCCTCGTCGGCGTCGTGCCGAACGCCACGTACACCTCGTACGAGAACTTCACGACGATCGAGAAGGACGCCAAGAAGGACCCGGAGAAGTCGGACTACGAGCGGATCCGCCTTGAGCCGAACACCTTCCAGGGCCGCGGCGGCGCCATCTGGGAGTACACCTACACCGACACGTCGGGCCGCGAGATCCATGCGCTGAACCAGAGTTACGTCGCGGACAACGGCACCGAGTACGCCATCCAGCTCTCCTGGCGCGCGGACTTCTGGCCCGCGGGCGAGGGCGAGAAGATCCACCGCATCGCGCTGGAGCGCTGGCGGATCAACGGCTGAGCGCTCCGCGGGAAGTGCGGTGATGACCCCGGGGCGAGGCGCCCGGGGTCACCAGCCGACGCCGACCTCGGGTCCCGGCTCGTCCAGCTCCCGTTGGAGCCCGCCGCCCGGAGTGCCCGGGCGGCGCGGCTCCCGAACTCCCGCGCCGCCCTCGCCCTCCCCGGGGCCGAGCTCGAACCACACCGTGACGACGGCGTCGCGCGGGATCCACATGCCCGGGAGCGGGTACTGCCGCACCACATGGTCGAGGACGACCAGATGGAAGTCGGGGCGGTCCGGCGCCGCGAGCAGCACACCGTGCTCCGCGGCCGACTCGCGCGCGTCGACGGCCATGAGACCGATCAGCCGCGGTACGCGCACTTCGGCGGTCCTGGGCGCCTTCGTCACGGATGTCACCCCCCGGGCGGTACGCGCCCTGAAGGGGCGCGGGGAACTGCGCGATCAGCCACGAAGGCGCCGCGGATGGAGGACGGCATCCCGTGGCATCCCCCAGCGAAGCACTCGGCGAGCTAAAGAACCAGACCGAAGCGATGCCCCTGCCGCTGTCCCCCCGGAAGCGTAAACGTCTCCTCAAGGCGCATGCCGAGCCGGCCCGCCACCGCCACCGACCGCTCATTGCGTACGTCGACCATGGCCACCACGTCGGCTATCCCCGCAGCCCGCACCCGCTCAAGGCTCTCCCTCGCGGCAGCGGTGGCGTACCCCTTGCCCCAAGCGGCGCGCGCCAGCCGCCAGCCGATCTCGATCCTGCCCTTGGGGCCCCAGTCGTGCGGCCACGGCTGCGCCCCCGTGAAGCCGATCGGCTCGCCGTCCGCGTCGAGCAACGTCCAGAAGCAGAAGCCCAGTTCGGCGTCGTGTCTGCGCTGCCGGGCCGTCAGCTCCTCGTACACGGACATCTCGGCCGACACGCCGCCGTGGAACTCCATGACGTCCGGGTCGTCGAACAGCCGGTGCCAGACGAAGGCGTCCTCGTCGGTGGGGACGCGCAGCTGTACGGCGGGCAGGGTCTGGTGCGGCGGTGCCTGCTTTGTCACGGGTGGCCCTTCGGCTGGTGGATCAGTACCGCTGCATAGACTGCCCATATCCCGTGCCCGCCGGCACACAGATTTCGAGCCTTGGGGAGAACCCGCCGTGACCGAGCCCCAGCCCCTCACCGAACACACCGCAGATGTGATCGTCGTCGGGGCCGGGCCAGCCGGCTCCACGACGGCCTACTACTTGGCGAAGGCCGGACTCGACGTACTCCTTCTTGAGAAGACAGCGTTCCCAAGGGAAAAGGTCTGCGGCGACGGTCTGACGCCGCGCGCCACCAAGCAGCTCGTCTCCATGGGGATCGACATCTCCGAAGAGGCGGGCTGGCTGCGGAACAAGGGCCTCCGTATCATCGGCGGCGGCGTTCGGCTCCAGCTCGATTGGCCGGAACTCGCCTCCTACCCGAACTACGGCCTGGTCCGTAAGCGCGATGACTTCGACGAGCAGCTCGCCCGGCAGGCCCAGAAGGCGGGCGCGCGCCTGCACGAGCGCTGCAACGTCGGCGCCCCCATCGTCGACGACCGCACCGGCCGCATCACCGGCGTGCACGCCAAGCTCGGCGAGGAGAAGACCCCGGTCACCTTCCACGCGCCGCTTGTGGTCGCCGCCGACGGCAACTCGACGCGGCTCTCCCTCGCGATGGGGCTGCACCGCCGCGACGACCGTCCGATGGGCGTCGCCGTCCGTACGTACTTCACCTCGCCGCGCCACGACGACGACTACCTGGAGTCCTGGCTGGAGCTGTGGGACCGCCGCGGCGCCCAGGACCGGCTGCTTCCCGGCTACGGCTGGATCTTCGGCATGGGTGACGGCACGTCGAACGTCGGGCTCGGCATCCTCGACTCGTCGGCCGCCTTCAAGGAGCTGGACTGGCGCGAGGTGTTGAAGGCCTGGTGCGCCTCGATGCCGGAGGACTGGGGCTACACCCCGGACAACATGACGATGCCGATCCGCGGCGCCGCACTGCCGATGGCCTTCAACCGCCAGCCGCACTACACCAAGGGCCTGCTCCTGGTCGGCGACGCGGGCGGCATGGTGAACCCGTTCAACGGCGAGGGCATCGCGTACGCCATGGAATCAGGGCAGATCGCCGCAGATGTGATCGTCCAGGCTCAGGCCCGTCAGACGCCCGCCCAGCGGGAGTTGGCGCTGCAGCGCTACCCGAAGGTCCTCAAGGACACCTACGGCGGCTACTACTCCCTCGGCCGCGCCTTCGTGAAGCTCATCGGCAACCCGAAGGTCATGAAGATCGCGACGCAGCGCGGCCTGACGCACCCGATGCTGATGAAGTTCACGCTGAAGATGCTGGCCAACCTGACCGACCCCACGGGCGGCGACGCGATGGACCGCATCATCAACGGCCTGAGCAAGGTGGCCCCGAAGGCCTGAGCAAGGTGGCTCCGAGGGCCTGGCGGCGCGGGCTCCGGGCGAGACGGTGCAAAATGGACGCATGATTTTTATTGCCGTCAAGTTCACCGTCCGCCCCGAGTACAGCGACAGCTGGCTGGAGCGGACCGCCGCGTTCACCGCGGCCACGCGCGCGGAGGAGGGCAACCTCTTCTACGACTGGTCCCGCAGCGTCGACGACCCCAACCAGTTCGTCCTCCTGGAGGGCTTCGCCTCGCAGGAGGCGGGCGCGGTGCACGTCGGGTCCGACCACTTCAAGACCGCCATGGAGACGATGTCCGAGCTGATCGCCGCGACCCCGGAGATCATCCACACCGAGATCCCGGGCGGCAGCTGGTCCGAGATGGGTGAGCTCTCCCCGAAGGGCTGACCGAAGGGCTGAGCCTTCACCAGAAGCGCACAGAAGGGCCGGGAACCCCGCTGGGGGTTCCCGGCCCTTCTGTGTTGCTGTGTGCGGCTGTGAGGGCCCTCAGAGGACGCGCACGGCGCCGTCGGCCGGGTAACCCGACAGGTCCTGGATGACAACGCCCTTGCCGGGGTTGGCGGCGTCGAGGTACTGACCGTTACCGATGTACACACCGACGTGGTACGCGGAACCGGCGCCACCCCAGTAAAGGATGTCGCCCACCTGGACGTTGGAGAGCGCGACCGGCGTACCGGAGACCGACTGGTCCTGCGAGACGCGCGGAAGGTCCACGCCCGCCTGCTTGAACGCGGCCTGGACGAGGCTGGAGCAGTCCCAGGCGTTGGGCCCGGACGCACCCATGACGTACGCGTCGCCGAGCTGGGCCTTGAGGAAGCTGATGACCGTGCCGACGCTGCCGCTGGCCGGGGCGGCCACATCGGCGGAAGCGCTGGAGCCGCCGGCGGAGGCGCTGAGCGTGGTGCGCTCGGCGGCGCGCGACGCGCGCTCCTCTTCCGCCTTCTTCTTGGCGGCGGCTTCGGCCTTCGCCTTGGCCTCGGCCTTCCTCTCGGCCTGCGCCTGGTCTTCCTTGGCCTGCTTCGCGGCCTTCACGGCGGCCGCGTCCTGCTCGGCGCGGAGCTCGTAGCTGTCGGCGGCCTGCTGGGTGGCCTCCGCGGACTGCGCGATCTGCGTCGACAGATCCGTGGTGAGCGTGGGCATTTCGATGGTCTCGGTCACCGGCTCGGCGGCGTTCGCCGTGCCAGCGGCCGCGGCCACTGCCAGGGTGCTGAGGACGCCACCGGCAACTCCGGCGCGCAGGGCCTGCTTCGTGGCGCTGCGACGGGGCTTCCGGTGGCTGGGTATGTGAGCGGTGTGGGACATGAGAACAACCGCTATCAGGGAGTCAGGGTTCCCATCAAGAAACGTGTGCTGCGCCACAGTTGCTCGCGGCGGCCCTGAATCCCGGGCGTGTCACTTCTTATTGACGCCGTAACGGGCAATGCGGACAACGGTGATCACGCCTGTGATCATGGGCTTTCAGTGATACGTCCGAATTGCCCACGGTCTACCACCCGTTGAGGCCGTTGGCCAAGCCCGGCTTCTCGACCGCGAATGGCGCTGTGGCGCAGGTCACATCCGCGACCCTAGGGGATCTCCCTGAGATCCCGCCGAGACCTTCCTGAGATCTCCCGCAGATTTCGGGGGTGTTGCCCGGCACGGAATCCCCGCGCGCCGGACACCGAATCCCCGCGCGGGGGTCACCACTCCCTCCCGCGCGCGAGATGGCGCTCCGTGCGCGAGGCGGTGCGTCACTCTCGCTCGTGAATCGGTGCACACGTCCACATCCGTCCACACCTCTCCCGCCAAGGTGTGAACGGGGCGCCACTATCAAGCTGATGTGTCCAGCGCCAATTTGCTTGCGGCCGCCATCCCTTGATAGAGCGACACCCTCTCGACCAGGGGTGACTCGCTGAGATGTCACCTCTGGTGATCACTCAGGCGCTTCGCGTATGAAGATCACCGCTCATCCGACTTCATGATCCTTCGTCAGGTGGTGGAGATCACAAAGCTGTTGTCGCACCCCGTGTCGCAGATCACAGACCGGCGGGCATAAGATGCGTGGCAGTTGGGCTTGTGACCTGCTTCACATGTACGCGATCTTCGCGGGCCTCGGCCCAACGCAACCGCCAACAGTCAGTGCCGACTGAGAGGAGCGAGGAGCGTGAACGCCTATGCGCCCATCCTCGTGCTGGGAGCCCTCGGGGCAGGCTTTGCGATCTTCTCCGTGGTCATGGCCACGCTTATCGGTCCAAAGCGGTACAACCGCGCCAAGCTCGAGGCGTATGAGTGCGGGATCGAGCCGACGCCGACTCCGGCCGGCGGTGGGCGATTCCCCATCAAGTACTACCTGACGGCGATGCTCTTCATCGTCTTCGACATCGAGATCGTCTTCCTTTACCCCTGGGCCGTCACCTTCGATGCGCTGGGGATTTTCGGGCTCGTGGAGATGCTGCTCTTCGTGCTCACCGTCTTCGTCGCGTACGCGTACGTATGGCGGCGTGGCGGCCTGGAATGGGACTAAAGGTCTGAGGGGCCAAAGAGCATGGGACTCGAAGAGAAACTGCCGAGCGGTTTTCTGCTGACCACCGTCGAACAAGCCGCGGGCTGGGTGCGCAAGTCATCCGTCTTCCCCGCGACCTTCGGCCTCGCGTGCTGCGCCATCGAGATGATGACGACAGGGGCCGGGCGCTACGACCTGGCGCGCTTCGGCATGGAGGTCTTCCGCGGTTCACCGCGCCAGGCGGACCTGATGATCGTGGCCGGGCGGGTGAGCCAGAAGATGGCGCCCGTCCTGCGGCAGGTCTATGACCAGATGCCGAACCCCAAGTGGGTCATTTCCATGGGGGTTTGTGCGTCATCGGGCGGGATGTTCAACAATTACGCGATTGTGCAAGGTGTGGACCATATCGTCCCCGTTGACATCTATTTGCCCGGCTGTCCGCCGCGGCCCGAGATGCTGATGGACGCCATCCTCAAGCTCCACCAGAAGATCCAGGGCTCCAAGCTCGGGGTCAACGCGGAGGAAGCGGCCCGCGAGGCGGAGGAGGCGGCCCTCAAGGCGCTCCCCACCATCGAGATGAAGGGGCTGCTGCGGTGAGCGACGAGCACCTGAACGGGAACGGCGACGCGAACGGCGTCCCGGCTCCCCGTGACGCCGCCGGCGAGGTCATCGGCGTACGCAAGGGCATGTTCGGCGCCGAGAACGGCGGTGACACCTCCGGCTACGGCGGGCTCGTGCGGACCATCACCCTGCCGGGCGCCTCCGCGCGTCCCTACGGCGGCTGGTTCGACGAGGTCGCCGACGAGCTGGAGGGGGCCCTCGAAGAGCAGGGACTCGTCCCTACGAGCGCGATCGAGAAGACGGTCGTCGACCGCGACGAGCTCACCTTCCACATCGCGCGCGAACATCTGCTCCGGGTCGCCCAGACCCTGCGCGACGACCCGGCGCTGCGCTTCGAGCTCTGTACGGGCGTCTCGGGGGTGCACTTCCTCGAGGACAAGGGCCGCGAGCTGCACGCCGTCTACCACCTGCGCTCGATCACCCACAACCGCCTGATCCGGCTCGAAGTCAGTGCCCCTGACGCCGATCCGCACGTCCCCTCGCTGGTCTCGGTCTATCCGACCAACGACTGGCACGAGCGCGAGACGTACGACTTCTTCGGCCTGATCTTCGACGGCCACCCGGCCCTCACGCGGATCATGATGCCGGACGACTGGCAGGGCTTCCCGCAGCGCAAGGACTACCCCCTCGGCGGCATCCCCGTCGAGTACAAGGGCGCCCAGATCCCGGCTCCGGACCAGCGGAGGTCGTACAGCTGATGAGCACTTCACACGCATCCGCCCGTGAGACCACCGAGGGGACTGTATATACAGTCACCGGTGGCGACTGGGACGAGGTCGTCGAGTCCGCCGCCCGGTCCGACGACGAGCGCATCATCGTCAACATGGGGCCCCAGCACCCCTCCACGCACGGCGTGCTGCGGCTGATCCTGGAGATCGAGGGCGAGACCGTCTCCGAGGCCCGCTGCGGCATCGGCTATCTGCACACGGGCATCGAGAAGAACCTCGAGTACCGCAACTGGACGCAGGGCACGACGTTCGTCACGCGCATGGACTATCTGACGCCGTTCTTCAACGAGACGGCGTACTGCCTCGGGGTCGAGAAGCTCCTCGGCATCGAGGATCAGATCCCGGACCGCGCCACGGTCATCCGCGTGCTCCTCATGGAGCTCAACCGTCTCTCCTCGCACCTGGTGTGCATCGCCACCGGCGGCATGGAGCTCGGCGCGACGACGATCATGATCTACGGCTTCCGTGATCGTGAACTCATTCTCGACATCTACGAGTTGATCACCGGCCTGCGCATGAACCACGCGTACATCCGGCCCGGCGGACTCGCCCAGGACCTGCCGCCCGGCGCGGTGGACCAGATCCGCGAGTTCCTGAAGAAGATGAAGAAGAACCTTCCCGAGTACGACAAGCTCGCCACCGGGAACCCCATCTTCAAGGCCCGTATGCAGGACGTCGGCTATCTGGACCTCGCGGGCTGCATGGCCCTCGGCGCCACCGGCCCGGTGCTCCGCTCCGCGGGCCTGCCGCACGACCTGCGCAAGTCGCAGCCCTACTGCGGTTACGAGAACTACGAGTTCGACGTGCCGACCGCCGACACCTGTGACTCCTACGGGCGCTTCCTGATCCGCCTGGAGGAGATGCGCCAGTCGCTGCGCATCGTCGAGCAGTGCCTGGACCGGCTCGCCCCGGGCCCGGTCATGGTCGCCGACAAGAAGATCGCCTGGCCCGCCCAACTGGCACTTGGCCCCGACGGTCTGGGCAACTCGCTCGACCACATCAAGAAGATCATGGGCACCTCCATGGAGGCCCTCATCCACCACTTCAAGCTGGTGACCGAAGGCTTCCGGGTCCCGGCCGGGCAGACCTACGCCGCCGTCGAGTCGCCCAAGGGCGAGCTCGGGGTGCACGTCGTCTCCGACGGCGGCACCCGCCCCTACCGGGTCCACTTCCGCGACCCGTCGTTCACCAACCTGCAGGCCATGGCGGCGATGTGCGAGGGCGGCCAGGTCGCCGACGTCATCGTCGCCGTCGCGTCCATCGACCCCGTGATGGGAGGCGTCGACCGGTGACCACCACTCCTTCCCAACAGGGTGCGGGCGTCAGCCTCGGCATGCCCCAACTTCCCGCCCCCGACTACCCGGCCGACGTCCGGGCCCGGCTCGAAGCGGACGCCAAGGAACTCATCGCCCGCTACCCGGACTCCCGCTCCGCGCTGCTTCCGCTGCTGCACCTGGTGCAGTCGGAGGAGGGCTACGTCACGCGGACCGGCATGGCGTTCTGCGCGGACGTGCTCGGCCTGACCACGGCCGAGGTCACCGCGGTGGCGACCTTCTACACGATGTACCGGCGCAAGCCCTCCGGTGACTATCAGGTCGGTGTCTGCACCAACACGCTCTGCGCCGTCATGGGCGGCGACGCGATCTTCGAGTCGCTGCAGGAGCACCTGGGTGTCGGCAATGAGGGGACCACAGAGGACGGCAAGGTCACGCTGGAGCACATCGAGTGCAACGCGGCCTGCGACTTCGCTCCCGTCGTGATGGTCAACTGGGAGTTCTTCGACAACCAGACCCCCGAGACCGCCAAGCGGCTCGTCGACGACCTGCGCGCGGGAGTGCAGGTCGAGCCGACCCGCGGCGCCCCCTTGTGCACGTACAAGGAGACGGCCCGGATTCTGGCGGGGTTCCCCGACGAGCGGCCCGGCGCCGTCGAGGCGAGCGGCGGCGCAGGCCCCGCCTCGCTGATCGGACTGCGGCTCGCCAAGGGCGAGTTGGCAAAGCCGCGGGTGGTCCACCCGCGTGACGAGTCGACGTCGGACGCGGTCACCGAGGAGGGGGAGTGATGACCTTGGCAGCCGAGATCGACCACGAGACGAGCCCCGAGAAGGTGCTCGCGCCGGTCCTTTCGGCGTTCTGGGACGAGGAGAAGTCCTGGACGCTGGACACCTACCGGCGGCACGAGGGGTACGAGGGCCTGCGCAAGGCCCTGGCGATGGCGCCCGACGACCTCATCGCGTACGTGAAGGACTCCGGTCTGCGCGGCCGGGGCGGGGCGGGATTCCCCACCGGAATGAAATGGCAGTTCATTCCGCAGGGCGATGGAAAGCCGCACTATCTAGTTGTCAACGCCGACGAATCGGAGCCGGGGACCTGCAAGGACATCCCGCTCCTCTTCGCGAACCCGCATTCCCTCATCGAGGGGATCGTGATCGCGTGCTACGCGATCCGTTCTTCGCATGCCTTCATCTATCTGCGCGGTGAAGTCGTCCCCGTGCTGCGGCGGTTGCACGAGGCCGTGCGTGAGGCGAAAGAGGCGGGATTCCTGGGCGAGAACATCCTGGGCAGCGGACTCGATCTGGAACTCACCGTGCACGCGGGCGCGGGCGCGTACATCTGTGGTGAGGAGACCGCGCTGCTCGACTCGCTCGAAGGCCGCCGTGGCCAGCCGCGACTGCGTCCCCCTTTCCCTGCCGTCGCGGGCCTCTACGCATGCCCCACTGTTGTCAATAACGTCGAGTCCATCGCGTCGGTTCCCGCGATCCTGAATCGCGGAAAAGACTGGTTCAAATCGATGGGCAGCGAGAAGTCCCCGGGCTTCACGCTCTATTCGCTCAGCGGGCATGTCACCAGCCCCGGTCAGTACGAGGCGCCGCTCGGCATCACGCTGCGCCAGCTGCTCGACATGAGCGGGGGGATGCGGGCGGGCCACCGGCTCAAGTTCTGGACGCCGGGC
Source organism: Streptomyces sp. NBC_01381 (assembly GCF_026340305.1). Taxonomy (NCBI): domain Bacteria; kingdom Bacillati; phylum Actinomycetota; class Actinomycetes; order Kitasatosporales; family Streptomycetaceae; genus Streptomyces; species Streptomyces sp. NBC_01381. The sequence continues at coordinate 115,681 of NZ_JAPEPI010000001.1, read as the reverse complement.
GGCTCTTCCACGCCGATGTTCACCGACGAGCACCTCGACGTCCCCCTTGATTACGAGGGCGTGGGCGCCGCCGGATCGATGCTCGGCACCAAGGCGCTGCAGTGCTTCGACGAGACGACCTGCGTCGTGCGGGCCGTCACCCGCTGGACCGAGTTCTACGCCCATGAGTCCTGCGGCAAGTGCACGCCCTGCCGCGAAGGGACGTACTGGCTGGTGCAGTTGCTCCGCGACATCGAGGCCGGCAAGGGCGTCATGTCCGACCTCGACAAGCTGAACGACATCGCCGACAACATCAACGGCAAGTCCTTCTGCGCCCTCGGCGACGGCGCGGCCTCGCCGATCTTCTCCTCGCTCAAGTACTTCCGCGAGGAGTACGAGGAGCACATCACCGGCAAGGGCTGCCCCTTCGACCCGGCCAAGTCGACGCTCTGGGCCGGCCGGCCCGCCGACAATTCGGAGGTGAACGCATGACAGTGACCACCAACAGCGCTCCCTCCGGGGGCGGTGAGGCGGCGGTTCCGCCGGAAGATCTCGTCTCGCTGACGATCGACGGCATCGAGATCAGCGTCCCCAAGGGGACGTTGGTCATCCGGGCCGCCGAGCTGCTCGGCATCGAGATCCCGCGGTTCTGCGACCACCCGCTGCTCGACCCCGCGGGCGCCTGCCGGCAGTGCATCGTCGAGGTGGAGGGCCAGCGCAAGCCGATGGCGTCCTGCACCATCACCTGCACCGACGGCATGGTCGTGAAGTCGCAGCTGACGTCGTCGGTCGCCGAGAAGGCGCAGCGCGGTGTGATGGAGCTGCTGCTCATCAACCACCCGCTGGACTGCCCGGTCTGCGACAAGGGCGGCGAGTGCCCGCTGCAGAACCAGGCGATGCAGGTCGGCGACCCGGACTCCCGCTTCGAGGGCAAGAAGCGGACGTACGAGAAGCCCGTCCCCATCTCCACGCAGGTCCTTCTCGACCGTGAGCGGTGCGTGCTGTGCGCGCGCTGCACCCGGTTCAGCAACCAGATCGCGGGCGACCCGATGATCGAGCTGATCGAGCGGGGCGCGCTGCAGCAGGTCGGCACGGGCGAGGGCGACCCGTTCGAGTCGTACTTCTCCGGGAACACCATCCAGATCTGCCCGGTCGGCGCGCTGACCTCGGCGGCGTATCGCTTCCGCTCCCGGCCCTTCGACCTGGTGTCGTCGCCCTCGGTGTGCGAGCACTGCTCGGGCGGCTGCGCGACCCGCACCGACCACCGGCGCGGCAAGGTCATGCGGCGCCTCGCCCAGGACGACCCCGAGGTCAACGAGGAGTGGATCTGCGACAAGGGACGCTTCGGCTTCCGTTACGCGCAGAAGCCGGACCGGCTGACCACCCCCTTGGTGCGCGATGCCGCAACAGGTCAGCTGGAGCCGGCCAGTTGGCCCGAGGCCCTGGAGGTGGCGGCCCGCGGTCTCGCCGCGGCACGCGGCCGCACCGGTGTCCTCACCGGCGGCCGGCTCACCGTGGAGGATGCCTACGCATACAGCAAGTACGCGCGCGTGGCGCTCGACACGAACGACATCGACTTCCGCGCGCGCGTGCACAGCAGCGAGGAGGCCGACTTCCTCGCTGCGCGCGTCGCGGGCCGTGGCCGGGACCTCGACGGCACCGGAGTCACGTACGCGGCACTGGAGAAGGCGCCCGCGGTCCTGCTCGTCGGATTCGAGTCCGAGGAGGAGGCGCCCGGGATCTTCCTGCGGCTGCGCAAGGCCTGGCGCAAGCACGGCCAGCGGACCTTCTCGCTGGCGCCCTTCGCGTCCCGCGGCCTGGAGAAGGCGGGCGGCACGCTGCTGCCGGCCGCTCCCGGAACCGAGACGGAGTGGCTCGACGCGCTCGCGGCCGGGGCCGGCCTGGAGGGCGACGGTGCCAAGGCGGCCGAGGCGCTGCGCACTTCGGGTGCGGTGATCGTCGTCGGCGAGCGCGCCGCCGGTGTGCGCGGCGGGCTCACCGCCGCCGTGCGGGCCGCGTCCGCGACCGGCGCCCAGTTGGTGTGGATCCCGCGCAGGGCGGGGGAGCGCGGCGCCATCGAGGCGGGCGCGCTGCCCTCGCTGCTGCCGGGCGGCCGTCCGGCCACCGACCCGCGCGCGCGGGAAGAGGTCGCTGCGGCCTGGGGCGTCGCCGAACTCCCGCACCGCTACGGCCGCGACACCGGCCAGATCGTCGAGGCCGCCGCGACCGGTGAACTGCGGGCGCTCCTGGTGTCGGGTGTGGAGGTCGCCGACCTTCCCGACCCGGCACGCGCGCGTGAAGCCCTCGCGGAGATCGGCTTCCTGGTCTCGCTCGAACTGCGCCCCAGCGAGGTCACCGAGCACGCCGACGTCGTCCTGCCCGTGGCGGCGGTCGCGGAGAAGTCGGGCACCTTCCTCAACTGGGAGGGCAGGGCACGGCTTTTCGCCGCCGCGCTCAAGCCCGACCAGATGACGCGCCCGCTCGCGCCCAGCGACGCGCGGGTGCTGCACATGCTGGCCGACGCCGGCGACGTACACCTGGGCCTTCCTGACCTGACGACCGCCCGGCGCGAGCTGGACCGGCTCGGCGGCTGGGACGGACCGCACGCCACCGAGCCCCTGGAGACAGGTGCCCAGCCGCCCAGGCCCGCCTCCGGAGAGGCCGTTCTCGCGGGCCACCGGCTGCTGCTCGACCAGGGCCGCCTCCAGGAGGGCGACGACGCGCTCGCGGGGACGCGGCACGCGGCGGTCGCCCGGCTCTCGGCGGCCACCGCGGCGGAGGCCGGCGTCAAGGACGGCGACACCCTCGCCGTCACCGGTCCTGCGGGGGGCGCGACCGAACTCCCGCTCCAGGTCACCGAGATGCCGGACCGGGTGGTGTGGCTGCCGCTGAACTCGACCGGGGGAGGCGTCGCCTCGGACACCGGCGCGCGCCCCGGCGACCTCGTCCGCATCGGCCCGGCGGTCCTGCCGGAGCCCACTGAGGCCCCGGAGGTGACGTCGTGATGCACACCGTGGTGCCGCTTGCGGCGGAAGACCTGTCCATGTTCGGCCGTGACCCCTGGTGGCTCGTCGCCATCAAGGCGGTCTTCTGCTTCGCGTTCCTGATGGTGACGGTGCTCTTCTCCATCGTGTGGGAGCGCAAGGTCGTCGCCTGGATGCAGCTGCGCATCGGCCCCAACCGGCACGGCCCCTGGGGCATGCTGCAGTCCCTCGCTGACGGCATCAAGCTGATGCTCAAGGAAGACGTGATCGTCAAGCGCGCGGACAAGGTGGTCTACATCCTTGCCCCGATCGTCGCGGCGATCCCGGCCTTCATGGCGATCGCGGTGATCCCCTTCGGGCCCGCGGGCAACGAAGTCTCGATCTTCGGCCAGCGTACGACGATGCAGCTGACCGACCTGCCGATCGCGATGCTCTACATCCTCGCGGTCGCCTCGGTCGGCATCTACGGCATCGTGCTCGCGGGTTGGAGTTCTGGATCCACTTATCCGCTCCTCGGGGGCCTGCGCTCCTGCGCGCAGATGATCTCGTACGAGATCGCGATGGGCGCGGCCTTCGCCTCCGTCTTCCTCTACTCCGGGTCGATGTCGACCTCGGCGATCGTGGAGGCGCAGGCGGACCGCTGGTACATCCTGCTGCTTCCCGTCTCGTTCCTGATCTACATCGTGACGATGGTCGGCGAGACCAACCGCGCGCCGTTCGACATGCCGGAGTCCGAGGGCGACCTCGTCGGTGGCTTCAACACCGAGTACTCCTCCATCAAGTTCGCGCTGTTCATGCTCGCCGAGTACGTCAACATGGTCACCGTCTCGGCGGTCTCGGTCACGCTCTTCCTGGGCGGCTGGCGGGCCCCGTATCCGGTCAGCACCTTCTGGGAGGGCGCGAACCACGGCTGGTGGCCGATGCTCTGGTTCGTGATCAAGGTCCAGCTGCTGCTGTTCTTCTTCATCTGGCTGCGCGGCACGCTGCCACGCGTCCGCTACGACCAGCTGATGAAGCTCGGCTGGAAGGTCCTGATCCCGGTCTCGGTCGTCTGGCTGATGCTTGTGGCCACGGTCAGGGTGATGCGGAACGAGGAGTACGACTTCACCTCGATCGCGCTCTATGTGGGCGGCGGAGTCATCGCACTGCTCTTGCTCTCCGTCGTCGTCGACATCTTCCGCGACAAACGCGAGAAGGAAGCGGCGGTCCAGGAAGAGCCGGTCGGCTTCGACCCGATGGCGGGCGGATTCCCGGTCCCGCCGCTGCCCGGACAGACCCTGCCGCCCGTGCCGCGCCGCCGCTCGCGCCAGGAGCGGGAGTTGATTGTCAGTGGTGGGCCGGATACTCAAAGTGACGGAAAGGAGGCGTCCGATGGCTGAGCCGAACGAGGACTCGACCCACGAGTCGAACCAATCGAAGCAGGGGTTCCAGAACCCCGTCGCGGGCTTCGGCGTGACCTTCAAGGCCATGTTCAAGAAGCGGCTGACCGAGCAGTACCCGGAGCAGGAGAAGACCACCGCTCCCCGCTTCCACGGCAGGCATCAGCTCAACCGCCATCCGGACGGCCTGGAGAAGTGCATCGGCTGTGAGCTCTGCGCCTGGGCCTGCCCCGCGGACGCCATCTATGTGGAGGGCGCGGACAACACCGAGGAGGAGCGCTACTCCCCGGGCGAGCGGTACGGCCGCGTCTACCAGATCAACTACGCCCGCTGCATCCTGTGCGGCCTGTGCATCGAGGCGTGCCCCACGCGCGCGTTGACGATGACGAACGAGTTCGAGCTGGCGGACAGCACCCGCGCGAACCTCATCTACACCAAGGAGCAGCTGCTCGCCGGCCTGGAGGAAGGCATGGTCGAGTCGCCGCACTCGATCTTCCCGGGCACGGACGAGCAGGACTACTACCGCGGCCTGGTGACCGAGGCCGCGCCCGGCACGGTCCCCCAAGTGGCCGTCAGCAAGGGCGAGAAGGCCCCCGATGCGGAAGGGGCGGCAGGATGAGCGAGCTTGCCGCCTACACCACGTCGACCGGTGAGGCCGTCCAGTTCTGGGTGCTCGGCACGGTGGCCGTGATCGGCGCCCTGTGCACCATCCTCATGAAGAAGTCCGTGCACAGCGCGCTCTGCCTGGCCGGGACCATGATCGTCCTGGCGGTCTTCTACCTCGCCAACGGCGCGTACTTCCTGGGCATCGTCCAGGTCGTCGTCTACACCGGCGCGATCATGATGCTCTTCCTCTTCGTGGTCATGCTCGTCGGCGTCACCGCCGCCGACTCCCTGAAGGAGACCATCAAGGGCCAGCGCTGGCTGGCCGGCCTGTGCGGCTTCGGCTTCGCGATCCTGCTGTTCGCGGGGATCGGGAACGCTTCGGTGAACGAGTTCGCCGGACTCTCCAAGGCGAACGCGGGCGGCAACGTGGAGGGGCTCGCCGAGCTCATCTTCACGAAGTACGTCTTCGCCTTCGAGATCACCGGCGCGCTGCTGATCACCGCCACCGTCGGCGCGATGGTGCTCACCCACCGCGAGCGCACGGAGCGCGCCAAGACGCAGCGCGAGATGTCCGAGGAGCGCGTGCGCTCCAGCCACGTGCCGCCGCTGCCCGCCCCGGGTGTCTACGCACGGCACAACGCCGTGGACATCGCGGGCCTGCTCCCGGACGGCACTCCGTCGGAGCTCACGGTCAACAAGACGCTGCGCGAGCGCGGCCAGATCCGTGATGTGTCGGACGAGGCGATCGCCGATCTGCGGGCGCTCGAGCAGCGTTCCACGGAGCGCCTGGAGCGGTCGCCCGAGGCCGAGGAGGCGTCGAAGTGAATCCGGTCAACTACCTGTATCTCGCGGCGCTGTTGTTCGCGATCGGCGCCACCGGCGTGCTGATCAGGCGGAACGCGATCGTGGTGTTCATGTGTATCGAGCTGATGCTCAACGCGTGCAACCTCGCCTTCGTCGCCTTCTCCCGGCTGCACGGCAATCTCGACGGCCAGATCATCGCCTTCTTCACGATGGTCGTCGCCGCCGCGGAGGTCGTGGTCGGCCTGGCGATCATCGTGTCGCTGTTCCGCTCCCGCCACTCGGCCTCGGTCGACGACGCCAGCCTGATGAAGCTGTAAGGGGTCGCTGAAAAGTGGAGAACCTGATCGCGCTGCTGGTAGCGGCGCCTCTGCTCGGAGCGGCCGTACTGCTGTGCGGCGGGCGGCGGTTGGACCGTGTGGGCCACTGGCTCGGCACGCTGCTCGCGGCCGCCTCCTTCGTCGTCGGCGTGCTGCTCTTCACCGACATGCTGGGCAAGGGCGCCGAGGAGCGCTCCCTGTCGCAGCACCTGTTCGCCTGGATCCCCGTGGAGGGCTTCCAGGCGGACGTCGCCTTCCAGCTCGACCAGCTGTCGATGACGTTCGTCCTGCTGATCACCGGTGTGGGCACGCTGATCCACATCTACTCCATCGGGTACATGGAGCACGACGAGCGGCGCCGCCGCTTCTTCGGCTATCTGAACCTGTTCCTCGCGGCGATGCTCCTCCTGGTCCTCGCCGACAACTACCTGCTCCTGTACGTCGGATGGGAGGGCGTCGGCCTCGCCTCGTACCTCCTGATCGGCTTCTGGCAGCACAAGCCCAGCGCGGCCACCGCCGCCAAGAAGGCCTTCCTGGTCAACCGGGTCGGCGACATGGGCCTGTCGATCGCGATCATGCTGATGTTCACCACCTTCGGGACGTTCGCCTTCGGTCCTGTCCTGGAGTCGACGGGTGAGACCAGCGAGGGCAAGCTCACCGCCATCGGCCTGATGCTGCTGCTCGCCGCGTGCGGCAAGTCCGCCCAGGTGCCGCTGCAGTCCTGGCTCGGCGACGCGATGGAGGGCCCGACCCCGGTCTCGGCCCTGATCCACGCGGCGACGATGGTGACCGCGGGCGTGTACTTGATCGTCCGCTCCGGAGAGATCTTCAACGCCGCGCCGGACGCCCAGCTCGTCGTCACCGTCGTGGGCGCGGTCACGCTCCTCTTCGGTGCGATCGTCGGTTGCGCGAAGGACGACATCAAGAAGGCCCTCGCCGGGTCGACGATGTCCCAGATCGGCTACATGATCCTGGCCGCGGGCCTCGGCCCCATCGGCTACGTCTTCGCGATCATGCACCTGGTGACGCACGGCTTCTTCAAGGCCGGGCTCTTCCTCGGGGCCGGTTCGGTCATGCACGGCATGAACGACGAGGTCGACATGAGGAAGTACGGCGGCCTGCGCAAGTACATGCCGGTCACCTTCGTGACCTTCGGTCTCGGCTACCTCGCGATCATCGGCTTCCCCGGTCTGTCCGGCTTCTTCTCCAAGGACAAGATCATCGAGGCGGCGTTCGCCAAGGGCGGCACGGAGGGCTGGATCCTCGGCTCGGTGGCGCTCCTGGGCGCGGCCATCACCGCGTACTACATGACACGCGTGATGCTGATGACCTTCTTCGGAGAGAAGCGGTGGCAGCCGGATGCGGAAGGCAAGGAGCCGCACCCGCACGAGTCGCCCAAGTCGATGACGATCCCGATGATCCTGCTGGCCTTCGGGTCGGTCTTCGCGGGCGGGTTCTTCAGCATCGGCGACCGCTTCATGCACTGGCTGGAGCCGGTCACCCACCACGCCCACGGCGACTCGCCGCTCAGCGCCACGACGGTCACGGGCGCCACGATGGTCGTCCTGGTCATCGGTGTGACCTTCGCCTACGTCCAGTACGGACGCCGGCCGGTCCCGGTCACCGCCCCGCGCGGCTCGCTGCTCACCCGAGCCGCCCGCCGCGATCTCCTCCAGGACGACTTCAACCACGTGGTCCTGGTGCGTGGTGGCGAGCACCTCACGCGGTCCCTGGTCTACGTCGACCACACCCTGGTCGACGGAGTCGTCAACGGCACGGCGGCCTCGGTCGGCGGGCTCTCCGGGCGGCTGCGCAAACTGCAGAACGGCTACGCCCGCTCCTACGCGGTCTCGATGTTCGGCGGCGCTGCGGTACTCATCGCCGCGACCCTGCTGATGAGGGCGGTCTGATACCGATGTCCTTTCCTCTGCTGACAGCGACGGCGGCCCTGCCCGCGGTCGGCGCGATCGCCACGGCAGCCGTCCCGGCCGCCCGGCGGAGCGCCGCCAAGTGGCTCGCGCTGCTCGTCTCGCTCGCGACGCTCGCGCTCGCCGTGACCGTCCTCGTGCGGTTTGACCCGGATGGGGACCGCTATCAACTCACCGAATCCCGTTCCTGGATCGCGGACTTCGGGGTGCGGTACGAACTCGGGGTGGACGGCATCGGTGTTGCGCTCATCGCGCTCACCGCGCTCCTGATCCCCTTCATCATCCTGGCGGGCTGGCACGACGCCGATCCCCTGGAGACCAAGTCCTCGCGCTGGCGGCCGACTCAGGGTTTCTTCGCCCTGATCCTCGCCGTCGAGGCGATGGTGATCATCTCCTTCGAGGCCACCGACGTCTTCCTCTTCTACATCTTCTTCGAAGCCATGCTCATCCCGATGTACTTCCTCATCGGCGGCTTCGGAGACCGCGCCCACGCGGGCAGCGACGAGAAGGCATCGGCGCAACGCTCGTACGCGGCCGTGAAGTTCCTTCTCTACAACCTGGTCGGCGGCCTGATCATGCTGGCCGCCGTGATCGGGCTCTACGTGGTGGCGGGGAACTTCTCGCTCCAGGAGATCGCCGAGGCGCGGGCCAACGGCACGCTGGACATGGCGACCAGCACCGAGCGGTGGCTCTTCCTCGGCTTCTTCTTCGCCTTCGCGGTGAAGGCGCCGCTGTGGCCGCTGCACACCTGGCTGCCGAACGCGATGGGCGAGGCCACGGCCCCGGTCGCCGTACTGATCACGGCCGTCGTCGACAAGGTCGGCACGTTCGCGATGCTGCGGTTCTGCCTCGGGCTCTTCCCCGAGGCGAGCAAGTGGGCGACGCCGGTCATCGTCGTACTCGCGCTGATCAGCATCGTCTACGGCGCGCTGCTCGCCGTCGGCCAGCGCGACATCAAGCGCCTGGTGGCGTACGCGTCGATCTCGCACTTCGGGTTCATCATTCTCGGCATCTTCGCGATGACCTCGCAGGGCCAGTCCGGCGCGACGCTCTACATGGTCAACCACGGCATCTCGACCGCCGCGCTGATGCTGGTGGCCGGCTTCCTGATCTCGCGGCGCGGTTCGCGGCTCATCGCGGACTACGGAGGGGTGCAGAAGGTCGCCCCGGTGCTCGCTGGCACGTTCCTGATCGGCGGTCTCGCGACGCTCTCGCTGCCGGGGCTCGCCCCGTTCGTGAGTGAGTTCCTGGTCCTGGTCGGCGCGTTCGCGCGCTATCCGGTGGCCGGGATCATCGCGACCTTCGGCATCGTGCTCGCCGCGCTCTACACCCTCGTCCTGTACCAGCGGACGATGACGGGCCCCGTGAAGCCCGAGGTCTCGTCCATGCCCGACCTGCGGGTGCGGGAACTGGTCGTCGTCGCCCCGCTGATCGCGCTCCTGATCGGCCTCGGCGTCTACCCGAAGCCGCTCACCGAGCTGGTGAACCCGGCGGTCGAGCACACCATGTCCGACGTACAGCAGAAGGACCCGAAGCCCGACGTGGAGGCGGCCAAGTGAGCGCATCGGCTGTCCACAGCCTGTGGACAATGGCGTCGGCCGCGGCGCCCCAGGACACGATCGACAAGATCGACACTCCCACGATCGAGTACGCACAGCTGTCACCGACGTTGATCGTCATCGGCGCGGCGGTCCTCGGGATCCTCATCGAGGCCTTCGTACCGCGTAAGTCCCGCTACTACGTCCAGGTGTTCGTGGCCGTGGTCGCCCTCACCGCGGCCTTCGCCGCGGTCGTCGGGCTCGCGGCCACCGGATACGGCACGACGAAGGCGCACATCGCCGCGATGGGCGCCATCGCCGTCGACGGACCCGCGCTCTTCCTGCAGGGCACGATCCTCCTCGCCGGACTCGTCGCGATCTTCACCTTCGCCGAGCGGCGGCTCGACCCGCTGGCGCACGGCAATCGCGTCGACTCGTTCGTCGCGCAGGCCGGCGCCGTGCCGGGCAGCGAGGGTGAAAAGGCCGCCACGAAGGCCGGGTTCGCCACCACCGAGGTGTTCCCGCTGGCGCTCTTCGCGATCGGCGGGATGCTCGTCTTCCCGTCGGCGAACGACCTCCTGACGCTCTTCATCGCTCTTGAGGTCTTCTCGCTGCCGCTCTACCTGCTGTGCGCGCTCGCCCGCCGCAAGCGTCTGATGTCGCAGGAAGCCGCCGTCAAGTACTTCCTGCTCGGCGCCTTCTCCTCCGCCTTCATGCTCTTCGGGATCGCGCTGCTCTACGGGTACGCGGGCTCGGTGTCGTACGGCACCATCGCGAAGGTCGTCGACGGCAGCATCGAGACGGTCAACCCGGCGCTCGCCGACACCATGGGCAACGACGCGCTGCTCCTGATCGGCGCCGCGATGATCGTCATGGGTCTGCTCTTCAAGGTCGGCGCGGTGCCGTTCCACATGTGGACCCCGGACGTCTACCAGGGCGCTCCGACCCCGGTGACCGGCTTCATGGCGGCGGCGACGAAGGTGGCCGCCTTCGGCGCGCTCCTACGGCTGCTCTACGTGGTCCTGCCGGGCCTGCGCTGGGACTGGCGGCCCGTGATGTGGGGCGTCGTGATCCTCACGATGCTGGCCGGTGCGATCGTCGCGATCACCCAGACCGACATCAAGCGGCTCCTCGCGTACTCGTCGATCGCGCACGCGGGCTTCATCCTCGCCGGTGTCATCGCCATGACCCCGGACGGCATCTCGTCGGTCCTCTTCTATCTGGGGGCCTACTCCTTCGTGACGATCGGCGCGTTCGCGGTGGTCACGCTGGTGCGGGACGCGGGCGGCGAGGCCACGCACCTGTCCAAGTGGGCGGGGCTCGGCCGCAGGTCGCCGCTGGTCGCGGCGGTCTTCGCGGTCTTCCTGCTCGCCTTCGCCGGCATCCCGCTGACCTCCGGGTTCTCCGGGAAGTTCGCGGTCTTCAAGGCGGCGGCCGAGGGCGGCGCGGGCGCGCTGGTCGTGGTCGGTGTGATCTCGTCCGCGATCGCCGCGTTCTTCTACATCCGTGTGATCGTGCTCATGTTCTTCAGCGAGCCGAAGGCGGACGGCCCGACCGTCGCCGTGCCCTCGCCGCTGACGATGACCGCGATCGGTGTGGGTGTCGCGGTGACGGTCGTCCTCGGTGTGGCCCCGCAGTACTTCCTGGATCTGGCGAACCAGGCGGGGGTCTTCGTCCGCTGACCGACTCCCTCTCGGTCTCCGTCTCCGTTCGTACGCCGCCCGGCACCCTGTTCGACTGGGGTGCCGGGCGGTGGCGTCTGGAGGGCCGGGCCTGTGGATAACTTCCAGAGCTGTCGGTCCTGAGCCCTATCGTGGAGGCAGTGGTCGAAGCGCGACGTACGGGGGCAGGGCGATGGATGGGATCAGTGGCATGAGCGAGGTGACCGTACCGAGCGCGGTGGCGGACAGTGACGCGTTGCGGACGCTGCACCGCGTCTTCGGGTACGACGCGTTCCGCGGCGAGCAGGAAGCGATCATCGAGCATGTGATCGCGGGCGGGGACTCCGTCGTGCTGATGCCCACCGGCGGCGGCAAGTCGCTCTGCTATCAGATCCCGGCCCTGGTCAGATCCGGCACGGGCGTGGTCGTCTCGCCCCTCATCGCGCTCATGCAGGACCAGGTGGACGCGCTGCGGGCGCTCGGCGTGCGGGCCGGGTTCATCAACTCCACACAGGACTTCGACGAGCGGCGCGTGATGGAGGCCGAGTTCCTCGCGGGGGAGCTCGACGTGCTGTACCTGGCGCCGGAGCGGCTGCGCCTGGAGTCGACCCTCGACCTGCTCTCGCGCGCCAAGATCTCCGTCTTCGCGATCGACGAGGCGCACTGCGTCGCCCAGTGGGGCCACGACTTCCGCCCCGACTATCTGGCCCTCTCCCTCCTCGGCGAGCGCTGGCCGGACGTGCCGCGCATCGCCCTGACGGCGACGGCGACGCACGCCACGCACCGGGAGATCACCGAGCGGCTCGGCATGCCGGACGCCAAGCACTTCGTGGCGAGCTTCGACCGGCCCAACATCCAGTACCGCGTCGTGCCGAAGGCCGAGCCGAAGAAGCAGCTCCTGTCCTTCCTGAAGGAGGAGCACGCGGGGGACGCGGGCATCGTGTACTGCCTGTCGCGCAACTCGGTCGAGAAGACAGCGGAGTTCCTCTGCAAGAACGGCATCGAGGCGGTGCCGTACCACGCGGGTCTGGACGGTGGGACGCGCGCCGCCCACCAGTCCCGCTTCCTCCGGGAGGAGGGCCTGGTCGTCTGCGCCACGATCGCCTTCGGCATGGGCATCGACAAGCCGGACGTCCGGTTCGTCGCCCACCTCGACCTGCCGAAGTCGGTCGAGGGCTACTACCAGGAAACGGGCCGCGCGGGACGTGACGGGCTGCCCTCCACGGCCTGGATGGCGTACGGCCTGCAGGACGTCGTCCAGCAGCGGAAGCTGATCCAGGGCGGCGAGGGCGACGAGGCATTCCGCCGCCGGGCCGCCTCGCACCTGGACTCGATGCTGGCGCTGTGCGAGACCGCGCAGTGCCGCAGGGCCCAGCTCCTCACGTACTTCGGCCAGGAGGCGGAGGGCCAGTCCTGCGGCAACTGCGACACGTGCCTCACGCCTCCGGAGACCTGGGACGGCACGGTCGCGGCGCAGAAGGTCCTGTCGACGGTCGTACGGCTCCAGCGCGAGCGCGGGCAGAAGTTCGGCGCGGGCCAGATCATCGACATCCTGCTCGGCAAGAAGACCGCCAAGGTCATCCAGTTCGACCACGACCAGCTCTCGGTCTTCGGCATCGGCGAGGAGCTCGCGGAGGCCGAATGGCGGGGCGTGGTGCGGCAGTTGCTGGCCCAGGGTCTTATCGCGGTCGAGGGGGAGTACGGCACGCTGGTCCTGACCGAGGAGAGCGGAACAGTCCTTGGCCGGGAGCGGGAGGTGCGGTTGCGCAAGGAGCCCAAGCGCGCGGCTGCCGCCCGGGCCTCGAAGGGGGAGCGGAAGGCGAAGACGGCGGCCGCCGTGGCCGAGCTGCCTCAGGAAGCGGTCCCGGTGTTCGAGGCGCTGCGGGCATGGCGCGGGGCACAGGCCAAGGAGCTCGGCCTCCCGGCGTACGTGATCTTCCACGACGCCACGCTGCGGGAGATCGCCACGCTGCGGCCCTCGTCCCTGGCGGACCTTGGCGGCATCAGCGGCCTCGGCGAGAAGAAGCTGGCGACGTACGGGGAGGGTGTACTGGGGGTACTGGCGGAACTGGACGGGACGGCCACTACTCCGCCGGAGACCCCGGAGGAGGAGTGGCCGGAGCCGCCGGACGACTTCTGAGGGGCCGAGCCGCGCCCCGTAAGGGGCGCGGGGAACTGCGCGACCAGCCACGACGGTGCTGTAGACGCTCCCCGGCCCCTGCCGGACTCATCGTGCTGAGGCGACCCTGCCAGAAACCTCGCCGAGGCCCACCCGGATCCCGTCCGGACCAGGGGCCCACGCACTCAGAGTGACCTCATCCCCGTCCTCCAGGAACGTCCGCTTCCCGTCCGGCAGGACAAGCGGGTCACGGCCGTTCCAGGTGATCTCGATGAGGGAGCCGTACTGCCCCTCCGAGGGGCCGGAGACGGTGCCCGAGCCGTAGAGGTCACCGGTGCGCAGGGACGCGCCGTTCACCGTCATGTGGGCCAGCTGCTGGGCGGCCGTCCAGTAGACGGTGGAGAAGGGCGGCTCGGAGATGACGTGGCCGTTCAGGGTCACGGTGATCCGCAGGTCGTAGCCGCCCGGCTCGTCCGCGGCGGACTCCGCCGAGTCGTCCAGATAGGGGAGGAGCTCGTGCGTCCGCGCGGGCGGGGTGACGCGCGCCGCGTCCAGCGCCTCCAGCGGGGTGATCCACGCCGAGACGGAGGTGCAGAAGGACTTGCCGAGGAACGGCCCGAGCGGGACGTACTCCCAGGCCTGGATGTCACGCGCCGACCAGTCGTTGAGGAGCGTGAGGCCGAAGACATGCTCACGGAAGTCCGCGAGCGGCACCGGCGTGCCGAGCTGCGACGGCGTACCGACGACGAAGCCGACCTCCGCCTCGATGTCGAGCCGGACCGAGGGGCCGAAGACGGGGGCCGTGTCGGCGGGCGCCTTGCGCTGCCCCGTCGGACGTACCACTTCAGTCCCGGAGACCACAACGGTGCCTGACCGGCCGTGGTAACCGATCGGCAGGTGCTTCCAGTTCGGGGTCAGCGGCGTCGGCGAGTCCGGGCGGAAGATCTTGCCCAGATGCGTCGCGTGGTGCTCGGAGGCGTAGAAGTCCACATAGTCCGCGACCTCGAAGGGGAGGTGCAGCGTCACCTCGGACAGCGGGTGAAGGAGTGGACGGACCACCTCGCGGTGGGCCGGGATCGTCACCCATGCCGTGATCGCGCGCCGGACGTCGGACCAGGCGGTGCGGCCCGCTGCGAGCAGCGGGTTCAGCGTGGGCCGTGCGAGCAGCGAGACATAGGGCGAACCGAGCGCGGCGGCCGCGGCGCCCGCGTCGAGGACATGATCGCCGAGTCGTACGCCGACCCTGCGCTCGGCGTCACCGGCGGGGGAGAACACGCCGTACGGAAGATTGTGCGGCCCGAAGGGGTCGCTCTCCGAGAGGGCGAAGGGGTCGCCGCCTTCGGAGCGCACGGAAGGGTCGCTCCCGGCCGGCTCGAGCGGGGTCTGCTCGGACATGCGTACCTGCCTCGCTTTCCATTGGGTGTGCCACACGTTACGTGGGAAGTCCCCGGTTCGGGCAGTGCCTAAAGAGTTCGCAATGTCCGAATAAGCCTTGCTGGAGTGGTCAATTCCGGCTTAGCTTCCTTTGGGGGACGCGGACGGGGTGGGTCCGGGTCAGACGGAAGGACACGTGGGGGGACCCGTGGCCAGGACGAACGACAGCGTGCCCGTGGCGGCGGACCGGGACGTGCCCGGCCTGATCGTAAAGTTCGGCAACTATCCGCTGCACCACGGCGGCGTCGGCGCCATCCGCAGCCTGGGGCGTCTCGGCGTGCCCATGTATGCGATCACGGAGGACCGTTACACGCCCGCGGCGGTCTCGCGTCACCTCACCGGAGCCTTCCCCTGGCCGACCACAGGGGCTGAGGAGCCGGAGCGGCTCGTCGACGGGCTGCTGCGCGTCGCCCGCCGGATCGGCAGGCCCACGGTCCTGATCCCGACCGACGAGGAGGCGGCCGTCCTCATCGCCGAGCACCAGCAGCCGCTCGGTGACGCGGGGTTCCTGTTCCCGCGCGTGGAGCCGGAGTTGCCTCGCCGCCTCGCCAGCAAGCAGGGCCTGCACGAGCTGTGCGTGGAGCACGGCATCGCGTCGCCCGCGGCGGCCTTCCCCGAAAGCCTCGGGGACATCGAGGAGTTCGCCGCCGCGGCGGCCTTCCCGGTGGTCGCCAAGAACCGCGAGGCGTTCACCCGCCGCACCAGACCCGCGGTGAACGGAACGACGCGCATAGAGACCCCGGACGGCCTGCTCAGCCTGGCCCGCGACTGGGGCGCGCGCCCCGGTGTGATCCTCCAGGAGTATCTGCCCCGCGAGCAGGCCGAGGACTGGATCGTGCACGCGTACTTCGACGCGGACTCGACGCCGCTCGCGATGTTCACGGGCGTCAAGGTGCGCTCCTGGCCGCCGCACGCGGGGATGACGGCGAATGCGTACGTCGTCGACAATCCGGAACTCGCGGACCTCGCCGCACGTTTCATCAAGCAGATCGGCTTCACCGGAATCATCGACCTCGACCTGCGCTTCGACCGGCGCGACGGTCAGTACAAACTGCTCGACTTCAACCCGCGCATGGGCGCCCAGTTCCGGCTCTTCGAGAGCGAGTCCGGGATCGACGTCGTCCGTGCGATGCATCTGCACCTGACAGGCCGCTCTGTCCCGGAGGGGGAACAGCGCGCCGGTCATCGGTACGTCGTGGAGAACATCGACCTGCCCGCTCTCCTCGCCTACCGCCGCAGCGGATATACGACGCCGCACGCGCCCGCCCGCGCGAGCGGCACGGAACTGGCGTGGCTCGCGGCGGACGACATGAAGCCGTTCTTCACGATGCTCGCGAGGTTCGTACGGCCGGGGGCCAAGCATCTGTACCAGCTCTGGCGCACGAACCGGCGGGGGAGCACGACGAGTTGATCCCGCCATCACACACCCCGGCACCACACAACTGAATCCAGCACCACACGAAGTAGGCACACGCAACAAGTGACGTCCTGGGGAGGGACTTCGTGATCCAGCCAGTAGCAATCATCGGGGCGGGCCCGTTCGGCCTGTCCACCGCGGCCCATCTACGGGCCCGCGGCATCCCGGTGCGGATCTTCGGCGAGCCCATGGTCAGTTGGCGCGCCCATATGCCCGCGGGGATGCTCCTGAAGTCGACGCCCGCGGCGTCGAACATCGACGCGCCGCAGCGCGGCCACAACCTCGTCGACTACTGCGACGCGGCGGGGATACCGCGCCTGGTCACCGACGAGGACATCATCCCCGTGGAGACCTTCGTCGACTACGGGGAGTGGTTCAAGCAGAAGCTCGTGCCCGAACTCGAACAGGTGCGGGTGGTGTCGGTCGACCGCAGGGGCACGGCGGGCTTCGAGCTGAAGCTGGACTCCGGCGAGCAGTTCACGGCCCGCGCGGTCGTCGTCGCGACCGGGCTCTCCGGCCTCGCGCAGCTGCCGCCCGAGCTTGCGGCGGCCGTACCGGACGGACCGACCCCCACAGGGCCCGTCTCGCACAGCTCGCAGCACCACGACCTGTCACGGTTCTCCGGCCGCGACCTGATCGTGGTCGGCGCGGGCCAGTCCGCCCTGGAGACGGCCGCGCTCGCCGCCGAAGCGGGCGCGAACGTACGGGTGGTGGCGCGCGGCAAGGGGTCGGTGGGCTTCGGGGCGCCCCCCTGGGAGCAGCCGAGGCTGCGCCCCGAGTCGCCGTTCGGCCGCGCCTGGTCGCTCTACGCGGTCAGCTACTACCCGCACCCCTACCGCTATCTGCCCCCGCAGGCCCGTCACTTCCTGGTCCGCCGCATCCTGGGCCCCCTTGGCGCCTGGTGGCTGCGCGACCGCTTCGAGGGCAAGGTCGAGACGCGCGAGGTCCGCCGCGTCGTATCGGCGGACGTCCGTGACGGCAGCCCGGTGCTGCGGGTCGAGACCCTGGGCGGCCGCACCCGCGAGCTCTCCGCCGACCACGTGATGGCGGCGACGGGCTACCGGGTCGACATCGCCGCGATGGACTTCCTCGGCCACGCGCTCCGCGCCCGCCTGGCGGTGAGCCGGGGGACGCCGAAGCTCGGTGCGGGGTACGTCTCGTCGGTGCCCGGCCTGTACTTCACGGGGCTGCCGGCGGCGGCCTCGTACGGACCGGTGATGAGGTTCGTGTGCGGGACGGAGTTCGCCTCGCCGCGCCTTGCCCGGCATCTCGCGGCGGCGCACGGCTGAGGGGCGGGCGAGGGAGGACGAAGGGGCGGTGGGCGAGGGGGAACGAGAGGTCTGTGGCGGCGGCCAACTAGGGCCAAGGCGAAGGGGAATCGGGTGGATCCGGCACCCGTCCGGGCACCCGTCACTCCACCCCGGCGTGCGCCCCCGAGCCGTTCGGAACGACACGTCTCGGTGAATCCCCGGAGCGCCGGTAGTGCGACCGGCGCACTGCGCCCGTCACAGCTCCTGTGACGTTGCTTTCGGCATCGCCGCGGATCCGTATTCTCTGGATCATGTCCGCTCCCCTCGCATATTCACTTATCGCCACTGACCTGGACGGAACGCTGCTGCGCGGCGACGACACCATCTCCGACCGGTCGCGGGCCGCACTGGCGGCGACGGTCGCCGCCGGGGCACGGCACCTGGTGGTGACCGGGCGGCCCGCGCCGCGCGTGAAGCCGCTCCTCGACGATCTGGACAGAGGCGGTCTCGCCGTCTGCGGGCAGGGGGCGCAGTTGTACGACGCGGAGTCCGACCGGATGGTGTGGTCGGTGACGCTGGACCGGGAGCTCGCCGAGGCCGCGCTCGGCAAGATCGAGGCCGAGGTGGGGCAGGTCCATGCCGCCGTCGACCAGGACGGCGTGGACGGGCTCACTCTCATCGAGCCGGGGTATCTGATGCCGCACCCCACGCTGCCGGCCGTGCGGGTGCGGCGGCGTGACGCGCTCTGGGCCGAGCCGATCAGCAAGGTGCTGCTGCGTCATCCCGAGCTGACCGACGACGAGTTGGCCGCCGTGGCGCGTGATGCCGTCGGGTCCCTCGCCACCGTCACCATGTCAGGTCCCGGCACGGTCGAGCTGCAGCCGCGCGGGGTGACCAAGGCGACCGGGCTCGCGCTCGCCGCCGAGCGGCTCGGGATGAGCTCCGCGGACACGATCGCCTTCGGCGACATGCCCAATGACGTACCGATGTTCGTGTGGGCGGCTCGTGGCGTCGCCATGGCCAACGCTCATCCCGATCTCAAGTCGGCTGCCGATGAGGTGACTTCGTCGAACGAGGATGACGGGGTGGCTGCGGTGCTTGAGCGGCTGCTCGGCTGAGCACTCCGGTATTTGTCCGCGGGTCCGTCGTGGCTGGTCGCGCAGTTCCCCGCGCCCCTTCGGGGGCGCTGCTGAACCAACTCACCCCGCCGTCCGCGGAATTCGCTTCTCCCAAGTCCGGTGGAACACCACCTCTCCGCCGTCCTTGCACACCACCTCGTTCGACGTGATGAAGTCCGCCGCGTCGCAGGTGATCTCGGAGCGTGACTCCACCCGTACGTCCCAGGCCAGTTCGGGGCGGTGCAGGCGGATCGTCCAGTCGGAGCGGGTGCGGGCGGAGAGGGGGTCGGACTCGTTGATCGTGTACGTTTCCAGGGCGTCCTCGGTGAATTCGAGGCCGTCCGGGTAGACC
Source organism: Streptomyces sp. NBC_01381 (assembly GCF_026340305.1). Taxonomy (NCBI): domain Bacteria; kingdom Bacillati; phylum Actinomycetota; class Actinomycetes; order Kitasatosporales; family Streptomycetaceae; genus Streptomyces; species Streptomyces sp. NBC_01381. Next base: position 96,795 of record NZ_JAPEPI010000001.1, on the reverse strand, counting down.
CGCGTGCCGCCGTAGCGCGGGTCCACCTCCAGGCGCCATTCGCCCTTCGCCACATCGCGTACGACCAGGCGCTCGGGGCGCTGCTCGTCGAGCGTCGCCGGGTAGACGACCTCAAGCGGCTCGGACTGCTCCGGCGCGGCGAAGGTGATCCCGGGGTCCAATTCCCCTTCCCTGACCGGCAGTTCCAGGGAGCTGCCCGCCGGGTCGAGGACGAAGCCCGCCGAGTCCGCCTGCGGCCAGATCCACGGCCAGTACGCCGACGACACCGCGAGCCGGATCCGGTGCCCCGGCGGGAACGCGTACCCGATGGCGTTCAGGTCGAACGTCACGTCCTCGGCATCGCCCAGCGGCCAGGCGTCCGCACGGTCGCGGCCGTGGCGGGCGGACAGGTTCAGGACGCCGCGCGTGACCAGGGTCGACGAGCCGTCCGGGGCCACGTCGCACACCCGGGCGATCGCCTGTCCGAAGGGCACGTCCATGCGGAGCCGCAGCGTGACCCGGGGCCGGCCAAGGATGCGTACCGCCGATGGCACCTCGAACTCGAAGCACGCCGACTTGGCGTCCTCGTCCCGCTGGTCCGGCGGCAGGTCGGCGTCGTTGCCGAAGGGGAAGAAGCGGCCCGCGTCCAGGCCGGTGTGCTGCGGGGAGTTCACGATCAGGGGGTTGCCCTGGAGGGCGTACGACACGGGGGTGACGTTCGGGGACGGCCAGGAGGGGTCGCCGACCCAGCCGCCCGGCAGCTCGTCGTACACCGTCGCGGGCCGGTGCGAATCACTGATCCAGGAGCGGAGCTTCGGCTCGGACATGACGTCGTTCTCGACGCCCTTCAGGTGGTGGTCCCACCACCGCAGCGTCTCCTGGAGGAAGCCGATCGCCGGGCCCGGCGGCAGCCCCCGGTCCGGGTACTGGTGCGACCACGGGCCGATCAACCCCTGTACCTCGCCCGGCAGATGCTCGACCAGGCGAAGCACCGTGTCCCGGTAGGGATCGTGGAAGCCGCCCACCGCGAGCACCGCCGCGCCGATCGCCGAGTAGTCCTCGCAGACGCTGCCGTGCCGCCAGTAGTCGTCGCGGGTCTGGTGGTCGAGCCAGGTGTGGATGAAGGGATCCACGGCTTCGAGGCGGGCCAGCCACATCTCGCGCCAGTCGGAGCCGGCGAACAGCGGGTCCGGCGGGCGCGACACGAACGCCAGCATCGTCGCCGCCCATGCGTGCATGTCCACCGCGAGGACGGAACCACCCATGTAGTGCACGTCGTTGTCATAACGGTCGTCCGTCGAGCAGACCGTGACGACCGCCTTGAGCGGCTCGGGCGCGAGAGCCGCGATCTGGAGGGAGTTGAAGCCGCCCCAGGAGATGCCGAACATGCCGACCTTGCCCGTGCACCAGGGCTGTGCGGCGAGCCAGTTGACGACCGCGACCCCGTCGGCCAGCTCGACCGCCGAGTACTCGTCGCCCGGCATGCCCTCCGAGTTGCCGTGGCCCCGCACGTCCACGCGCACGGAGGCGTAGCCGTGGCCCGCGTACCAGGGGTGGCGCTGCCAGTCGCGCGGTGCCGTCCAGTCGCTCAGCCGGTAGGGGAGGTATTCGAGGAGCGCGGGGACGGGTTCGTCCGTCACCGGGCGCCAGATGCGCGCGTACAGCTTGGTCCCGTCCGGGAGGGGTACCTGGACGTCCTCGCGGGTGGTCTCGTACGGGAAGGAGGAGCGAATCTGCATGGCGGGAACCTCAGTGGACGGGGTGCATGGTGCGGCGCAGCCACGGTGCGAGCAGGATGACGGCGACCCCGGCGGCCACCGCGATGGCGCCGTTCACGCCGAAGTACGCCGGGTTGGAGACCTCTCCGTAGAGCTTCACGGTCTGCGCCTGGATGCCGTTGGCGAGGGCGAGCGAGAGGAACCAGAGGGACATCGTCTGGCTGGCGAAGGCCTTCGGGGCGAGCTTCGTCGTGGCCGACATGCCGGAGGTCTCGACGAGGATGTCGCCGAGCCCGAGCAGCAGATACGAGCCGACGATCCACCAGACGGCCATCTTGTACGTGTCGTCGGAGTGCCCCGAGGTCGGCAGGACCATCAGGAGGAACGAGAGGCCGCCCAGGATCACGCCGAACGCGATCTTGTTGGACGCGTGCGGCTGGCCGTGGCCCATCTTCGCCCAGACCGCGGCGACGACCGGGGCGAGCGCGACCTCGAAGGCGCCGAGCGCGGAGGCGTACCAGCTGGCGGGGAAGGTGAAGCCGAGGATCGAGGTCTCGGCGTTCGTCGACGCGAGCAGGATCATCGTCGAGTACGCCTGGAACAGGATGAAGTTGAAGACGACCGACGCCAGGAAGAGCACGATGTACGGCTTGAGACGGCCGCGTTCCTCGGCCGTCACGCGCGGGCTGCGCAACATGACCGCGAAGTAGACGGCCGGCGCGATCACCGAGATCAGGGTGAGCAGGTCGACGAAGCGGTCCATGGTGAGCCAGCCGGCGGCGGCGAGCAGACCGCCCACGGCGGCCACCGCGACGAGGCCCACGACGATCAGGAACGCCGCCCGGCGCATCGCGTCCCGGGGCAGCGCGAATTCGGCGGATGCCTTGCGCCCGGCGAGATGGCGCCGCCCCCACACGTACTGGACGAGGCCGAACGTCATGCCGATCGCGGCCGCCGAGAAGCCCCAGTGCCAGCCCCTGTGCTCGCCGAGCCAGCCGGTGATCAGCGGTCCGGCGAAGGCGCCCACGTTGATCGCCATGTAGTAGAGCGCGAAGCCGGCGTCGCGCCGGTCGTCGTCGGTGCTGTAGAGCTTGCCGACCATGGAGGCGACGTTCGGCTTGAGCAGTCCGGTGCCCGCGCTGATCAGACCGAGCCCGACCCAGGTCATCGTCGCCGTCGGCACCGCCATCGAGTAGTGCCCGCAGGCGATGAGGATGCCGCCCCACAGGACCGCGCGGTACGAGCCGAGGATGCGGTCGGCGAGCCAGCCGCCCGCCACCGACACGAGATAGACGAGCGTTCCGTACGCAGCCGACACGGACGCGGCAGTTCCGGAATCCATGCCCATGCCGTCGTGTCCGACGGAGTCCGCGAAGTAGAGGACGAGGATGGCCTGCATGCCGAGGAACGAGAAGCGCTCCCAGACTTCGAGTCCGGAGAGGGTGAGCAGTCCGCGCGGCTGTCCGAAGAAGGCGTGGTCGTCGCCCGGCGGCGGCTCCGTGGAAGGATCCGGGGGCGGTTCGGCTTCGGCCTGCGTACGGGACAAGGAGCTGCTCCCGGTGGTTCGGTCGTTAACGGGGCGTTGCGGTCTTCTGGGTCGTATCAGCTGATCAAGAACATACCGGCGGTGATCGTGCCCCGCCTGGGCGGCATTGCACAGGCGGGTGCCCACTGTGATCGAAAGGCGACCGGATACGCTGACTTGAGTGATGGCAGCGACACATCGACAAACCGTGTCATCGACCCCGTCATCACGCGAAGATCGACCGAGTGATGATCGACCGAGTGACCGACTTGTGATCGTCAGCAGACAGGAGAACCCCTCGTGACCGTCGTCGGGCCCTTCGGCCTCAGCGTGCGGGACCAGGCTCTCGAAGCCGATGTCCAGGCCGGATTGACGGCCGTCGAGGAAGGTCTGCTCGACGCCACCAAAAGTGGGGTCCCCTTCATCACGGAGGCGGCACAGCATCTGGTGCGCGCGGGCGGCAAGCGGTTCAGGCCGCTGCTCGTGATGCTCGCCGCGCAGTTCGGCGATCCCTACGCGCCGGGCGTCGCGCCCTCCGCCGTGGTCGTGGAGTTGACGCACCTCGCGACGCTCTACCACGACGACGTGATGGACGAGGCCGATGTGCGCCGCGGCGTCGAGAGCGCCAACCAGCGCTGGGGCAACTCGGTGGCCGTCCTGACCGGCGACTTCCTGTTCGCCCGCGCCTCGTACATCCTGGCCGACCTCGGTCCGGACGCCGTGCGCATCCAGGCCGAGGCCTTCGAACGCCTGGTCACCGGCCAGATCCTGGAGACCGCGGGGCCGACCGAGGGCCGCGACCCGGTCGACCACTACCTGGACGTGCTCGGCGGCAAGACCGGCTCGCTGGTCGCCGTGGCGTGTCGTTTCGGCGCCATGATGTCGGGCGCCGACGAGACCGTCGTGGACGTCCTGACCCAGTACGGCGAGCGGCTGGGCGTCGCGTTCCAGTTGGCCGACGACGTCCTTGACATCGCGTCCGACTCGCGCGAGTCCGGCAAGACCCCCGGCACCGACCTGCGCGAGGGCATTCCCACGCTTCCGGTGCTCCGGCTGCGCGAGCGGGTGGAGAAGCTCGGTCTGCCCGAGGACATCGCCCTGTGCGAGCTGCTCGACTCCGACCTGACGGACGACGCCCGGCACGCCGAGGCGCTTGCGCGGCTGCGGGTGCACCCGGCCCTTGAGCAGGCGCGCAAGGACACCGTGCGGTTCGCCGAGGAGGCACGGGCCACGCTCGCGCCGCTGCGGGACTGCGACGCGAAGACGTCCCTTGTGGAGCTCTGCGATCTCGTGGTGCACCGGGCGGGCTGAGGTTCGCGTGGTGCACCGGGCGGGCCGAGGTCCGGAGCCGGTCTAGGGGTGGCGCTCGGCGTCAGTAGCCGTAGCCGCCCCCGTCCTCGTCCTCAGGCTGGTCCGTGGTGGTCTGCGCCTTCGCGCCGGTCGGTGTGACGGCGTACCAAGTGCCGTCCACGCCCTGGCCCTGCGCCTCACGCGGCTCGTCGTCCTTGACGTAGGTGTAGAGCGGCCAGCCGTCGAGGGTGAGCTGCTTGGTGCCGTCGTCGCGGGTGACCGTGCCCACCAGGTCCTTGTCGACGCCCTTGACGGTCACCGTGCCGGGGGCGGGTGTGGCAGGCCAGACCTTTTCGCAGTTGTCGTTGCAGTTGGACTTCGACGGTTTCGCGGTGTCCTCGTCGAAGCGGTACAGGACGTGCCCCTTGCTGTTGGTGACGACCGTGCCGACCTCGTCGACCTCGGTGGCGGTGAGCGTCGCGGAGTTCTTGGTGTCGCCCCCGCCGTTCTCGTCGCCGCTGTCGCTGTCGCCGCAGCCTGACGCGGTGAGCGCGAGGACGGCGGCTGCCGCGGCGGCGTAACCGCTGACGCGCCGGGTTCTGCTGTGCCGGGTCGTGAACATGACGACCCCCTTTGTGGTCCGGGTACCCTCCCACTTGATCCTATGCTTGTGTGATGCAGGTCACATTATTTGGCGGGGCTGGATTGAGTCCAGACTGAGATTCACTTCGTATCCATGCCCAGAAGCTGACGCAGGGGGCGTCAGCTCGCATACGGGGAGATTTCTGCTCATGGGCACTTTCAGCACTTCGAGCCTGTTCAGCGCTCTCGCGCACCGCCGCCGGGCCCTGCTCGCCTCCGGCGTCGCCGTCGCCGCATCCGCGGGGGTGGCGTTGGCGACGCTTCCCGCCGCTGCCGCCGACACCGGCACCACCAGCGGTTCGATCTTCGTGGCGAGCCTGAACGGCGCGAACGAGGTACCGGTGCAGGGCGGGCCCGCGGTCGGTGACAAGGACGGCTCGGCGCTCGAGTTCATCCAGGTCAAGGGGGACCAGGTGTCCGTCACGGTCAAGTGGCGCGGCACGGACAGGCCCACCGCGCTCCACATCCACCAGGGCGAGAGGGGCGCCAACGGCGGGGTCAAGGTCGACTTCACGAAACTGCTCGACCAGAGCAAGGGCCACCGCGTCACCGGCACGGTCCAGGTCAAGGACGCCGCCCTGCTGGAGGAGTTGAAGAAGAACCCGGGCGGCTTCTACGCCAACCTGCACACCGCCGAGTTCCCGGGCGGCGCGGTCCGTGGGCAGCTCCACGCGGTCACCACCGACTTCGACTTCCGGTTCGCCTCGTCCAACTTCCAGGCCTCGGTGATCGAGGGTCAGCAGATCTACGAGTGCAAGAAGGCCGACGACGGCTCCGGCAAGTTCGCCTTCGCCCAGCGCGACGTCAGCGCACGGCTGCAGGGGAACATCGCGCACAGCTTCACCGCGCCCAACTCGGGCACCCCGCAGTGGGTGGCCCCCGACGGCAGCGCGGTCACCGGCAAGCTGATCTCCAGGACGCCGAACGGCGACAAGAACATCGCCGAACTCGACCTGGCGGCCACCCAGTCGGGCAAGCCGCACGGACGGCTCTCGCACGTGACGGAGATCCTGCGCCTGAACACGGTGGGCGGCCTCGCCCCGGCGGGCAGCTGTGACGAGGGCGCCATCGCGAAGGTGCCGTACAAGGCGGACTACGTGTTCGTGCAGCGCTGATCCCGGACCCTCCAAGTGGCGTCTCCCCTACGGGATGGGGGAGGCGCCACCGCCTTCTGTCATCCCACAGCAGTACGTGGAGTTGCTCCCGGGGTCTGACGCTTCTGGCTGGCCGATTTGGTCGTATGGAGACAAGCAAGGTCCAGCAAGAAACAACCACTCCTGACCTATTCGGGTGAGAATGGCGGCGCGGGGTGGACGCAGGCACGTACAGGGAAGGCCGCCGCCGACCACGGAGGTAGGGCACACAATGGCACCGTACGAACCGGAGCAGAACACCAATGAGGCCGAGGCGCCGCGCGCCGGCCGCCGCAAGGCGGCGCGTTACGCGGTCCCGGTCGCGGTGGCGGGGGTGGCGGCGGCGACCATCGGGCTCGTCCCGGCGCTCGCCACGTCGGGCGACCCCAAACTGCCCGACGTCACCGCTCAGGAACTCATCGAGAAGATCGCCGCGTCGGACACGGAACAGCTCTCCGGCACGGTGAAGATCAGCACCGACCTCGGACTCCCGTCCCTGGGCGGCGGCATGACCGGCGGCTTCGCCCCGGGCGGCGGCGGAGGCGAGGACGGCGAGGGCTCGTCCGCCGACCCGCAGTCCAAGCTGATGGAGCTGGCAACCGGCACGCACACGCTGCGCGTCGCCGCCGACGGCCCCGACAAGCAGAAGCTGTCCGTCCTGGACGACGCGGCCGAGTACAGCCTGATCCACAACGGCGACGACGTATGGGCCTACGACAGCAAGTCGAACGAGGTGTACCACTCCAAGTCGGCGGGCAAGGCCGGGGAATCCGGTAAGGACTCCGGCAAGACGGACCTTCCCAAGGACGTCCCGTCCACCCCCAAGGAACTGGCCGAAGAGGCCCTGAAGGCGGTCGACGACACGACGTCGGTGAAGGTCGACGGCACCGCGCAGGTCGCGGGCCGCGACGCCTACCGCCTGGTCATCAAGCCCAAGCAGGCCGGCTCGACGGTCGGTCAGATCACCGTCTCGGTGGACTCCAAGACCGGTACGCCGCTGAAGTTCACGCTGTCTCCGGCGGGTGGCGGCAGCGCGGTCGTCGACGCGGGCTTCACGAAGGTCGACTTCGCCAAGCCTTCGGCATCGACCTTCGACTTCACGCCGCCCAAGGGCGCGAAGGTCACCGAGGCCGACGACGCCAAGGCCGAGCAGCAGAAGCACGGTTTCAAGGGCGACGCCAAGGAGTTCAAGGGCGAGGAGGACCTGAACGGTCTGAACGTCATCGGCAAGGGCTGGAACTCCATCGCCGAGCTGGAACTGCCGGGCGGCCAGGGCCTCCCGACGGCCGAATCCGGCGACGTACCGGCGGACGCGCAGCGCCTCCTTGACTCGCTCGGCGACAAGGTGTCCGGCAAGTTCGGCGAGGGCACGGTCTTCAAGACCCGCCTGATCAACGCCCTCATCACCGATGACGGCAAGGTCTACGCGGGCGCGGTCACCAAGGACGCTCTGGTGAAGGCGGCAAACGCAGCCAACTAGACCGCCCCGAACTGGAGCGCCCCGAAGGGGCGCGGGGCTGTGACATTTGCGGCTCCGCCGCGGGGCGCGACCAGCCCCAACGCACTCGCAGATGAAGTACTTGCGGCGGACTCAGGGTACGAACCCCTGAGTCCGCCGCAACGGTGAGGGAGGACATATGCCCGTTATCGAAACCGTCGCGCTCACCAAGCGCTACGGCAAGCAACTGGCCGTGGACCAGCTGAGCCTCACCGTCCCCGCAGGCAGCGTCTTCGGGTTCCTCGGCCCCAACGGCTCCGGCAAAACGACCACCATCCGGATGCTGATGGGCCTGATCGAGCCGACTTCCGGCCACGCACGGGTCCTGGGCAGCGCGATGCCGCGAGCGACCCGCACGGTCCTCCCCCAGGTGGGCGCACTCATCGAGGGCCCCGCCCTCTACGGCTTCCTCTCCGGCCGTGACAACCTCCTGCGCTACGACTCCGCCGACCCGACCGCGGACCCCCGCACCCGCCGCGCCCGCGCCGAATCGGCCCTGGACCGGGTGGGGCTCACGGCAGCCGCGGGCAAGAAGGCGAAGGCGTACTCGCTGGGCATGAAGCAGCGCCTGGGCCTCGCGGCGGCCCTGCTCCAGCCGCGCAGGCTCCTCGTGCTCGACGAACCGACCAACGGTCTCGACCCGCAGGGCATGCGCGAAATCCGGACACTGGTCCGGGAGTTGGCGTCCGAGGGCACGACCGTCTTCCTCTCCTCGCATCTCCTGGACGAGATCGAGCAGGTCTGTACGCATGCCGCCGTGATGGCCCAGGGGCGGCTGATCACCCAGGGTCCGGTGGCCGAACTCGCCGCCGGCGCGCGCGGGCGGCTCGTGGTGACGACGCCGGACACGGGCGACGCGGCGCGCGTCCTGAAGGAGCTGGGCGTGACGGATCTCGTCGTGACGGAGGACCGGGTGACGGGCGAACCACCGGGCACGGAGCTCGCCGAGCTGAATGCCGCCCTGGTCGGGGCGGGGGTACGGGTGCGGGGCTTCGGTGTCGAACGGGCCTCGCTGGAGGACGCGTTCGTGGCGCTGACGGGGGAGGGCTTCGATGTCGCGGGCTGAGGTCGCCGACGTACCAGAGGTACAAGCCGCAGAAGAGGCAAGTGACGTACGCGAGGTCCGGCGGCTCTGGAGTCTGGGCCTCTTCCGCAGCGAGCTGGGGATCACCTTCCGCCGCTGGCGGACGCTCGCGCTGCTCGGGGTGCTCGCCGCAGTCCCGATCCTCGTCGGCGTCGCCGTCAAGATCGAGACCAGCGACGGCTCGACGATCGGCGGTGGCGGTGAGGGCGGCGGTCCCGCGTTCATCGCGCAGGTCACCAACAACGGTCTGTTCCTGGTCTTCACCGCCCTCGCCGCGACGCTGCCGTTCTTCCTGCCCATGGCGATCGGTGTCGTCGCGGGCGACTCCATCGCGGGCGAGTCCAGCGCGGGTACGCTGCGCTATCTCCTTGTCGCGCCCGCGGGACGCACCCGTCTGCTGCTCGTGAAGTACGCGACGACACTGACGTTCTGCCTGGTCGCGACCCTTGTCGTGGCGGTCTCGGCGCTCGCCGTCGGGGCCCTGCTCTTCCCGGTCGGTGAGGTCACCACGATCTCCGGTACGCGGATCGGCTTCGGCGAGGGGATGCTGCGCGCCCTGCTCATCGCGCTCGCGGTCGCCGCGTCGCTGATCGGCGTGGCGGCGCTCGGACTCTTCGTGTCGACGCTGACCAGCAGCGGCATCGCGGCGATGGCGACGACCGTCGGCCTGCTGATCACGATCCAGATCCTCGACCAGATCCCTCAACTGCACGCCATCCAGCCGTACTTCTTCTCGCACTACTGGCTGTCCTTCGCGGACCTGCTGCGCGAGCCGGTCTACTGGGACGAGCTGGTCAAGAACCTCGGCCTGCAAGGGGTCTACGCGGCGGTGTTCGGCTCGGCGGCGTGGGCGAGGTTCGGCGCGAAGGACATCACTGCCTGAGCATCAGCCCTTGTCGTACGGGTAGCGGGCGAGCGGCGGCTCCTTGGCGAAGAAGGTCTTGGCGCGCGAGAGGGCCTCGGTGTCGTCGAGCACGTTGCCCGGCCGTGAGCCGTTGCCGAGCAGGACGCCGCCGAAGTGCATCGGGAAGAACGCCGCGGTGTGGTTCAGCGTGCCGATCAGCGGGGCCGCCACCTCCTCCTCGGTGTGCGCGAGGGCGGTCACGCCCCACAGGGTGCGGCCCTTCAGGGTGTCCTTGAAGTCGAGCTCCGGGACCTCGAGCCAGGCGTCCCAGTAGTCGAGGTAGCGCTTGGTGGTGGCCGAGAGGGAGTACCAGTACAGCGGCGACACGATGACGATGTCCGTGGCGTCGAGGGTGGCGTCCAGGAGCAGCGCCTCGTTGTCGCCGGCCGGGCGGGGGCGGGCGCGCGGGCGTTCGCCGTCGTGGCGCAGGTCCTCGAAGTCGGGCAGCGGATGCTCGGCGAGGCTCAGCCAGCGCTGCCCGACACCGGACGGAAGCTGCTCGGCGGCCTTGCGGGCCAGGGTCTCGGAGTTGCCGCCGGGGCGGGCACTGCCGAGCACGAAGAGAAAGTTGCGGGTCATGGGGGTCCCCCTGATGTAGGACGCGGCGAATACCTGCGTGTGCACTATATGCACGCGCAGGTAATTGCGTCTACGGGGGGCTGCGCCCCGTCAGGGGCGCGGGGCTGTGACATGTGCGGCTCCGCCGCGTGGGCGCGCCCAGCCGAGGACGGCCCGCAGATAAGTCACAAGCCGGCAGCCCCCTTACCCGGAGAGCCCCCAAACGGCATGCGCAACAGCATCACTGTTGTGATCCAGCGCCTTCTCGTCGATGTTCGACGTCGTGTCGCACGACGAGTGGTAGCACTTGTCGAACGGCTCACCCGCCGTCCCGCCCCAGTTCTGCGCCTGCTCGGCCGTCTTCTCGTAGTCCGCGCCGCTGAAGAGCCCGCCGACGGGGATGCCCGCGTCCTTGAAGGGCGCGTGGTCGGAGCGGCCGTCGCCCTCCTCGTCCGGCTCGGTGGCGATGTTCAGGCCGCCGTAGAAGTCCTTGAAGGTCTTCTCGATGGTGGGGTCGTCGTCGTAGACGAAGTAGCCGGGGTTCGGCGAGCCGATCATGTCGAAGTTCAGGTAGTCCTTGACCTTCGAGCGCTCGTCGGCGGGCAGCTTGTCGACGTAGTGCGAGGAGCCGACGAGGCCCAGCTCCTCGGCGCCCCACCAGGCGAACCGCAGGTGCTTGGCGGGCTTGTACTGCTCCTTGGCCACCGTGAGCGCGGTCTCCAGTACGGCCGCCGAACCGGAGCCGTTGTCGTTGATGCCGGGGCCCGAGCCGACGCTGTCGAGGTGCGACCCTGCCATCACGACCTGGTCGGCGTCGCCGCCCGGCCAGTCGGCGATGAGGTTGTAGCCGGTCTCGCCGTTGGAGGTGAACTCCTGGACGGTGGTGGTGAATCCGGCCTCGTCGAGCTTGCCCTTCACGTAGTCGATGGAGGCCTTGTAGCCCGCGCTGCCGTGGGCGCGGTTGCCGCCGTTGGCCTCGGCGATGGACTGCAGCTGGGAGAGATGGCCCTGGACGTTGGCGACGGAGATGTCGGGCGCGGCCGCCGTGGGGGAGGGGGCCGCGGACGATATCGCGCTGGTGGTGAGGAGTCCGGTGACGGCTATGACGGCGGCTGCCGCGGCGCGTCCTGGAACGGAGAACTTCATGTGGGGGGCTCCGAATTCCGTGAAATCTGAACGGGATTGGCGTGCCTGATGGTGGGGGTGAGGTTGACCGTGCGTCAAGAGCGCATATCGGTCGGAGTGTTCCGGATGGCGGTCCGCGGCGGCACCAGAACCGTCCAGCCGGGCGCGTAGGTGTCCGGCACGGGATGGCTCCGCCAGTCGCGCGCCCAGGGCGGAGTCTGCCCATTGCGCAGGACAAGGGCGGTGGGGCGCTCCGGGCCGCTCCGAGGATCGGCCACGCATCCGGATACGTACGCGAGAGGGATCACCGAGGTGTTGCCCTGGAGCACGCACGGGGCGCGGACCCCCTGTTCGCGCAGGACCGCGGTGACGCGGGCCCAGTCGCCGCGGGCGCCGGCCTGGATGCGGCCGTTGCCGTGGGCGAGCGGGAGCTGGACGGCGAGATGCCCGACGAGGACGACGGCGAGGGCGGCCGCGAGTGCACGTGAGGCCCTCGCCCGGTCGACGAGGGCGAGCAGGCCGACGGCCGCGGGGAGCGCGAGGAGGGCGTGGCTGGGGAGGAGGAAGCGGGGGGCTCCGTAGGGGACGAGGAGCAGATAGGGGAGGGCGGCGGACACCGCGACGACCACGGCGAGCCAGAGCGCCCCGAGGGTGGCTCTCGCGCCCTGAAGGGGCGCGGGGCTGTGACATGTGCGGCTCTGCCGCGTGGGCGCAACCAGCCAAGACGGCGCCGCAGATGACGGACGGCACCTCGCGCCACTCCCAGCGGAGCGCTCGGCGGCCCAGAGCCCGAAGGCCACAAGCACCGGCAGCAGGATCCACCACTCCAGGCCCACGGCCCTGATCTGGTCGGCGCCGCACGGCCGGCAGAGCAACGGCCCGTCCACGGCGGTGAACTGGGCGGTGATCGCGGCGAGCGGCCGCAGCCCGCCCTGTACGTCACTGGCGTCGACGAGCCGTTCGCGTACGCCGCCGAACCGCACGTACGCCTCGATCACCCACGGCAGCGCACCGGCGACGACCCCGCCGAGCACGGCGAGCACGCGGGCCCAGGAGCGCGGCCCGATGAGACCGAGGAGCGCGACGAGGAGCAGCGGGGCGGCGACGGCGGCACCGTCGTTGGGCCGCATCAGGGTGGCGACGGCGAGACCCGCGCCGATTCCCGCGTACGTCAGAGGAGTCGGCGCGGCCCGCAGAAAGAGCCCGACCGCCGCGACGGCGCCCATGGCGGTGTAGTGGTTCGGCATCGCCGCGCCCGCGTAGAACAGCGCGAACCAGAGGGTGCCGTAGAGCCCCGCCGCGACGCCGACGGCGGCCGGCCGCACGGCGAGCACCCGGATCCAGGGCCGGAACCCCAGATAGAGCGCTCCGGTGGCGAGCGCCGTCAGCCAGACCCGGAGCAGCACGACCGAGTCGCTCCAGGCGGCGACGGGGGCGATGAGCAGCGGGACGCCGCGGGCGCGGGGCGCGCTGAACGGGGTGGCGGGCGCGTACGGGCCGAACCGGCTCGCGTAGACGATCTCGTCCCAGCCGAGGGTGAGCGTGAGCGGGACGAGGGCCAACGAGAGCAGGGCGAATCCGGCGCAGGCGGCGACGAGGGGGCGCTGGTCGCGGGGGAGGACGCGGGCGCGCAGGGGCGCGCCCGCGTCGTACTCCGTCACGACGAGCTGCCGGGCCATCCGCCTGACCTCCTGTCAGGTCTTACCGGACTTGGCCCACTTCTCGGTCATGTCCGGTCACTTCCGCTTGAAGGTAGTCATATTGACGCCGGAATCGAAGGACCGGTTCGCCGACACGGTGAAACCGGTCACCGCGAAGGGGCTGTCGAAGAGGGGGATGCCGGAGCCGATGACGAACGGATTGCGCTTGAGGACCAGCTCGTCGATCTCGTCGAAGAGCGCACCGGCCAGCTTGCCGCCGCCGCACAGCCAGATGTCCAGGCCGTCCTCCTGCTTCAGCTCGCGCACGAGCCCGACCGGGTCGTCGGCGACGAGCGTCACGTCCGGGGGCGTCTCGGTCAGCGTGCTCGATATGACGTACTGCTTCAGCTGGGGATAGGGGCTCGTCATGCCGATGGGCAGGCCGGCTTCGTAGGTGCTGCGCCCCATGAGGATCGTGTCGAAGCGCTTGTTGGGGGTGTCGCTGAGACCCAGCGGGCCGCGGGCGACCACGGGCAGGGTCTCGGGGTACTCGGCCATGATCGTCTCGCGGACCTCGCCCTCGAAGGGGAAGAAGTCGAACGATCCGTCGGGGCCCGCGATGTAACCGTCGAGGGTGACGGCGACGTAGTACGTGAGCTTTCGCAAGTGGGGTTCTCCTGGGTAGGACGGCGAGTTCTGCGACTGGGTGCTGCGCTTGATGTACTGTGCTTGAAGTGGTCAGAACTTAGTACTTCACTTGCAGTGGTGTCAACCGTCCAATGGAAAATGGTTCAGGAGAATCCCATGCGTCAGAATCCCGCCCGCCGCACCGCCCTGCTGGACGCCGCCATCGAGGTGCTCGCCCGTGAGGGCTCACGCGGGCTGACCCTCCGCGCCCTCGACACCGAGGCGGGTGTCCCCACGGGCACGGCGTCCAACTACTTCACCAACCGCGCCGACATGCTGGGGCAGATCATGCAGCGCACCCGCGAGCGGCTGACGCCCGATGCGTCGGACGTGGCGGAGACGCTCAAGGCCGAGCCGACGCACGAGCTGGTGAAGACCTTCATGCACCAGATCATCGAGCGGATGCGCGCCGACCGCAGCAGCCATCTGGCCATGCTGGAGCTGCGACTGATGGCCACCAGGAACCCCGAACTCCACGCCGAGCTGACGCGCTTCTTCCGCGACGAGCTGGAGGGCAACATCAGCTTCCACCTCGACAGCGGACTGCCGGGCGACACCACGGGCATGGTGCTGCTCTACCTGGCCATGTTCGGGCTCATGGTGGACGACCTGACCATCCCGGAGCTCCTGGCGCCGCATCAGCCCGAGCGCCTGGTCGACGAGATGGTGTCGCGGCTCCTGCTGTAGGGGGCAGGGGCGCCGCCCGTTGTGGGTGCGCCCCTAGTGGACGCAGAACTCGTTCCCCTCCGGGTCCGTCATGACGACCCACTCGCCACCCGGCTGCTTCTCGCGCCGCAGGACGGCCGCGCCGAGCGCCTCGATGCGGGTGACCTCGTGCTCGCGCTCGTCGGGCGCGCAGTGCACATCGAGGTGCAGCCGGTTCTTGATGGTCTTCGTCTCCGGGACGCGCTGGAAGAGGATCCGCCGCCCGAGGCCGGTGCCGGTCTCCTCGTCGTACGGATCGTCCGGATGCCGTACGGCGACCAGATCGCGGAAGGCGTGGCGGCCGCGGAACTCGATGGTCTCGGACTCGGGGAGGGCGCCGAAGCCGAGGAGGCGGGTGATCAGGGCGCTGTTGTCCTCGACCTCATAGCCCAGCGTCTCGGCCCAGAAGACGGCCTGGGCGTGCGGGTCGTTGGCGTCGACGACGAGTTTCCAGTGCAGGGTCATGCTAACCACTTATACTGGTTACATGATGGAGCGCACAACGGGACAGGCCGAACGGCCGGGGCTGCTGCTCGCCCCGCCCACGGGCCGGCGGTTCCACTTCGATCCGGGCGCGCTCTGCCTGGAACTGCTCGCGACGGGCGGCCCGGGAGAGTTCGCGCGCTTCGAGGTGCTGCACGAGCCCGCGGACCTGGTGCGCTGGGCGGGGGAGAGCCGCCTCCGGTGGCCGTCAGGCCTAGAACTGGCGGTGGGCGAGGGGGAGTTGAAATTGGTGCGGCGCACCCGCGACGCCCTGTTCCAGCTCGCCGCCGACCGTGCCCACGACCGCCCGCTCGGCCCCGGGTGCCTGTCCGCCGTGAACGCCGCGGCGGCCGAAGCCCCGCTCACCGCCCGCATCGAACCGGACGGCACGCGCGCGTGGGCGCCGGGCGCCACCGGCACACGGCTCCTGTCGAGCGTCATGCGCGACGCGGTCGACCTCTTCACCGGGCCGTTCGCCCACCGCGTCCGCGAATGCGGTGGGGGCAACTGCTCCTTGCTCTTCGTCGACACGTCCCGCCCCGGCCGCCGCCGCTGGTGCTCGATGGAACGCTGCGGCAACCGTCAGAAGGCCAGGGTGCACCGGGCCCGCGGCGAGACGGTTCGGCCTGCCTCTTCGGACGCGACTCGGCCCGCCTCTTCGGATGCGACTCAGCCCGCCTCTTCGGACGCGGCCCGCACATCGTAGGCCTCCCGCGCGGCCGCGATCTCGTTCTGGTGCCGCTCCGTCCAGGTCACCAGGGACTGGATGGTGTGGTGCAGGGTGCCGCCCAGCGGGGTGAGTTCGTACTCGACCCGTGGCGGCACCACCGGGTGCACCGTGCGCTTGACCAGACCGTCGCGCTCCAGCTGGCGCAGCGTGACCGTCAGCATGCGCTGGCTGATGCCGTCGATCTCGCGGCGCAGTTCGGTGAAGCGGAGCTTGCGGTGCTCCAGGAGGGCGATGGTGAGCAGCGACCACTTGTCGGCGACGCGGTCGAGGATCTGGCGTACCTGGCAGTCCTCGCGGGTGTCCCACTGGAAGGGATCGGCGTCTCCATAGTCCACGCCCACGCCCACGCCCACGCCCGTGCCCACGCCCACGCCCACGCCCGTGCCTGTGCCCGTGCCCGTGCCTGTGCCCGAGCCCGAGCCCGCGTGTGCGTCCGCGCCCGTGCCCACGCCCACGGTGCCTTCGCGGTTACTCGGTGACTTCAAAGTGCCTTCTTCCATACCTGCCGATGGTGCCGCAGGCTTCCAGTGGTTACAAGAGGGAACCGACCCCCGGCTGAGTAACCGTCACAACCGCCGATCTCACCTCACCGGGAGCCACCATGGGCGCACGGGCCTGGGCACTGCTGCTGGTCCTCTGCGGGACGATTTTCCTGGAGGGCATCGACATCGCGATGCTCGCGATCGCCATCCCCGCCATCAGATCCGACCTCGGCCTGTCCACCGGCACCGCGGCCTGGGTCCTGAGCGCCTACGTCCTCGGGTACGCGGGCTTCACACTGCTCGGCGGCAGGGCGGCCGACCTGCTCGGCAGACGGCGGATGTTCCTCGTCTGGCTCGGTGTCTTCCTCCTCTTCTCCGGACTCGGCGGCCTCGCCACCGAGGGCTGGATGCTGATCGTGGCCCGCTTCGTGACCGGCCTCGCCGCGGCCTTCATGACACCCGCCGCGATGTCGATCATCACCACCTCGTACGCCGAGGGGCCCGAGCGCAACAAGGCCCTGCTGGTCTTCGCCGGCACCTCCGCCGGTGGCTTCTCGCTCGGCCTGGTCGTCGGCGGGCTCCTGACCGAACTCGGCTGGCGGTGGGTGTTCTTCGCGCCGGTGCTGCTCGCGGGTGCGATCCTCGCGGCGGCGGTGCGGCTCGTCCCGGGCGAGGCGGTGCCCGAGCGGCGCACACCCGGCCTGCGGGGCTTCGATCTGCCGGGTGCCGCCGCGGCGGCCGGGGCGATGCTGCTGCTCGCCTTCGGCGTCGTACGGCTCGAACACGGGCTCGCGGGCTGGCCGTTGACCGCCGGTGCGGCGGCCGCGGGATTGCTGCTCGGAGCCGCCTTCGTACGGATCGAGCGGCGCACGGCAGAGCCACTGGTGCGCCTCGGCATCCTTCTTACGGGCTCGGTGGTGCGGGCCGGGCTAGGGGCGCTGCTGTTCGTCGGGGCGTTCATGGGCTTCCAGTTCGTCCTGACGCTCTACCTCCAGGAACTGCGCGGCTGGTCGTCCTGGCAGACAGCCATCGCCCTGGTGGTGATGGGCTGCGACGTGATCCTCGCCCCGACACTCACCCCACGCCTGGTCGCGCGGTACGGCCACGCCCGGGTGATCCTCGCCGGCTTCCTGCTCGCGACAGTGGCGTACGGCCTCTTCCTGCCGGTCGGCATGGACTGGACGTACGCGGCGATGTTCCCGACCCTGCTCCTCGCGGGCACGGCCTTCGCGCTGGCCCTGGGCCCGCTGATGATCGCGGCGACGGAAGGGGTGGCCGAGAAGGAACAGGGCCTGGCGGGCGGAGTACTCCAGACAGGCCTGCAGTTCGGCGCGGCAATAGGCATCTCGGGCGTAACAGCGGTCCACGGCCTGGCCTCATCGGGCACGACCGCGGCATCCCCCCTCTCCGCCTTCCACGCGGCCCTCACCGTCCCGCTGGCGATGGCACTCCTGGGCGTACTGCTCTCGGCACAGGGCCTGCGGAGGCGCAGGAGCGGGAGGCGGGTCGCGGGAGGCGGCGGTCAGCCCGCTGCCCGAAGCGAGGCGGAGTCCGGTCGCCCGGCGGTGAGTGAGGCGAGGTAGCTGCTCGGGATGTGCACCGGGGGTGTTGCTGAGGCCGAAGGGGTCGGCGTACGAGATCTGTCCGGCGGCGGTCGCGCTGAGAGCGGCGGTCGGCCTGCTGCCCGGAGTGGGGCGGAGTGCGGGAGGCGGCGGCCGTCAGCCCGCCGCCCGGAGCGAGGCGGAGGTCTGGCTGTCCGGTCGTCAGTGAGGCCGCGGTGGTTGCTTGGGGGGGCAGGGCGTCGCGGGAGGCGGCGGCGGTCAGCCCGCCGCCCGGAGCGAGGTGGAGTGCGAAAGGTAGCGACGGTCAGCCCGCCGCCCGGAGCGAGGTGGAGTCCGGTCGGCCGGTCGTCAGTGAGGTGCGGTAGTTGCTCGGGGTGATGCCTCGGATTCGTTTGAAGGCGTCGCTGAAGCCGAAGCCGTCGGCGTAGCCCACCTGGCCGGCCACGGCGGCCACCGTCGCGCCGGGCTCGGCCAAGAGCTCGGCGGCGAGCGTCATCCGCCACTCGGTGAGGTACGCCATCGGGGGCCTGCCGACCAGCTCGGTGAAGTGGCGGGCGAAGGACGCGCGGGACACCTGGGCGCGGGCGGCCAGCGAGGCCACCGTCCCTCCGCCGCGTGGGCGCGCCCAGCTACCGGGGTTGAAGGGGCGCGGGGAACTGCGCGACCAGCCCCAACGCACCCGCAGCCGAAAACGGTAGGGGCCTGCGGTCGTCAGACCACAGTCTCCGCTTCCCGCCCGGCGGCGGGCCCCACCGCCTCCCGCCCCCCGGCGGAGCCAGACGTAACGGCACCGCCCCGCGCAGCGGCCAGCCGCACCGCATTACGCCGAGCGGAGCGCAACGCATCGCAGGTCAGCAACGTCAACGCCAGCCAAACAAGCCCGAACCCGGCCCACCGCTCGGCCGGCATCGCCTCATGGAAGTACAGGATGCCGAGCAGGAACTGGAAGACCGGCGCCAGATACTGCAGCAGCCCCAGCGTGGACAACGGCACCCGTATCGCCGCCGCGCCGAAGCAGACCAGGGGAGCGGCGGTGACCACACCGGTCGCCGCGAGCAGCGCCGCATGCCCGACGCCCTCCGCGCCGAACGTGGCATCGCCCCGCGAGGCGAGCCACAGCAGGAAGCCGACCGCGGGCAGGAACTGGATCGCGGTCTCGGCGGCGAGCGACTCAAGGCCGCCGAGGCCCACCTTCTTCTTCACCAGGCCGTACGTGGCGAAGGAGAAGGCCAGGCAGAGCGAGATCCACGGCGGCTGTCCGGCGCCGATGGCGAGCACGAGGACCGCGGCGAGGCCGACGCCGACCGCCGCCCATTGCACGGGCCGCAGGCGTTCGCCGAGGAGCAGGACGCCCATGGCGATGGTGACCAGGGGGTTGATGAAGTAGCCGAGGGACGCCTCGACGACATGGCCGGAGTTCACGGCCCAGATGTAGACGCCCCAGTTGACGGTGATGACCGCCGCGGCGATCGTCACAAGCCCCAGCTTCCGCGGCTGCCGGATCAGCTCGCCGGCCCAGGCCCAACGCCGCACGAACAGCAGCGCGATGCCGACCACGACCAGCGACCAGGCCATCCGGTGCGCGAGGATCTCGCCGGCCCCGGACGGCTTGAGCAGCGGCCAGAAAAGGGGCACGAGTCCCCACATCCCGTAGGCCGCGAAGCCGTTCAGCAGTCCTATGCGCGCCTCGCTCTTCGGCTGCCCCGCTGCTCCGCTGTCCACGGCCCCTCCTTGGTGCGCGGCAGCCCCACGCTGCCCTCACGAAGGTAGCGGCACAGGGGCCCACCTGTCATGCCCGTATCTCAAAGACGGTCATGACGCTCCCGCGGCCCGGGCGTCAGCCCTTGAGCGCCGCCGCGACCGCGTCGGCCAGCGGCGTCGTGGGCCGCCCGATGAGCCGGGTCAGATCACCGCTCGTACCGGCGAGCAGCCCCCGCTCGATCGCCCCGTCCACGTCGACGAGGATCGCGGCGAACCGCCCGGGCAGACCGGCGCCGGTCAGGTTCGCGAGGTTCTGCTCGGCCGGGACGTTCGCGTACGAGATGTCCTTGCCGCTCTGCCGGGCGACCTCGGCGGCGTACTCGGCGAGACTCCACGCGACATCGCCGCTCAGCTCGTACGCCTTGCCCTGATGGCCGTCACCGGTCAGCACGGCGACGGCGGCCGCGGCGTAGTCGGCGCGCGAGGCGGAGGCGACCCGGCCGTCACCCGCGGAGGCGACCACGGCGCCGTGCTCCAGGACGGGGGCGAGGTTCTCCGTGTAGTTCTCGTGGTACCAGCCGTTGCGCAGGAACGTGTACGGCACCCCGGAGTCGAGGATCAGCTGCTCGGTCGCCTTGTGCTCGGCCGCGAGGTCGAAGTCGGCGTCGGGACCGCCGAGTACGCCGGTGTACGCGAGGAGAGCGACGCCCGCGGCGCGCGCGGCGTCGATCACGGCCCCGTGCTGCGCGACCCGCTGCCCCATCTCGTTGCCGGAGATCAGCAGCACCTTGTCGCCCGCGGCGAAGACACCGGCGAGGGACTCGGGCGTGCTGTAGTCGGCGACGCGCAGCTCGACTCCGCGCGCGGCCAGCGGGGCGGCCTTCTCCTTGTCGCGGACGACGGCCGCTATCTGCCCGGCGGGGACCCGCGCGGCGAGCAGCCCGTCGATGACGAGACGGCCGAGGTGTCCGGTGGCTCCGGTGACGACGATGCTCATGTCTGAAAGCTCCCTGATTTCCGTTTGAAGCGGTTCGAGACCGAGCCTAGGTCGCGCACTAACTTCTGGAAAGTACCCACTTTGAAGTAAGGTACTTGCATGGGAGTAAGGGACTGGAACCTCACCAGTGACGAGATGTGCCCCCAGCGGCTCGTCCTGGAGCACGTCACCAGCCGCTGGGGCACGCTGATCCTGCTGGCCCTGCAGGAGCGCGCGTACCGCTTCAGCGAGCTGCGCCGGGCGATCGGCGGTCGCGTCAGCGAGAAGATGCTGGCCCAGACGCTGCAGACCCTGGAGCGCGACGGCCTCGTCCACCGGGACGCCAAGCCCGTCATCCCGCCCCGCGTCGACTACTCCCTCACGGACCTCGGCCGCGAGGCCGCCGAGCGGGTGCACGCCCTGGCGACCTGGACGGAGCGGCGCATGGACGCCGTGGGCACGGCGCGCGCGGCGTACGACGAAGCCCGGTCCTGAAGGATCAGAACCGGGCTTCGGGGGTGTGGCGTGCCGAGCTAGCCGACGACGGTCCAGGTGTCGCCGCCGGCGAGGAGCGCGGCGAGGTCGCCCTTGCCGTTGTGCTCGATGGCGGTGTCGAGCTGGTCGGCCATGAGCGTGTCGTAGACCGGGCGTTCGACGTTGCGGAAGACGCCGATCGGCGTGTGGTGCAGGGTGTCCGGGTCGGCGAGCCGGGAGAGCGCGAAGGCCTGCGTCGGCGAGGTGGAGTGCGCGTCGTGGACCAGGATCTGAGACTCGGTCTCAGGCGTGACCGGGACAACTTTGAGATCACCGGTCAGCGGGTCGCGCACCACGCCCTGGGACCCGAGGCCGCTCTCCAGCGGGGCCCCGAAGCGGATCGGCTGCCCGTGTTCCAGGCGGATCACCGCCTCCTCGGCCTGCTGCTTGTCCTTGAGGACCTCGAAGGCGCCGTCGTTGAAGATGTTGCAGTTCTGGTAGATCTCCACCAGCGCCGTGCCGGGATGCTCGGCCGCCTCCCGCAGCACCGAGGTGAGGTGCTTGCGGTCCGAATCCACCGTGCGCGCCACGAAGGACGCCTCCGCCCCGATGGCCAGCGAGACCGGGTTGAAGGGCGCGTCCAGGGAGCCCATCGGCGTCGACTTGGTGATCTTGCCGACTTCCGAAGTGGGGCTGTACTGGCCCTTGGTCAGGCCATAGATCCGGTTGTTGAACAGCAGGATCTTCAGGTTCACATTCCTGCGCAGCGCGTGGATCAGGTGGTTGCCGCCGATGGACAGCGCATCCCCGTCGCCGGTGACCACCCACACCGACAGGTCCCGCCGCGACGAGGCGAGGCCGGTCGCGATGGCCGGGGCGCGGCCGTGGATGGAGTGCATCCCGTAGGTGTTCATGTAGTACGGGAAGCGGGAGCTGCAGCCGATGCCGGAGACGAAGACGATGTTCTCCTTGGCCAGGCCGAGTTCGGGCATGAAGCCCTGCACGGCCGCCAGGACGGCGTAGTCGCCGCAGCCGGGGCACCAGCGCACCTCCTGGTCGGACTTGAAGTCCTTCATGGACTGCTTGGCCTCGGCCTTGGGCACCAGCGAAAGCGCCTCGATGGTGCTCCCGGTGCCTTCGGTCTTCGTGTCAGCCATGGATGGCCTCCTTGAGAGCCGTGGCGAGCTGCTCGGCCTTGAACGGCATTCCGTTGACCTGGTTGTAGGAGACGGCGTCGACCAGGAACCTGGCGCGGACCAGAGTGGCCAGCTGCCCGAGGTTCATCTCGGGAATCACCACCTTGTCGTAACGCTTCAGGACCTCGCCCAGATTCCGCGGGAAGGGGTTGAGGTGGCGCAGATGGGCCTGCGCGACACTCTCACCGGCCGCGCGCAGCCGCCGGACGGCCGCAGTGATCGGCCCATAGGTCGAACCCCAGCCCAGCACCAGCAACTTGGCATCCCCGGTCAGGTCGTCGACCTGAAGATCAGGCACCTCGATGCCGTCGATCTTGGCCTGGCGGGTGCGGACCATGAAGTCGTGGTTGGCCGGGTCGTAGGAGATGTTTCCGGTGCCGTCCTGCTTCTCGATGCCGCCGATGCGGTGCTCAAGGCCCGGCGTGCCGGGAATCGCCCACGGGCGGGCCAGGGTCTGCGGGTCGCGCTGGTAGGGCCAGAACACCTCGGTGCCGTCGTCCTCGGTGTGATTGGTGCCCGAGGCGAACTGCACCCGCAGATCGGGCAGTTCATCGATCTCCGGGATCCGCCACGGCTCGCTGCCGTTGGCCAGATAGCCGTCGGACAGCAGGAACACCGGGGTGCGGTAGCTGACCGCGATGCGGGCGGCTTCAATGGCCGCGTCGAAGCAGTCGGCCGGCGTCTTCGGCGCCACGATCGGCACCGGTGCCTCGCCGTTGCGGCCGTACATGGCCTGCAGCAGGTCGGCCTGCTCGGTCTTGGTCGGCAGCCCCGTCGAAGGGCCGCCGCGCTGGATGTCCACGATCAGCAACGGCAGTTCGAGCGAGACCGCGAGCCCGATGGTCTCCGACTTCAGCGCCACACCAGGACCCGACGTCGTCGTCACCGCGAGCGAACCGCCGAACGCCGCGCCCAGCGCTGCCCCGATGCCCGCGATCTCGTCCTCGGCCTGGAAGGTGCGCACGCCGAAGTTCTTGTGCTTGGACAGCTCGTGCAGGATGTCCGAGGCCGGCGTGATCGGATACGAGCCCAGATAGAGCGGCAGATCCGCCTGCCGCCCCGCCGCAATCAACCCGTACGACAGCGCCAGGTTCCCCGAGATGTTGCGATACGTGCCCGTCGGGAACGCCGTGGACGCCGGCGCGACCTCGTAGGAGACGGCGAAGTCCTCCGTCGTCTCACCGAAGTTCCACCCCGCATGAAAAGCCGCGATGTTCGCCTCGGCGATCTCCGGCTTCTTCGCGAACTTCGTCCGCAGGAACCTCTCCGTGCCCTCGGTGGGCCGGTGGTACATCCACGACAACAACCCCAGCGCGAACATGTTCTTGCTGCGGCCCGCGTCCTTGCGCGAGAGGTCGAACTCCTTGAGCGCCTCGACCGTCAGCGTCGTCAGCGGCACCGGGTGGACGCTGTAGCCGTCCAGCGAACCGTCCTCCAGCGGCGAGGTGTCGTAGCCGACCTTCTGCATCGCCCGTTTGGAGAACTCATCCGTGTTGACGATGATCTCCGCACCCCGCGGCACATCACCGATGTTCGCCTTCAACGCGGCCGGGTTCATCGCGACAAGCACGTTGGGCGCGTCGCCCGGCGTGAGGATGTCGTGATCGGCGAAATGCAACTGGAAGGAGGACACCCCCGGCAACGTTCCGGCAGGAGCACGGATCTCGGCCGGGAAATTCGGCAACGTCGACAGGTCATTGCCGAAGGACGCCGTCTCTGAAGTGAACCGGTCACCGGTGAGCTGCATGCCGTCCCCCGAGTCACCCGCAAAACGGATGATCACGCGGTCCAGACGGCGAACATCTTTCTCACCAGCAGGCTTGCGTTGCTCTCCGACGACTGCCCCGTCGGCCTGCTCGGCTGGGCTACTGACCTGGCTGGTCACTGAACTGGACCTCCCTCGAGGCGGCTGAGCGGCAAAGGCCGGAAGACCAGCCTTCCCAAGGCCCACCCTACGTCGGTAAGGGTCGCCTTCCTGGGCTCGCTCGCATGATGGACGCGCTTTTGAGACGCGTAATTGCCCTGATTTGCCATAGTCTGCCTCGCCCCCCGGCCCGACATGGAAGACGCCCCCCACTCATCCTTTGGTTCTAGGACTATTCTCCGCACTCATGCTCGACTCGTGCTCGTGCTCTGCTCGGTTCGACCTGGTGACGCTCTTGTTGCGCCCTAAATATCTGACAGGGTGTCAGTTTTCTAGGAGTTGAGATAGGTCAGCACGGCCAGTACGCGCCGGTGATCTCCGTCACTCGGGGAGAGGCCGAGCTTCAGGAAGATATTGCTGACGTGCTTCTCGACGGCGCCGTCGCTCACCACGAGCTGCCGGGCGATCGCCGAGTTCGTCCGCCCCTCGGCCATCAGGCCGAGCACCTCGCGCTCGCGCGGCGTCAGACCCGCGAGGACGTCCTGCTTACGGCTGCGGCCGAGCAACTGCGCCACGACCTCAGGGTCGAGCGCGGTGCCGCCCTGCGCGACCCGCACCACCGCGTCCACGAACTCACGGACCTCGGCGACCCGGTCCTTGAGCAGATAGCCGACGCCACGGCTGGACCCGGCGAGCAGCTCGGTGGCGTACTGCTCCTCGACGTACTGCGAAAGGACGAGCACCCCGAGCCCCGGATACTGGTGGCGCAGCTGGACCGCGGCCCGCACCCCCTCGTCGGTGTGCGTCGGCGGCATCCGCACATCGGCGACCACCACGTCGGGCAGCGCGCCCGTCGCGTGGAGCTGGTCGACCGTCTTGATCAGCGCGTCCGCGTCGCCCACCCCCGCGACGACGTCGTGCCCGCGGTCGGTCAGCAACCGGGTCAGGCCCTCCCTGAGCAGCACTGAATCCTCGGCGATGACCACCCGCACTTTGTCCTCCACGTCCACGGCCCCCCGGCATATTTGGTTCTTGAGTCCCCCGGCACCTCAGTATCGCGCGTACGCGCGGGCGTTACTTGGTTCGTGGACAGACCGCTTTCCCGTGTTCGCTCTTGGCGGGCACGAAGGAGGCGTCTTCGAGACGCATGCTCAGCGCGCGCTTCGTCTTCGGATCCCAGAGGGACACACGGTCACCCTTGGGCCCGAAGGTGAGCAGCGGGCGGTCCGCGGGGAGGGTGCCGCCGTAGACGGGGGCGTCCTTCTCTTTCGGCCGTACGCACGTGAAGTTGGCCTTGAGGCCGTAGTAGGCGCCGGGGGTCTTGTACTCCGTGACGGCGGCGCGGGCGTTCTCGCCGGAGTCGGCGGCGCGGTCGGTGACGGCGGCCGCCAGCAGCCAGCCCGTGAGCGCCCCGACGTACATGCCGATGAGCACGGCGGTGCCGAAGGCGGTGCCGGAGCGTGCCGTGGTCCGGTACACCCAGCCGCTGGCGCCGATCCCGGCGAGCAGCCCGTACAGGAACGCGGCCGACACCCATGCCCCGGCCATCAGACCGTCCGGCCATGCCCCGGTCGAGACCTCCCCGGACAGGTCGAAGGCCGACAGATAGCCCGCGTACATCGACTGCCCCACCTGCGGAATCGCGGCGAAGGCAGTGGGTACGACGACCGGGAGCGCCCAGGGCAGGACGGCGCGCAGGGCGGTGGACTGACGGTAGATGAAGACGATGCCGGCGACGAGTCGGCTGCTGAGCGCGCCACCGATCCCGAGGACGAGGCCCACGCCCATGTCGGCCCACCAAGAATCACCGCCGATCGGCAGGTATCGGATGGCCAGATAGGCGATGGCGACCGCGGCAGCGGCCGAGAGGCAGTGCGCCAGTGCGATCGGCGGCGCACTGTTGATCCGCGCCGGCCGCACCTCATGCTTCAGCGGGTCGAACGGCGGCCACGCCGGCGAGTGCGAGGCCGCCGCGGCCAGCGCGTCCGCCTCGGGCGCGTCCTCCGGAATCCGGATCACGCGCTCGGGCTGCGGATCCTCCTCCGTGCCGCCGCTCTCGATGCCCAGCCATTCCTTGAGCCGCTCGCGCGGTGTGGGGACCCGCTTGGGATGGAGCTTCCACGTGATGTGCGGGTCCGGCCGGTGCTGGATGAGCGCCGCGTCCCGTACATGCAGGGCGAGTTCCCTGGCGTAGGAGAGGTCCATCACCTGGTGCAGCGCGTGCTGGGCGGCGCCGTCGCGCGCGCCGATGAGGCGCACCTCGACGATCCTTGGGACGTACGAAGGTGTCACCTCACCCGGCGCGTACTCACCCGGCTTGGGCTCCCTGACCGGCCAGCCCCGTGCGGTCAACTGGCTCTCCGCGAGCGCCAGTTCATCCGGGTCCTCCTGGATCTCCACGAGGACGCGCACGCGGTAGTCGAACGGCAGCCCATTGTCGGCGGCCTGGCTGCCGGCGTCCGAGTCGGCCGGGGGAGCGTCTCCCCGCAGCCGCTGCTGTATCCGCTCACGCAAGCGGGACCGCCCTCGCTGCATGACGCGCCTCCCCCGAGAAGTCCCCTGTGGCCGATCGAGACTGCCGCCGATCAGGACCGCGGCCGATCAGCCAGAAGGTACCCAACTCCGGGGAAACAAGGCACTGTTGGCGCGGGCTACGCCCGCCACGGCAGTTCCGCCGTCACCGTCGTCGGCCCGCCCGCCGGCGAGTTCACGACCAGGATCCCGTCGACCGCGTCGAGCCGCTCGGCGAGCCCCGCGAGGCCGGAGCCCGACGTCACGTCGGCGCCGCCCGCGCCGTTGTCGGTGACCTGGAGCATCAGCCGGTCCTCGACATGCCAGACGTCGACGGTGCCGCGCGTCGCCCGCGCGTGCTTGGAGATGTTCTGCAGGAGCTCGGAGACCGTGAAGTACGCGATGCCCTCGATCGCGGCGGCGGGACGCGCGGGCAGATCCACCTCGACCTGCACCGGAACCGTGCACCGTGCGGCGAGCGCGGAGAGCGCCGCGTCCAGGCCGCGGTCGGTGAGGACCGCCGGATGGATGCCGCGGGCCAGGTCGCGCAGCTCCTGGAGAGCGACCTTCACCTCGCCGTGCGCCTCGTCCACCATGCGCGCCGCGGCCTCGGGGTCCTCCGCCAGCTTCTCCTTGGCCAGACCCAGGTCCATGGCGAGCGCCACCAGGCGGGCCTGCGCGCCGTCGTGCAGATCGCGCTCGATACGGCGCAGATCGGCGGCCGCGGTGTCCACGACGACGCCGCGGTCCGACTCCAGCTCGACGACCCGCGTCGCCAGGCTCGACGGGCCGAGCAGGCCGACCACCATGACGCGGTCGACGGTGGTCAGGGCCCGGATGATCCAGGGGGTGGCCAGCGTGATCAGCAGTCCTATGAGGGCGGTGACACCGATCTCGAAGGGGTTGTCCAGGTAGATGCGGTGACCGTCGTCGCCGTAGAGCTGGATGCCGCCCTGGTCCCCGTACGCCGGGAAGAGCCACTGCCACAGCGGATACGTCAGGAGCGTCCAGCCGCTCGACCAGAAGACCAGCGACACGCTGAACGAGAAGACCGCCCACGGCATGTGGAGCACCGAGTAAAGGACGTGCCGCCAGGAGACACCGCTCTTGAGGACGGCGCCCATCCATCCCATCGGCCCGCGGTTCTTGGGCCGCAGCGGCTCCGGGTTCGCCACCTCGACGCCGAGCAGCGAGCGCGCCCGCACCCGCTCGAGGGCGCCGATGCCCCGGCAGCCGGCCAGACCGGCGGCCAGCACCGGGATCCCGATGAACGTGATCAGCAGGCCGGCACCGAGCGACAGCATCGTGATCGCGTACGTGAAGGTGACGATGCTGATGGGCAGGCTGAGCAGCACATATCCGAACTCCTTCCAGGCCCGGGCCTGGAACGGCGCGCGCAGCCCGGCGGGGATCCGGCGCCGGCGCTCATCGAGGTCGGAACCCCGGAACTCCGAACGGTCCATGCGTCCGTACTCCTGTCCGTACTCCTGTCCGTACTCCGTGGCCATCGGTGCCGTCCGTTTCTGCTCGGTCGCTGCTCGGTCGCTGCTGGGGCGCTGCTGGGTCGTGCGCTGTCTATGACCAGCCTGCTGGCCTGGGCGGATCCGGACCATGTGGTGGGTGGGTGTCTTCGACCGGGGGTTTTCCCTACCCCTGGTCGCGGTCCCGCCACGGCAGCTCCGCCGTGATCGTCGTCGGACCGCCCTGCGGCGAGTCGATGATGAACAGGCCGTCGACCGCGCCGAGCCGGTCCGCGAGCCCCGCCATGCCCGTGCCCCCGTCGAGGCTCGCGCCGCCGTGGCCGTCGTCCCCCACCTGGATGAGCAGGCGCTGGTCGGAGCGCCACACCTCCACGGAAGCCGTGCGCGCGCCGCTGTGCTTGCTGACGTTCTGCAGCAGCTCGGAGACCGTGAAGTACGCGATGCCCTCGATCGCGGCGGCCGGGCGGTCGGGCAGATCGGCCGTCACCTTCACCGGGACCGTGCACCGCGAGGCCACGGAGGAGAGCGCCGCGTCCAGGCCGCGGTCGGTGAGGACCGCCGGGTGGATGCCGCGGGCCAGGTCGCGCAGCTCCTGGAGGGCGAGTTTCACCTCGCCGTGCGCCTCGTCGACCATCGCGGCCGCGGCGTCGGGGTCCTCGAGGAGCTTCTCCTTGGCCAGGCCGAGGCCCATGGCGAGCGCGACCAGGCGGGCCTGCGCCCCGTCGTGCAGATCGCGCTCGATGCGGCGCAGATCGGCGGCGGCGGTGTCGACCACGACGCCCCGGTCCGACTCCAGTTCGGCGATGCGCCGCTCCAGTTCGTCGGAGGGCGAGAGAAGGCCGCGCGCCATCGCCCGGTCGGCGTTGGTCAGACCGCGCGCGACGTAGGGGAGTACGGGCCAGAACACGAAGAGGCCGGTGAAGGCGACGGTGAAGGTCACCACGCCCCAGGGCAGCCGGATGAACTCGTACAGCATCGCGCGCCAGCCCACCGGGTCCTTCAGGCTCGACCACAGCCAGCTGAAGAAGCCGTGCCCGTGCTGTCTCGGCAGCGGACTCGGCTCCTCGATCCGCAGCCCGAGCAGCCCCCTGGCGCGGGCCCGCTCCGCCTTGCCGAGCTGCCGCGCGCCGATCAGCGCGCCCGCGAGCAGCGGCAGACCGATGACCGTCACGGACAGACCGCCGCCCACCGCCACGGCCACGGTCACATAGACGAAACCGGCCACGCCCAGCGGCAGATTGGCGAGGAGGTGCGCGATCTCCTTCCAGGTGTGCCGGTCGTACGCCGCGAAGCGGGCGGGCGGCGGGGACACCGAGGACGCGGACGGAGAAGGGGACATGGTGCTTGCGGTCATATGCGCAAGGGTGCCCGGCCCGCCGCTCCGGCGCCATGAGGTTGACCGCCAAGCTGGGCGGGGGATAACCCCACCCGTCCTGACCGAAGCGTGACGCTCTGCTTACCTTGCCTTTAGCAGGCCCTAGACTCCCGTGCGTACAGATCGTCGAACAGTGATCAATGAACTGTGATCACTGAACGGTGATCAATTTCAGAGGCGGTCGGGGACTGTCGGGGAGTGAAGGGGCTGACGTGCACGTGACGAACGTCGCGGCGAGCTACTACCAGTCGTACTCCGTCGTCGGACTGCTCGCCGTCGTGGGCGTGCTGTTCGTCGCCGTCGCCTTCGGTGCGGGGCGGCTGTTGCGGCCCGTCGTGCCGACCCCGGAGAAACTCCTGACGTACGAGTGCGGCGTCGACCCGGTCGGCGAGGGCTGGGCCCACACCCAGGTCCGCTACTACGTCTACGCGTTCCTCTACGTCATCTTCGCCGTCGACTCGATCTTCCTCTTTCCGTGGGCGACGGTCTTCGCCGCGCCCGGCTACGGTGCCACGACGCTGGTGGAGATGTTCATCTTCCTCGGCTTCCTGACCGTGGGTCTGCTGTACGCATACAAGAAGGGCGTCCTGACGTGGACGTGACCCCCTCGGAGCCTGTGCTGCTCCCCGAGCCGAAGAAGCTGGGCGTGCTCTCGCGCCTCGCCCCCGAGCCGATGAAGGTGGTCCTCAACTGGGGCCGCCGGTACTCCCTCTGGGTCTTCAACTTCGGTCTCGCCTGCTGCGCCATCGAATTCATCGCCGCGTCCATGGCGCGCCACGACTTCATCAGGCTCGGCGTCATCCCCTTCGCGCCGGGCCCGCGCCAGGCCGACCTGATGGTCGTGTCCGGCACGGTCACGGACAAGATGGCCCCCGCCGTGAAGCGCCTGTACGAGCAGATGCCCGAGCCGAAGTACGTGATCTCCTTCGGCGCCTGCTCCAACTGCGGCGGCCCCTACTGGGACTCGTACTCCGTCACCAAGGGCGTCGACCAGATCATCCCGGTCGACGTGTACGTCCCCGGCTGCCCGCCTCGTCCCGAAGCCCTTCTCCAGGGGATCCTCAAGCTCCAGGAGAAGATCGCGCGGGAGTCGCTGGGGGAGCGGTACGGGAGCGGTGCGCGGCCTTCGGCGGCGGCGCTGCAGAGCGGCTTGGTGAAGCCGCCTTCTGCGCCTTCTGTCTCGGGGGAGGGCACGGCATGACCGGCTGGCTGCCGAGCCCCGTCGAGGAGCTCTTCGGTGCGGAGGCGACGGCCGACGAGTCGTACGACCTCCTGACGGTGGACGTACCGCCCTCCTCCTGGATCGCCGCGCTCGAAACCGCTCGCACGACCCTGACCTGCACCTACTTCGACTGGCTGAGCGCGGTCGACGAGCCGGGCACGGGCTTCCTCGTCTCCGCCCACGTCGTCGCCCTCTCTCCGGTACGCCGTCTCCTCATCCGTACGACCGTTCCGCACGACGCCCCGGTCCTGCCGACCGCGGTCGGCGTCTACGCGGGCGCGGGCTGGCACGAGCGGGAGACGCACGAGATGTTCGGCATCGGCTTCGAAGGCCACCCGAACCTGGTGCCGCTGCTCCTCCCCGACACTTTCGAGGGTCACCCTCTCCGCAAGGACTTCGTACTCGCCGCCCGTGTCGCGAAGGCCTGGCCGGGCGCCAAGGAGCCGGGGGAGTCGGAGCACGGCGGCCCCAAGCGCCGCCAGATGCTGCCCCCCGGCGTACCGGACCCGAACGAATGGGGCCCTCTGAAGGGCCAACTCCCCGCGGCCCCGGCCCGCCCGGCCCGCGGCGCGGCCCGCGCGGCAGGCGACCGCCCGGCCCGCCGCACCCGCACGGCGGGCGAGGGCTCGGCAAGCCAGTCCGGCACAGCGGAGCAGCCGACCCCGGCCGCCCCGGAAGCACCCCGCCCACGCCGATCCCGCAGCGTGAGCCAGGGCTCGGCATCCCAGCGACCGACGCCGGAGGCTGCTCCTTCGGCGCCGGGGACGCCGCCTGCGCCGGAGCCTGAGGTGCCTGCGGCGGCGAAGCCTGAGGGCGAGGCGAAGGCGCCGGTGAAGCCCGAAGCGGAGGTGACCGGGCCGACGAAGCCCGAAGCCGAGGCGAAGCCCGCGGCGGCGAAGCCCGAAGCGGAGTCGACCGCGCCGGTGAAGCCCGAAGCCGAGGTGACCGCGCCGACGAAGCCCGAAGCCGAGGCGAAGCCCGCGGCGGCGCCCCCGTCCGGCTCCGACGCCCCTTGGCACAAGGCGCGCCCGGCGTTCGACGACACCGACCAGCCGAAGCCAGCAACACCGGAAGCGGAGTCGGCCGCCAAGGCGGAGCCGACAGCCCCGGCTGACCAGAAGCCCACGCCGGAGGCCGAGGCGACACCGGAGCAGACGCCGGCACCCGAGCAGACACCTGCGGTCGAGCCGACGCCCCAGCCTGAGTCGACGCCCGGGCCGGCGCCCGCAGTTGAGCCAACGCCCGAGCCCGAGCCGACGCCCAAGACGGTGCCGACAGCTGCACCCGAGGCGGTGCCGACACCTGCGCCCGAGGCGGAGCCGGCACCCGATCCCGAGCGGACGCCCGCAGCCGAGGCGAAGCAGACGCCCCCGCCTGGGCCGACACTCGAGCCGACTGCCGAGGCCGAGCTGGCACCTGAGGCCGAGCCGACGCCCGCACCCGGGCCGGCACCCGAGCCCGAGCCGGCACTCGCCCCCGAGCCGACGGCCGACGCGGATCAGGCACCCGCACCGGCACCCGCACCCGCACCGGCACCCGCACCGGCACCGGCACCCGCACCCGCACCCGCACCCGCACCCGAGCCCACCGTCACCCCCGACCCCGACCCCGCCCCCACCGAAACCCCCGAAGACGACCGCCGCCCAGGAGGCACGGAGTGAACGACACTCTCGACGTTGCCCTGCGGCTTCTCATCGTCTTCGCCGTATTCATGGTCCTGCCCCTGGTCATCGGCCAGACCGAGCACAAGGTGATGGCCCACATGCAGGGCCGCCTCGGCCCCATGTACGCCGGTGGTTTCCACGGCTGGGCCCAGCTCGTCGCGGACGGCGTGAAGTTCGCGCAGAAGGAAGACGTCGTACCGGCCGACGCCGACCGCCGCATCTTCCAGCTCGCCCCCGCCGTCGCCCTGCTGCCCTACCTCCTCGTCCTCGTGGCCATCCCCATCGGCCCGAGCGAAGGCGCCGTCGGCCAACTCGTCGACGCCGGCATCTTCTTCGTCCTCGCGGTCATGGGCATCGGCGTACTCGGCTCGCTGATGGCCGGCTGGGCCAGCGCCAACAAGTTCTCCCTCCTCGGCGGCCTGCGCACCGCCGCCCAGCTCCTCGCGTACGAACTCCCGATGCTGCTCGCCGCGGCCTCGGTCGCGATGGCCGCCGGGACGGTCTCGCTGCCCGGCATCCTCAACGCCTTCCAGTGGTGGTGGCTGCCCTGGCAGATCGTCGGCGCCCTCGTCTTCTTCATCGCGGGCCTCGCCGAACTGCAGCGCCCGCCCTTCGACATGCCGGTCGCCGACTCGGAGATCATCTTCGGCGCGTACACGGAGTACACGGGCCTCCGCTTCGCCCTCTTCCTGCTCGCCGAGTACGCCGGAATCGTCGTCCTCTGCGGCCTCACCACCGTCCTCTTCCTCGGCGGCTGGCACGGCCCCTGGGGCGCCGACGGCCTCGGCTGGGTCTGGACCCTCCTCAAGACCGGCGTGCTCGCCTTCCTCGTGATCTGGCTACGCGTCAGTTACCCCCGTCTCCGCGAGGACCAGCTCCAGAAGTTCTCCTGGACCCTCCTCGTCCCGCTCGCCCTCGCGCAGATCGCGCTCACCGGAATCGTGAAGGTGGCGATCAACTAATGCCTCCGATCCCTGGCAGCGGCCTGGCCAAGGGCCTCGCCGTCACCCTCCGCACGATGACGAAGAAGACCGTCACCCAGCAGTACCCGGAGCACCAGCCCGAACTACCGCCCCGAACCCGAGGCGTCATCGGGCTCTTCGAGGAGAACTGCACGGTCTGCATGCTGTGCGCCCGCGAGTGCCCGGACTGGTGCATCTACATCGACTCCCACAAGGAGACGGTCCCGCCGGCCGTCGAGGGCGGCCGCGAGCGCAGCCGCAACGTCCTCGACCGCTTCGCCATCGACTTCTCCCTCTGCATGTACTGCGGCATCTGCATCGAGGTCTGCCCCTTCGACGCCCTGTTCTGGTCCCCGGAGTTCGAGTACGCCGAGACCGACATCCACGAACTCACCCACGAGCGCGACAAGCTCCGCGACTGGATGTGGACCGTGCCGGCCCCGCCCGCCCTGGTCCCCACCGCCGAGGAGCCCAAGGAGATCGCCACCGCCCGCAAGGCCGCGGAGAAGCTCGCCGCGGCCCAGCAGGCCCCGGCACCCGGACCGGAGGGAGACGCGTGACCCTCACAACAGCCTCCGAAGCGGCGGCCAAGGCCGTCGAGAGCCAGGGCTTCCTCTCCCCGACGGGAGTGGAGATCGCCTTCCTCCTGGTCGGTCTTGTCACCCTCGGCTCGGCGATCGTCACCGTCACCACCAAGCAGCTGGTGCACGCCGCCCTGTGGCTGGTGGCCACGCTCGGCGGCCTGGCCGTCGAGTACCTCCTGCTCACCGCCGAGTTCATCGCCTGGGTGCAGGTACTGATCTACGTCGGTTCCGTCGTCGTCCTCCTCCTGTTCGGTCTGATGCTCACGCGGGCCCCCATCGGCCGCTCCCCGGACGCCGATTCGGGCAACCGCCCGGTCGCGCTCGCGGTGGCCGTCCTCGCGGCCGCCGCCCTGGTCTGGGTCGTCGTCGACGCCTTCCGGACGACCTGGATCGACCTCGACCGCGCCGCCGACGAAGCCCAGGGCTCCACCGCCGTGACCGGAAAGTTCCTCTTCCAGCACTGGGTACTGCCCTTCGAGGCTCTCTCGGTCCTGCTCCTCGCCGCCCTGGTCGGCGCGATCGTCCTCTCCCGCAGGAACGCCCGCATGACCCGGCTGAACAACACCCCCGGCGACACCCGCACGAACGGTGCCCCCAGCGACAAGGAGCAGCGCTGATGCACCTCGCCTATCCCGCCGTCCTGGCCGTCCTCCTCTTCTGCGTAGGCCTCTACGGAGTACTCGCCCGCCGCAACGCGATCCTGGTCCTGATGTCCGTCGAGCTGATGCTCAACGCCGTCAACCTCAACCTGGTCGCCTTCGACGTCTGGCTGCGCGACGCCCTCCACTCCGGCCAGGCCCTGACCCTCTTCACCATCGCCATCGCCGCCGCCGAGATCGGCATCGGCCTCGCGATCGTCCTCGCCGTCTACCGCAACCGCGGCTCCTCCGCCGTCGACGACCTCCGCGACACCGCCGAGGGCCCCGAAGACCCCGAAGACGATGCCGAGGGCGCGGCCACCGAAGAGCCCGCCCCGGCAGAGAAGTCGCAGAAGTCGCAGAAGGCTGAGGCCACCGCGTGACCACGACCACCCTCGCCGTACTCGTCCCCCTCCTGCCGTTCCTCGGCGCGGCCGCCGGCCTGCTGCTCGGCCGCACGATCCCCGGACTCGTACGCCCCCTCGCGGTGCTGCCCACGCTGGCCGCGCTCGTCCTCGCCGTCCTGGTCGCCTTCCGGCACGGCGGCGGCGCCGACATCGATTCCGCCACCGAGCTCACCCCGACCGGCTCGGTCCCCATCGAACTCGCCCTGCACATCGACGGCTTCGCCGCCCTGGTCGCCGTACTGGTCGGCGTCGTCGCCTCCTGCGTGCAGATCTACTCGACGGGCTACCTGCGCGACGACCCGCGCTACCCCTCGTACGCCGCTCTCGTCTCCCTCTTCACCTCCGCGATGCTGCTCGTCGTCTACTCCGGCGACCTGATGGTGCTCCTGGTCGGCTGGGAGATCATGGGCATCTGCTCGTACTTCCTCGTCGGCCACTACTGGGAGACGCCCGAGGCACGCGCCGCCTCCCTCAAGGCCTTCCTGGTCACCAAGCTCGGCGACGTCCCCTTCCTGATCGGCCTGTTCGCCCTGGCCGTCGACGCGGGCTCCTTCCGCATCACGACCGTCCTCGCGACGGTCGCGGACGGCGGCCTCGACCACCCCACGCTCATCGCCCTGCTGCTCCTCGCGGGCGTGGCCGGCAAGTCCGCGCAGTTCCCGCTGCACACCTGGCTGCCCGACGCGATGGCGGGCCCCACGCCCGTCTCCGCGCTCATCCACGCCGCGACGATGGTCGCCGCCGGTGTCTACTTCGTGGCCCGTCTCCTCCCGGTCTTCGCCGCGTCGTCGGCGGCCCTGGTCGTCCTCGCCGTCATGGCCGCCGTCACGATGGCCGGCTCGGCCCTCGCCGCGCTCGCCCAGGACGACATCAAGCGCGTCCTCGCGTACTCGACGATCGGCCAGCTCGGCTATCTGACCGGCGCCCTCGCCGTCGGCGAACGCGGCGCCGCCGTCTTCCACCTCCTGTCGCACGGCGCCTTCAAGGCGCTCCTCTTCCTCGGCGCGGGCGTGATCATCCACGCCGCCGGCACCAACTCCCTCGCCGCGATGTCCCGGATGAAGGGCCTGCGCGACCGCGTCCCCGACGCCTTCTGGACGATGACCGTGGCGCTCTTCGCGCTCGCCGCGATCCCGCCGTTCAGCGGCTTCTTCTCCAAGGAAGCCGTCCTGGGCGCCGCCGAGCACGCGGCCACCGGTCACTCCGAGACCGCGCCCTCCGCCGCGGGCTGGATCGTCCTCGTCGCCGGTCTGCTCACCGCCCTCCTCACCGCCGCCTACGCGACGCGCCTGTGGCTCCTCGCCTTCAACGGCAAGGGAGTCGAAGCCCCCGACCACGGCAGGCAGCCCGTCACGATGACCGCCGTGCTCTGGGTGCTCGCCGTCCCCTCACTCGCTTTCGGCCTCACCGTCGGCGTCCTGCCGGACTGGTTCGACGGCCACGAGCTCACCCCGACCCTCACCACCTCCGTCCTCGGCACGGGACTCGCCCTCGTCGGCGGGCTCGTCACGTACGGCGCGTGGCGTCACACCACGGCGCTCGCCGCCCGTGTCCCGATGGGTGCGGTCGCCGCCGACGCGGAGGCCGACGGCGGGCTCGTCGAGGCAGAGGCCATCGCCACGCACGCTCCGGCCTACGGAGACGTGGCCGCCGCCCATGACCCGGCCGACCCGGGCCGCCTCCTGCTCGGCCCGCTGCACCGGCACGCCGCCGTCGGCTTCCACGTCGACGCCGTCTACTCCGCCCTGTTCGTGCGCCCCGTCCGGGCGGCCGCGAGCCTCGTCCGGTTCCTCGACCGCGAGGTCGTCGACACGTACGTACGCGGCGCGGGCACCGCACCCCGCTGGCTCGGCACGGCCGTCCGCCGCGCCCAGACCGGCAATGTGCAGACCTACCTGAGCGCGCTGCTCGCAGGCACCGTCGTCCTGGCTGTCGCCGCCGTCCTCGTCGCCACCGTCGGAGCGTGAGCAGCCGTGATCGATATCAGCGAATCCGTGATGCAGTTCCTTCTCGCATTGATCGTCGTCGGCCCGCTCATCGGCGCCGTCGCCGCTCTCCTGCCGGCCCCGCCCGGACTGAAGGGGAAGTCGCCCGACCAGGCCGTGCTCCGCCACGGCGTGACCGTGACCGGCGCCGTCCTCATCGCCGCGATCGTCCTCGCGCTCGGCTTCGACCACGACCAGCCGTCGAAGATGCAGGCCACGACCGATATCAGCTGGATCCCCGCACTCGACGTGCGCATCCACCTCGGCGTCGACGGCATCTCGCTCCCCCTTCTGGTCCTGACCGCGCTGTTGACCTTCCTCTGCGCGCTGTACTCCTACTTCAAAATGCCGACTGGGCCGTCCCCCAAGGCATTTGTGGCACTGATCCTCGTGCTCGAGTCCGGCACCCTCGCGACCTTCGCCGTCCTCGATCTGCTGCTGTTCTTCCTGGCGTTCGAGATGGTGCTCATCCCGATGTACTTCCTCATCGCCCGCTGGGGCGGTGAGCAACGGGTCCAAGCCGCTTGGAAGTTCATCCTCTTCACGCTGCTCGGCTCCGTCGTGATGCTGCTCGGTCTCCTCCTCATCGGCCTGAATTCCGGCACATTCGACATGGTGGCACTCGCCACTGACAACGGCCGTGGGCTGACAACATCCGTGCAGGTCATCGCAGTTCTGGCGATCGGGATCGGCCTCGCGGTCAAGACGCCGATGTGGCCGCTGCACAGCTGGCTGCCGGACGCGCACACCGCCGCGCCCACCGTCGGCTCGGTCCTGCTGGCCGGCGTGCTGCTGAAGATGGGCACGTACGGGTTCGTCCGCATCCTGCTGCCCATCACGCCCGACGGGATGAGCACCTTCGCGCCGTACCTCGCGGCCTTCGCGGTCGTCGGGATCATTTACGGATCGCTTGCCTGCCTCGCGCTCGCCAAGCAGGGCGCGAAGGGAGACCTCAAGCGCCTCATCGCCTACTCGTCCGTGGGCCACATGGGCTTCGTGCTCCTCGGCATCTCGACGATGAGCCCGACCGGCGTGAACGGCGCGCTGTTCGCCAACATCGCGCACGGCCTCATCACCGGCCTGCTGTTCTTCCTCGTCGGCGCGCTGAAGGACCGCACCGGCACCAGCGACCTCGACACCCTCGCGCAGGAGTCGGGCGCCGCGCT
This sequence comes from Streptomyces sp. NBC_01381, assembly GCF_026340305.1. Classification (NCBI taxonomy): domain Bacteria; kingdom Bacillati; phylum Actinomycetota; class Actinomycetes; order Kitasatosporales; family Streptomycetaceae; genus Streptomyces; species Streptomyces sp. NBC_01381. Next base: position 58,844 of record NZ_JAPEPI010000001.1, on the reverse strand, counting down.
CTACGGCAAGGCCCCCCGCCTCGGCGGCCTGCTCGCCTTCGGCGCGGTCGCCTCGCTCGGCCTTCCGGGCCTCGCCGGGTTCTGGGGCGAAATGCTCGCCCTGTTCGGCGCGTTCAAGCCCGCCGACGACCTCAGCCGCCCGGCCTTCCTCACGTTCATGGCGATCGCCGCCTTCGGCACCCTGCTCACCGCCGCGTACATGCTCATCGTCGTACGCCGCGTCTGCATGGGCCCGATGCCGCAGGGCGCCGCCGCGACCGAATCCCCGGCGCTCGCCGACGTCCAGGGCTATGAGTTCGCCGCCTGGACCCCGCTCGTCGCCCTCACCGTCCTCGCCGGACTCTGGCCCGCCGCGCTGCTCGGCCTCACCGACCCGGCCGTGCAGCAGCTCCTCGCAGGAGGCAAGTCGTGACCGTGGCCGCCGAAAGCGCCGCCAGTGTCGTCCAGTCCGTCGACTGGCTGGCGATCGCCCCGCCCACCATCGCGGCGGTCGTCGGTCTCCTCGTGCTCGTCGCCGACCTCTTCGTGGGCGACAAGAAGAAGGCGCTGCTCGGCTGGATCTCCGTGGCGGGACTGGCAGCGGCCGCGCTGTCGCTGCTTCCGATCCTGAACGACGACCGGTCGACCTTCTGCCTGACCGGCGGTGCGGACGCCTGCAGTTACACGGCCGACCGCTTCACGCTCGTCATCCAGCTCCTCGTCCTGGGCGGCGCCCTGCTGGCCGCGCTCCTGTCGATGACCGCCCTCAAGGACGCGAACGGCACCAAGAGGGAACTCCCCGAGGGGGAGTTCTGGTTCCTGCTGCTGTCCTCGGCGGCGGGCGCCGCGCTGCTGCCGGCCTCCCGTGACCTCGCGACCCTCGTCGTCGCCCTGGAGGTCGCCTCGCTGCCCGCCTTCGCGCTCGTCGGCCTCAGGCACGGCGACAAGCGGTCCTCCGAAGCGGCCCTGAAGTTCTTCCTGTCCTCGGTCGCCGCGACCGCCGTGACGCTGATGGGCGTCAGCTTCGTGTACGCCGCGACCGGCACCCTGCACCTCACCGAGATCGCCACCGAACTCCGCACCGTGGACGGGCAGCTGGACACGCTCGCCCAGACCGGCGTCGCCCTCACCCTCGTCGGCTTCGCCTTCAAGGTGGCGGCCGTGCCCTTCCACTTCTGGGTACCCGACACCTACGTAGGCGCCCCCTTGCCGGTGGCGGCCTACCTCTCCGTGGTCGGCAAGGCGGTCGGCTTCACCGGCCTGATCCTCGTCACCGTCGTCGCCTTCCCCTCGTACGCGGACGTGTGGGGCCCGGCGCTCGCCGTGCTCGCCGCCCTCACCATGACCGCGGGCAACGTGGCGGCGCTGCGGCAGCAGGCCACGCGCGCGTACAGCGCGGTCCGGCTGCTCGCCTGGTCCTCGGTCGGCCAGGCCGGCTACCTCCTGGTGCCGATCGCCGCCGCCGGCTACGCGGACAACCCCGCGGAGGCCGAGAAGGCCATCGGCTCCACCGTCGCGTACGCCCTGATGTACGCGGCAGTGAACCTCGGAGCCTTCGCCGTGGCCGCGCTCGTCGGCCGCACACAGCGCCTGAACCGTGTCAGCGACTACCGGGGCCTGTACGCCAGGAGCCCGCTGTCCGCCCTGGTGCTCGGCTTCTTCCTGCTCTGCCTCGCGGGCCTGCCGCCGGGCATCATCGGCCTCTTCGCGAAGGTCACCGTCTTCTCGGCGGCGGTCGACGCGGGCCTCGGCTGGCTCGCCGTGGTGATGGCCGTGAACGTGGTGATCGCGCTCTTCTACTACCTCCAGTGGACCGCGCTGCTGTTCCGCGCCCCCGAGGGCGAGCCGGTGAAGCACCGCGTGCCCGCCCCGTTGACGGCAGCCATCGCCCTGACCGCGGTCCTCGGCGTCGCCCTCTCCGGAGCGCCGCAACTCGTCCTGAGGTTCGCGGACACCGGCCTCTTCTGACGATCCCCTTCCTCCAAGGCCGCTCGGGGCCTCACCCGAGCGGCCCACACCGCTCCTGCGCGCACAAGGGAACTAGTGCTCCCCGCCTGGCGTTGACCAGTACGGGAGGGTCCACTGAAGAGTGGAAGCACCAGTAGGCAGAGGGTTCCCCCACGCACCATCAGGAGGGCGTACCGTGCACCGCCGGCACAACGGGCTGAAGACCGCCGTACTCCTCGGGGGACTGTCCGCTCTCATCCTCGTCATCGGCAGTTTCTTCGGACGTACGGGCCTGATCGTCGCGCTCTTCGTGGCGCTCGGCACCAACGCGTACGCGTACTGGAACAGCGACAAGCTCGCCCTGCGCGCCATGCGCGCGCGCCCGGTGAGCGAATTCGAGGCGCCCGAGCTGTACCGCATGGTCCGCGAGCTCTCCACCCAGGCCCGCCAGCCCATGCCCCGCCTCTACATCTCACCGACCGAGGCCCCCAACGCCTTCGCGACGGGCCGCAATCCGCGCAATGCCGCGGTCTGCTGCACCGAAGGCATCCTGCGGCTCCTGGACGAGCGCGAGCTCCGGGGCGTCATCGGCCACGAGCTCAGCCACGTCTACAACCGGGACATCCTGATCTCGTCCGTCGCGGGCGCGCTCGCCTCGGTGATCATGTTCCTGGTCAACTTCGCCTGGCTGATCCCCATCGGCCGCTCGAACGACAACGAAGGCCCCGGCATCTTCGGCATGCTCCTGATCATGCTCCTCGGACCGCTCGCCGCCTCCGTCATCCAGCTCGCGATCAGCCGCTCCAGGGAGTACGAGGCCGACGCGGCCGGTGCGCAACTCACCGGCGATCCGCTGGCCCTTGCGAGCGCCCTGCGTAAGCTCGACGTGGGCACGAAGCAGCTCCCGCTGCCTCCTGAGCCACGCCTTGAGACGGCAAGTCACATGATGATTGCGAACCCTTTCCGTCCGGGGCAGGGCATGTCCAAGATGTTCTCCACGCATCCGCCGATGGCGGAGCGCATCTCCCGGCTCGAGCAGATGGCAGGTCGCCAGCAGTGAAGACAATCCTCAACGTCATTTGGCTCGTCCTGTGCGGGTTCTGGATGTTCATCGGTTATCTGGTGGCGGGGCTGCTCCTGTGCATCACGATCATCGGCATCCCGTTCGGCCTCGCCAGCTTCCGGATCGGCCGCTATGCCCTGTGGCCCTTCGGCTACACGACAGTTGAGCGCCGCGACGCGGGCGCGCCGTCCTGCGTCGGCAACGTCCTGTGGCTGATCCTGGCGGGCTGGTGGCTCGCCATCGGCCACATCGTCACCGGATTCCTCCTGTGCGTCACGATCATCGGCATCCCGCTCGGCGTCGCCAACTTCAAGCTCATCCCGGTGTCGTTGATGCCGCTGGGCCGCGAAATCGTGCGCACGGACCAGCCGTTCGCCTCGCGCTAGAGCCGACTGCCGCCTCGGCGGCCACGCGGAGCTCGATTGTCAGTGCCGTGGTCCACCATGAACGCATGACGGACATCGAGGAGTTGCTGGCCCGCGTCGCCGCCGAGGCCCGGACCACCCGGCCCTGGGGCTGGGACGCGCTGCCCGCTCCCGCGAGCGCGAGCACCCTGGCCGGGGCGGAGGCCGCCCTCGGTTTCCGCGTCCCGCCGCTGCTCGCCGCCCTCTACACCCGGATAGGCGACGGCGGATTCGGCCCGGAATACGGCCTGTTGCCCCTGCTCGAGGGCAACTCGTCCGGAGGTGAGCCCTCCGTCGTCGAGAAGTACGCCGGGATGCGCGGCTCCGACTGGGGCTGGCCCGAGGGCGTGCTTCCGATATCCCACTGGGGCTGCGGGATGTACGCCTGCGTGGACTGCCGCGGCGAGTCCGCCCAGGTCCTGCTGTTCGAGCCGAACGGCGGCGACCCGGACCACGTCTGGTTCCTCGACTCCCCGAGCCTCGCCGACTGGCTGACCACCTGGCTCGACGGCACCGGCTGGTACGAGGAGGACAACGACGACCTGGACCTTCCCCCCTGTGTCGTACACCGCACCTAATCGATCACCGCAACCGCGCCACTCCGCAGTGACGTCCTTCAGGACAACAGCGCACAAAAGCTCACCGCGCGAGAAAGGCCGGGTCACTGCATGGGCATCATCAGCTGGATCGTTCTGGGGCTGCTGGCCGGCGCCGCCGCCAAACTGCTGCTCCCCGGCCGCGACCCGGGCGGCTTCATCGGCACGACCGTCATCGGCATCGCGGGCGCCTTCATCGGCGGCTGGATCTCCGCCCGCTACCTCGACCGCCCGATCACCAACCACTTCTACGACGGCGCCACCTGGGCGGCGGCCATCGGCGGCTCCCTCGTCCTGCTCGTCGGCTACCGCATCCTCTTCGGCCACTCACGCCGCTGAGACCAGGCGCCGTTCCCCCGATCTGCGGCCAGCAGCGAGGGCGGGCACCCGGCCTGGGTGCCCGCCCTCCGTAGTCGTACGACCGTGAACTACCGGTAGTTGGCGAACTGCACCGCGAAGTCGAAGTCCTGCCCCTTGAGCAGCGCCTGCACGGCCTGCAGGTCGTCCCGGCTCTTCGAGCTGACCCGCAGCTCGTCGCCCTGGACCTGCGCCTTGACGCCCTTGGGGCCCTCATCACGGATGATCTTGGCGACCTTCTTGGCATTCTCCTGGGAGATGCCCTCCTCGATCGAGGCGAAGATCTTGTACTCCTTGCCGGACAACTGCGGCTCGCCCGCGTCCAGCGACTTCAGCGAGATGCCACGCTTGATCAGCTTGGACTGGAAGATGTCGAGGATCGCCTTGACCCGCTCCTCGCCGTTCGCCTCCATCAGGATCTTCTCGCCGGACCAGGCGATCGAGGCGCCCGTGCCCTTGAAGTCGTAGCGCTGCGAGATCTCCTTGGCGGCCTGGTTGAGGGCGTTGTCGACCTCCTGCCGCTCGACCTTCGAGACGATGTCGAAACTGGAGTCGGCCATGTCCTGTGGCTCCTTGTATCGGGGTCTGCGTACTCAGCTGGTGCACGGCCGTCGGTCCCTGGCCGCACCCGCAAAGCCTAGCCACCGCCCCCCGGCCGGGCGCTGATCAATCGGGTGGCGAAGCACCCCTACCCATCAGGTAAGGTTTACGTCGTTGCCACGGAGCGCCGCGCAAGCGGAACAGGGGCAGCAAACTTGGCGGTGTGCCCGAGCGGCCAAAGGGAGCAGACTGTAAATCTGCCGGCTCAGCCTTCCCAGGTTCGAATCCTGGCGCCGCCACACGGGAACGAAGGGCCCGTGACCTGCGAGAAATCCAGGTCACGGGCCCTTCGTCATGTCTCCCTGCGACAGACTTTCTGTCTCACTCCGTCTCGCATTCGAACGCCCCGTCTCGAAGTGTGTGGACGGGCCGTGGACGGGCTTGGGCGGCTGGTCAGCCGTGCAGCCCCAGGCGAGCGGAGATCTTGGCGTTAGCGGCCTCGTCTCCGCCGCTGAGGAACTTGGCGTAGACGCGGAACAGTACGGCGATGCTGTGGCCGGCGCGCTTGGCCACGAGCTGGGGCTCCACGCCTGAGCTGAGCCAGGTGGAGACAGCCGCGTGACGAAGGTCATACGGCCGCTTGGCCAGTGACGACTCCCGTTGTCCGGGCGTGAGCGCCCGTGATCGGGCTTCTGCCCAGACTTCGCCGTATCCGGTGTCCTGGATCAGCCCGCCGCGCTGGGTGCGGAACAGGCGGCCGTCAGGGGCCACGCCGTACGCCGTGACGTGCCACCGGAGCAGAGCGACCAGGTCGGGCGGGATGGGGACCGGCCGGACCGCCTTGCGCGGGCGGTGCTTCAGTCCCCGCTTCTCGTGGGATTCGCCGCTGTCCGTCCACGCTGAACCCGATCGTGGGCGTGTCTCGCGGATCCGCAGCATGCCCCACCCACGGCGCGGCAGGTCGCAGTCTTGGAGCCGGAGCCCGATGACTTCCGCCGGCCGTGCTGCGGCGTAGTACATGCAACCGAAGAACCCCACCAGACGACGACCGCGGGGACTCTGGTCCCGTACGGCCGCCAGGAGCTTCGCAGCCTGCCCGGGGTCCGGCACGCAGGCCGGGTCGACCTCCTCTTCGACTTGCTCGGGAGCCTTCCAATTGAGCCGGGGGAGCGGGTTCTCCGAGATGAGATCGGCCTCTACCGCGTACTCCAGAGCGTTGTAGAAGATCGCCCTCTTCCTGCGGATCGTTCCGGCGGCCGCAGTCTTGCCGTCCAGTTTCTTCGAGGCAGCATCGAGGGCGGCCCGCGCGACCAGGCGGTCTGAGAGTGCCGACGCGGGGAGGGACTTCCGCTCGAACCAGGCGAGAACCTTGGCGACCTCGGGCGGCGGCTCTTCGTCCCAGCGGTTCTTGTTGAACGCCCAGCTATAGAGGGCGGTGCGTACGGCTCTGGCATCGGCCATGCCCTTCGTGTCCTTCACCAGAGCGGGCGTGACGGTCGCCATCGCTTCGGCCAGGGTCCGCCGGGTGGAGCCGGGGGAGTGGGTCCACTTCATCTCGATGTACCGGCGGGCGTGCTCGTACCAAGAGATGTCCCGTTCCTTTACGACCAGGGATTTAGGCAGCCCGCTGGTGACATCGAACGGCTCTCCCTCGCGGGCTGCGGTGATGAGCTGGGCCCGGCGGCTCTCCGCCAGGCCCAGCGTCAGGAACGACTCCGAGTGAGGGCGTAGGCCCACCTTCCAGCGGAGTTGGTACGGCTTCCGGTAGTCGCGCTTCCGGATGGCCCAGATCTTGACGGTGTAGCTCCACTCGGTCACGCGGCGTCCAGTTCTTCCAGGAAGGCGTCCAGAACGCTGCGGCGCATCCGTACGCGGCCGGTCGGTGTGTGTTTCGCCAGGGGGCCGTAGCCCCGATCGCGCCAGCGGTACCAAGTGGCGCGGCTTATGCCGATTTCTTCGAGCGCGTCGGTGAGGGGCACCCATTCGTCGATGGGGGCGCGTCGCCGGCGGGTAGCGGTTGCCATGCGGGATCTCCTTGGACAGAAGGAGGGACAGACGAAGGGAGGGAGGAGCTCGGGCCCCTCCCTCCCAGGTCCGCTACATCCGCTACATCCGCTACAGGGCAGGTCAGGGGCCTGTTTCCTGTAGCGGATGGGCGGGATGTAGCGGATAGGTGGCGCTACGCGCTGCGGTGAGCTGCGGCGGATGTAGCGGCTTCTGCGGAGATGTAGCGGATGCCGGGAAGCTCTTCCGCTACGTTTTCACCCCCGCTGACCTGCGGTGTAGCGGATGTAGCGGGTGTAGCGGACTTCTCGGGGGGTGGGGGGCAGTAGCGGAGCCACGCGTCGGCGAGATCTTCGGCGTAGTAGCCCTTCGGGACGCCCAGTGGAGTGCGGATCGAGCGGGGCCGGATGGCCTTGTTGTCGGCCGTGACGTACTCCCCGAGCATCTTGGACAGCACGCGCGGCGTGAGGACCTTGCCGTTGCCGTCCAGATCGGCCCAGGGGGCGTCGTCGATCGCGCAGAGCGCCTTGATGATCTCGGCGGTGGCCAACCGGTCGGCGCCGCAGAACACGCGGTCGCGCAGGTCCGTCAGGAGCTGCACCCCGAGAGAGGCTTTGTCCTCTTCTCTGGCGGTGATGACGAGATCGATGCAGGCGGCCCGTGCCCGCTCGGGCCAGTCGCCTCCTGCCGCGTCGGCGACGGCGAGCAGGGGCTCCCACACATCGGCGGGGCGGTCGGTCACGCCCTCGGGCATGGCCGGCCAGGCATCTTGGAGGCTCTCGCGCACGGTGTCGGCCCACTGCGCGAGAGAGTCACGCAGCGCGTTGCCCTGCTGCTCGTGCACGCGCCGCCGGTAGGGCTCGATCGTTTCGTTGGGGGCGCGCTTGCGCATCCGGACGATGATCGAGCGCGTCAGGATCGTGTCCGGCAGCGAGCCGAGCCCGGCCATGGCGACGGCGCAGTAGGAGGAGAACTCCTGCACGGTCTGGTTGGCCCCGTCACCGACGCAGCGCCACATCCCAACGCCGCGGCGGTGCCCGGCGTTCAGGAATCCCCGCAGGGGTTCGTTGTCCCCTGCCTTGGGGCCGAACACCGTGTCGACCTCGTCAAAGAGGATCGTGGGACGGGCATCGCCGGCGACCGAGCGGAACATGGCTGAGGCAGAAGCCTGTGCGGCAACCATGCGGTTGGGCACGAGCGTTTCCACGATCTCCAGCGCCCTGCTCTTCCCGGAGCCGGGCTCCGGGGAAAGGAAGGCGATGCGCGGAGTGGAGTCGAACGCGTCGATCAGGTGGGCGTGCGCGTCCCAGAGCGCGACGGCGACGTAGGCGGCCTCACGGGGAAAGACGTTGAAGCGTCGGTGGAACGCTTCGACCTCGTCGAGCAGGGCGGCTCCGTCGATGGACGGCGCGGCCTCGGGGGTGCTGGTCATGCGGCGTTCCTCCCTTCCTGAGTGGTGCGGAGCGGGCAGTGGTCGCGGTGGGCGGTGTGGTGGTCAATGAGGGCGAGAACCTTGCGGTGGCCGACGGCACTGCGGTCCCAGCCGCACAGGCACTTGGAAGTGGCGGTGGGGGTGGCGCCGCGGGGCGCGTGGATGCTCAGCCAGGCCACGGGATAGCGCCCATCACCGGCAGACGGGCCGCTTCGGTGCTGTTCGTGGGGAAGGGCTGAAAGGACGCCCTGACGGGCGACTTCCTTTCGGCCGCCCACCCGATCCGGGGCTCCGGCGCTGTCCGCGGAGTCGAGCGGGGATGGCGTGCTGGGGAGGCTTTTCAGGCGCGCGCGGGGTGAGGTGGTCATGCGGCCTCCCGCGGGCGGGCGGTGCGAATCGACCAGTTCAGGGCGCTGCGAATGGTGGCCCTGCACTCGGACACGGACAGTCCGGCCGCCTCCCCGGCCGCCTGAAAAGCCTCCTCCACCACGTGCCGGGGGATCTCGCCCCAGGCCACGAAGCGACCCAGCGCGCGGGCGCCCTCCAACAGCCGCTGATTGCGGCCCCCTTCACCGGTCCGGGCGACCTGGTCGGCCTCCCGATCCAGGGCGGCTTTCGCGCGACGACTTGCCGTGCCGGGTACGAGCAGCGGCGCGAGCCGCGCCGGACCGGATGCCGCGGCCGGGGCCTGGAGGAGTGTGTGGAGCCAGCCGGGCAACTCTGCGACGGGGCCGTCGACGTCGACCGCGTACGCACCCTGGGGGGTGTGGCTTCCGGCGGCGACGATGTTGCCGCCCCAGGCGCGGGTGTCGATGTGGTCGGCGAGGGTTCCCGCTGTGCTCGGCAGGTGGTGGCGGGTGTGGAAGTACAGGTGCAGGCCGCCGCTGGGGGTCCGCACCGTGTAGGTGGCAGGCCACCGGGCGTCGGCGCGCTCGCAGAGCGCCTGGAAGTTCGTCGCGCCGCAAGGCGCGTCCGAACCGTCCTTCCCCTTGGGAATGTCGAGATCGACGACCAAGAGGCGGGCAGGGCCGGGGGCGATGCCGACGTTGAACGCACCGGTCTGCCAGGTTCGGCGGATGCGCTCGGGGTCACAGGTGGCGCGCTGCTCCCACTTCACATGCCCGTTGGTGCAGGGTCCGCGGCCGGTGCAAGCGCGTTCGCCGTGCAGGGCCGAACCCTTGGCGCGAGGGCGCAGCGGGTGGACGGGCCAGCCGCGGGCGGCGGCATTGAGCGCTGCGGAGAGCAGCGTGGGGGCGGGTGGATGGGTCATGCTGGGGGTCTCCTCTTCTGTGATGAGGACGGGAGACCGGGGCGGGCCGCGAAGTCTTTGGCGAGATGGGCGGCCCGCTCCGGGCGTCTATGCGGCGGACGTGAAGTGCTCGGCCCGTGCAGGTGCGAGCAGCAGCCGCAGGGCGTGCACGGCCTGGTGCGGCAGCACACCGTTGCCGAGTGCCTTGAGCTGTGCGCTGCGGGAGAGTCCCGGCACGTCGGTGACGTGCCCGGCGGGCAGGCCCATGAGCCATTCCACGAACGGCGGGTTCAGGCGTCCCACAGCGTCAGTTGGCCGGGGAGCGGGGCGTCCGCAGGCGGCTTCCCAGCGGGCGATGGCGGGGCCGTACTCGGCCCAGTCGGCGCCGCCGGGACCGGCAGGCTGGCCACCTCTGCGGCCAGGCATTTGCCGTGTGTCCCGGCTTCCTGTGACGGGCTGCGCTTGGTCTGCCGGTTCTCGCTCTCCGACGCCCTGGGGGTGGGCAGCAGGGAGACGACGTGCCGCAGGTTCATCCCGCCCTGCGCCGCGTGCCCCGGACCGGTGTTCTCGGATGTAGAAGGCGTCGGCAGCAGGGAGACCGCGGTGGGGAGCTGTCCGCTCTGCCCGCCACCGCGCCAGTCCCTGGCGGCCGGGGTCGGCAGGCCAGGCGAGCAGGAAGAGCCGGTTGCGCTGGTGGGCGGCGCCGATGTCGGACGCGCGTACACAGATCCAGTCCGCATCGAACCGGATGCGGGCAAGGTCAGCGAGGACAGTGTCGAATCCGAGAGAAAGGTGCCCTGCGACGTTTTCAAAGACCGCGAGCCGGGGTCGTAGAACGCCAAGGGCACGGGCAATGTCGGGCCAGATGTGGCGGGCATCTTTGGTTCCCTTCCGATGGCCGGCGGAGCTGAAGGGCTGGCACGGGTAGCCGCCGGTGACGATGTCGACCGGCTCCAGGGCGGCCCAGCGGACGGCGGTGATGTCGCCCAGGTTGGGTACGTCCGGGTAGCGGTGGGCCAGGATGCGGGCGGCTCCGGCGTCGTTGTCCGCGACCCAGGCGAGGGAGCCGCCGAAGGTCTGCTGTACGGCCATGTCCAGGCCGCCGTAGCCGGTGCACAGCGAACCGAGCCGCGGTAAGGCGGGAGTGTTCACCACACGGGTCTCCTCTTGTGTGATCAGAACGGGAGACCGGGGCGAGCCGCGAAGTCTTTGGCGAGATGGGCGGCCCGCCCCGGGCGGATCTAGAACGGGGGCTTCTCGCTGAACTTCGCGTCGGCAGAGGCGCCGTCGGTGGCCCACGCGTCGCTGGACGCACCGGCCTTGGCTGCGGTCTTGCCGTTGATGGCGACGGTGGTGAAGCGCAGCGAGGCGCCGATCTCGTCGACCTCGACGGCAAGCATCGAGCGGTTCTCGCCCTCGGGGGTCTCCCAGTTGTGCTGTCGGATGCGCCCGAAGGCGACGACGTGGGAGCCCTTGGTCAGGGACTCCGCGATGTGTTCAGCAAGGCGGCGCCAGGCCGAGCAGCGGAAGAACGTGGACGTGCCGTCCTTCCACTGATTGCTCTCGCGGTCGAAGACGCGCGGGGTGGCGGCGATGGTGAACTTGGCGAGCGCGGCCCCGCCGGTGGTGAACTTGATCTCGGGGTCGGCGGTCAGGTTGCCGACGATGCTGATCGGGGTTTCTCCGAGCGACATGCTGATTCTCCTTGGTGTCATTCGCCCTTGGTGCGGGCGAGTTTGAGGGTGATCCCGCCGATGCCGAGGGAGCCCGCTGCGCTTCCGGCGAGGAGTTCGGCGGTGTGGGCGGCGAAGTCGATCAGGGCCAGGAACATGGCGACGGTGCCGAGCAGGCCGATGGATCCGGCGGTGGCGACGGCGATGGGGTAGAGGTAGTGGCGCAGCGGGCGTCCGGTCTGCGGGGTGGACTGGACAACGATGACGACGGGCTGCCCGGTGGCTTCCGCGCGCCGGTAGGCATCGGCGGGGATGTGCGGGGCGAGGATTCCGGGCGGTTCGGTGTGGTGCATAGGGTGCTCCCTTCCGGACCGTGCCGGGTTGTCAGGAGACGGAGCTGAGGGCGCCGACCAACGCGCGGCAGATGGCGCGGACGGCATCGGCCGCGCCGGTGTCGGCGGTGAAGAAGCCGAACAGGAAGAGCACGAGTGCGGCGAGCGGGCCGACGTAGCGACCGCGCATCAGGACGAAGGTCAGCACCCCAAAGAGGGCGACGGCGGACAGAGTCACGAGCACAAGCGGCCTCCCGGGAACGCAGAACAGGCGGCATCACTGAGGTGATGCCGCCTGCCGGATGGTTACTGTGTGTGGTTGTAGTGGGGTGGGGATACTGGGTAGTGGGTAGTGGGGTCCCGAGTAGAAATACGCCTGTTCACGGGATGTGGCCCGCTAGTGGGGTGTTCTAGTGGGTAGTGGGGTGTGCCCCACTACCCACTACCCGGTAGCGGTGAGTGACCGGCTTCAGGCGTGGTCGGGGTGGATGTAGGCGGAATGCGGGCCGTTCTCGCGGTAGACCAACTCACCGCGGGCGACCGCCTCTTGCAGGGCGGCGCGGACCGTCTTGCGGTCCTTGCGGACCAGGTCCGCGACGGCGGAGGGCCGCATGCCCATCGCGCCGGCCGATTCGATCGCGTCGATCGCCTCCCCGAGCCACTCCGGGCCGCTCTCGCTTCCAGCGGCCTTCTCGGCGGGCTGGTCGTTGTCGGTCTTGCGGAAGGCGGACAGGTTCAGGCCCGGCCGCTCCGGGCGCGGCTCGCGCTTGGGGCGGGGTTCTTCGGTGGTGCCGAACTGCTTGTCGATCTGTTCCAGGAAGCGGGCGGCGAGTTCGTCCTCCGCGCTCGGTTCGGATCCGGCGCTCTGGTCCGGCTCGCGCAGCGCGGACAGGTTCAGTCCGCGCCGCTCACCCGGTGTCTCGACACCGGGCACCGCCGGGCCTTGCCCGGTGTCGGCGGGGGCGGCGTCGGGCGAGCGCATCCAGGCGATGCGGTCGGCGTCCCAGCGCCGCGCGTATGCCTCTCCGGCGGCCTTGGCGGACACGGCATCCATGCGCGGGTGCCGTTCCGAGGTGGCGGTGACGATCTCGCTGATCTGCTGAGGCAGGATCCGCCACACCTTGAACAGCCCGGCCGGTGATTCCGGAGTGGCCATGAACCCCGAGCCCTTGTACGGCGCCTGCTCGGGACGCAGGCCGCGCGATCCGGGGAACATCTTGGAGAGGTCCATGCCCTCGGTCTCGCCGCCGGTGAGCGCGGCGCGCACCTTGGCTTCCCGGCGGATCATCAGGTTGCCGAGCACGGAGCCGGTGGCCCCCAGCGCGGTGAGCACGGTGCGCAGGCCCATCGCGCGGGCGATCCGGATCGTCTCCAGGATCTTCTCGGCGAGCTTGCGCATCTGGCGGTCGGTGCTGACCAGGATCTCCGCGCCCTCGTCGATGACCAGCTCGATCTGCGGAATCGACGGGCTGATCGGCAGCAGGTCGGTGTTCTCCCGCGCGAGCAGCTCCTGGTAGGCCACCTTGCGATGCCGGGCCACCGCGAGCGCGGTCTCGAGCATCGTGAGGGCTTCGTCGTAGGTGGAGGCGAGCCAGTCAATGCCCGGCCGCACCGGACGCCCGGACCCGCTCGATTCGAGCGCGGGCAGCACCCAAGGCAGGCCCGCCGACCCGGCGTTCAGGTCGATCACCCACGTCAGGACGTCGGTGGCGCGGGCGAACCCGGCCAGGATGACGTGCACCATGTTCGTCTTGCCCGACCCGGTCGGACCGACCACCAGCGCGCACTGCTCGCGCAGGTAGGTGAGGATCTCCTCCGCGTTGGAACGATACCCCCACGGGATGCCGGTGTGGATGGACAGCGGCCCATACCCGGTGGGGTAGGTGGATTCCTTCATCAGGACGTTGACGGTGCCCACGTCGATGAGGGTGCGGCCCTGGTGGACACCAGGTCCGGAGGTGACGGTGCAGCCGTGCGGGAGTTGCGCGTCGGCAGACAGGGCCGCGGACTTCTTGGCGATCGCGTCGTAGGTGGCACCGCCGGGCAGCTCCGCGTCGATGGTGAACCCGGTCCCGGCCGCCCACTTCTCGATGGCCAGGATCCGGATACGCAGACCACAGACGCGCTCGATGCGGGCCGCCCACTCCTCAGCGACCGCACGGCGCTCGGCGGACAACTCCGCGACGACCTGCCGCTGTCCGGCCGCGAGGGCTTCTTCCTCGCGGGCCTCTTCGTAGAGGTTGGTTGAGCGGGTGGCCGCGCCCATGCCCACGCCGATAGCGGCCAGGGAGCCCAGGGCCTGCCAGGTGAGCGGGCCCTGCGTCATCGCCCACGTGGTCCAGCCGCCTCCTACGAGCCAGGAGGCGGCGCGGGCGGCGATGGTGCGTCCCGCGTTGCGCAGCCGGATCCCGGCCGCAGCATGGCCCAGTGCGCCGGCGGTGCCGACGGCCAGGGCCCAGCCGGGCGGCATGCCGGTGGCGGTGCCGCAGGTGGCCACCGCGAAGGCGCCGGTGGTGGCGGACAGGGCGCCGGTCACAGGTCCGTGACCGGCCGCCCAGTCCCACACCGGGCCAGTAGGCAGGTCCACCGCGGAATCGGCCTTCGTGGTCTTGGAGTTCTTCCTGGTCACGCTGGCCTCGGTGTGTGTCGACATGGTCAGACGTTCCACTTCTTCTCGGCCTCGGACCCGTTGCGGGGGTCTTCGTGGCGGGCGATGTCCTGCTCGTGGACCTGGCGGAAGAACGGGCCCAGCTCGACCGCAGAGTCCACGGCGTTGAGCAGGGTCTTGTAGATGTCGTCGAAGCCGTCGGCGACCTGCTTCTCGAAGGCGAACTCCTGATCTGAGCGCTCCGCGAGGATCAGGAAGGTCTTGGCGACGCACTCCAGCGCGGCGGGAAGGTTGTCGATCATCTCGACGACCTCCATGTTGGTGTCCGGGTCGTACGTCGCCGCGGCGTTCTGCATCTCGCTCGCGGCCTCTTCGAACTTGAAACCAGACACGTTCACAACCTCCGAAGCAGTCGGGTAGGACACCGGGATGAGGCGGGCGGGGCGTTCGACGCGATCCCCGATCGCGTCGTGGCCCGCAGCGTCGGCGTCGGCCTTGGCCTCTTCCTCGCCACGGGTCTTGCGGATCTGCGCGTCCCGCAGGGCGCGATCCATGCGGGCCGCATCGACCATCCGCCGGTAGAGGCGACGGCCGGGGTGGATGAGCCAGGGGATGCCGAGCTTGCGGCCGATCGGGCTGGTCACGAAGCCGACCAGTCCCAGCGCACCGCCCAGGACCCCGGCCAGCACCCGTCGGCCGAACATCCGGGCCGCGGAGCGCCACAGCGCCCACCGGGCCTTCCTGCGTGCAGGCGCCTTCCTCGCGGCGGCTCGCTGGTCGGCGAGCTTGGCGTCGGTGGCCCGATCGCGGCGATCGCGCGCCCGGTTGATCAGTGCACGCGCTCCGGAGGCGGCCTTGCGGCCACCCCAGGCAGCGGCGCGGCCAAGCCGCCCGCGGCCCTGGTCGTCCTTGGCCTGCCGAGCAGCCGTCTTGGCGTCCCGGCGGGCATCGGCGACCGCCCGCCGGTCCTGTTTGGCCTGGTTGCGGGCGGCCGAACGGGTTGGGTTCTGCCGGGTGTTGGCCGCGCGCGCCGCGCGCGCCTGGCTCAGCTTCCCCGCACCGCCTCCGGCCGTCCCGGAACGGGCTCCCAGCCCCTTGGGGGCCTTGTGGGCGCCGCCCGCACGGTCGGTTCGGCCTGCGGGCGCCTTGTGCTTGCCCAGGCCGCCCCGTCCGGAGCCGGTGCGCCCGCCCGCCTTGGACGGACCGCTGCGGCCCGAACTGGGCGACGCCGTACGCGCATTGCCTGTCTTCCCCCGGCCAGCGGGGCCGCCGGTGCGCGAGCCGTTGCTGCTCGTGCCGCCCGCACGCGAGCCGCGGCCCTGCGAGGGGGCGGGCGAGGCGGGCTTGCGGGCACCGCTGCCAGTACCAGCGCCTTTGGCGGGGGTAGTAGTGCGGCCGGTGGTGGCTGCGCGGGGATCCGTCTTCCGCTCCTCGGCGGCCAGACGGCGGGCGCGAGTCAGGGCGGCGATGCTGCCGAGCAGCGCCACTCCGCCAGCCGCAGCGGCGGCGCCGATCGGGCCACCGGCCAAGCCACCTGCGCCGATGACGCCCGCGGTGGTGTTCGCACCGGACAAGGCCAGGGGCAGCACCGGGTAGCCGCCCGGTGTGTGCGCCAACTCGCCCGTCGTGTCGTCTGCCGGGGCAGTGTCGGGAGTGGGTGGGGTGTCGGGGGGTGCTTCGGGAGCGGCCGGGGCCACTACCGGTTCGGTACTCAGGTCGGTCATGCTGTGTGCACTCCTTCGGGAGGAGGCAGGGCCCGGTCGCACCGGTCGAAGGGAGGCGGCCGGGCCCTGCGCATGGCTTCGGGAACGTGCAGGTCAGAGCGCGTTGCGTTCGAGCGAGAAGAACAGAACGAGGAAGGCGCCGTAGCCGAACTTGCGGGCCGCGAACTCGCGGATGTGCTGGTACAGGTCCGCGCGGGAAACGCGCGCCGGGTCGGCCTGGATGACGTCGGAGAGCGTCGCCCGATCGCCGTCACGGAGCTGCGCGGTCAGGATGTAGTGGAAGCTGACCAGCCCAACGGCAGTGTCAGCAGCGGTCGGAGCGGTCACGGCGGGACTCCTCACGGGCATCGGCCGGTCAGACACGGTGGGCGGGGTGCGCGGCGGCGATCTCCTGCCAACGCCGTTCCTCGACCGCATCCGCGTTCTGCAGGCGGACCTGGAAGGTGCAGCCGTGCGCGGTGCAGCGGTGCACCGTCGCGCCGATGGCCTCTTCCACGCGGATCAGCAGCCACACGGAGGACGACAGGACCGCGAGCACGCACGGGATGATCAGGGCGAGCGGCACGCCGTAGGAGGCGAGCCGGACACCGATGGAGACGGCGACCGTCAGGGCCATGCCGATGATGAGCAGCGAGATGACGCGACGGCGCACAGACGTGGTTTTCACGGGAAACTCCCAGGTGAAGTGGGTTCAGGCGATGCGCTGTTCCTCGGTGGCGATGCACAGGCCGCAGATGCCTTTCGAGCGCGGGATGCAGTAGCCGACATCCAGCTCGCAGCGCGGGCAGGTGCGGCGAGCGAGCATCGCCAGCGCCAGTGCACCCCACTTGCGCGAGGTCATCGGACGGACTTTGGCCGCGCGGTCGATGCGGTAGAGGTAGGCGACCCGGACTCCGCCGGCGCGACGGTTTTGGACCATGACCTGTGCGGCGATCGGCTGTCCGCCGGGCCGCAGGCCCCGGGCCCGTAACTGCCGCCGGGTGGCCAGGCCATCGGGAGCCAGCCGCCACAGGAAGGTGGGGATGCCGTAGCGGGCGCCGGTGGGGTCGTAGCACTTGCCCCAGGCCGCCGACATCAGCCCCCACCGCCGACGGTCAGAGCCAGTTGCGCGGGCTCTTCCTGCGAGGCGTTCAGCCGGGCGTAGACGGTCTGGACGTAGGACGGTGAACGGGTGGACTGCCGAGCAGCCGCCCGGATGGACTCCCCCTGCATCCAGCACACGCGGATGACGTCCAGGGCCTGTTCAGTGGACAGCCGCTCCACCTCCCGCCCGCCGTCGGACTCTTCGTCCGTGCGCGGGGGGACAGGCAGCGTGTACACGTTCTGTGCCCCGCAGATGACCAGCGCAGATGCGGCCGGAGCCGTCCGCTCCACCGGAGCGGGTGCGGGCGGGGTGGACGGGGCGGACACCGGGTGTCCGGCGGGGGTGTCCACCGTCGGGTGCGGGGTGTCCACCTGGTCACGCAGGACGGCGATGCGGTCAAGGATCGCGCGCCGGTAGAACGTGATGGCTTCCGCCAGAACGATCAGCAGGACAGGCGGAATCGAGTGCAGCACCAGCCCGGCCGGGTCGACCTGCCGCGGTACCCCGAACGGGGCCCCGGAGGGCCACAGCGAGGACCAGCAGTTCATGAGCCACGTGCTCAGGCCGGTGAACCAGCGCAGCCCAGTGGCCCACCCCGAGGGGTGCACCCCGTGCTCCGAGAGCCTGCCGTCCACGATCAGGACGGCGCCCAGGGCGACGGCCACTATCGGATCCAGGAGCCAGGCGATCACGGCGGGGATGTGGTGCTCGATGGCGAACAGCGTCACGTTCGTCGCTGTGAAGGCCATCGCCACCACCGCGACCGTGACCAGGACGCGCGTCAGGTTCGACTGAAGGTCCTGCAACGCCTGGATCTGTTCCTCGGGCGATGTCTTACGCCGCATCACAGCCCCCCACCACGGTGAGGGGGCGACGCAGCACGTCGCCGTAGGCGATCAGCTTCACGCGGGCGCCGGCGTAGTCGGTGCTGGCGCACAGGACCCACGTACGGCCGTCGCTCTGCGTGTGGAAGTCGATGTCCTCACGGGCGATCCGCAGTGCGATCCGCCACGGCTCGAACGCCCCCAAGTCGTCGTGCAGGGCGAGATCCAGCACCGTCGGGTAAATCGGCGTGACGCGCACGGTGGGCGCTGGCATCTCGGGGAAGTCCACGGACAGGACCCGCAGCGCCGTCAGCGCGGGCGACAGGCCATCCATCGTGTCGGCGTACCTCATGCCGCCACCGCCAGGCCCTGCGAGGCGCACACGGAGGGCCGACGTCCCTTGCGGGACCTGCGGGGCCGCGGCGCCCGCTTGGGGAGGTCGCTCACCGCCAGCAGCTCCCTGGCGTACGCGGCGGCGATCGGGTCCGCCTCCCGCAGCTCCGCGAGCACTTCGCGGGCCACGTCCAACCGGGCCGCACGATCCTTCGCGGACTCCGTGGCCGTGCCGATGAACAGCTCCACATCGAACCCCGCCGAACGCTCAGCGAAGCCCAACGCCAGCTCCGCGAACTCGCCTGCGGTAACAGCGATATGACCAGCAACGATGCACTTCATGGGTCGTGTCTCCTTAGTCGGTGCAACGGCCCGAACAGCGCCCTCGGAGTAGCCGCTCCGGGGGCGCCCGCCGTGGAAGGGGAAAGCCGCCATGACAGCGGCACGGCCGCCGACGGCGACCAGAGAGCCCCGGGCCGGATTCGATCCGGCACCCTCGCGGCAGATCGCCGGGGCTGTGATGCAGCGAGCGGCCAGCCCTTGGAAGGGCTGTACCGGGCTTAGTTGGCGGACAGCGGGTGCGTGTGCAGCGGGTGTTCGGCGCACTCATCGGCCCAGCACTGATGCGTCCAGCACGTCCGGCGGTCGTCGCCGTGTATCCCCGCGGCTTCCCGCCGGTTGTCTTCCTCGATCGCCTTGGCCAGCAGCTCGTGCATGTACGCCGCGTACTCGGCCTGGTCCAGCGCCTCGTAGCCGGCGTTCATCTGTTCCAACTCGGCCTTGTGCTGGTCGTACTCGGCTTCCGTCATGCGGCGGCCTCCAGTCGTGACGTCGTTCCGGACTGCACCAGGGCCTTCGCGAGGGCGAGCCCGGACGGGGTGAGGTGCTCGCGGTCGACCAGGTCGGCCGCGTACAGGCTCATCAGGGCGTCGGCATTCTTCGACGTCACCCTGTGGTCATCGCGCTGAGCAGCGCGAACGAGGATCCGCTGTTGCACGTGCGGCATCTCAAGCATGCGAACTCCAACCGATCTCGACTCCGGCTCCTCTCAACCCCGCCCGTACGGACCGCTCCGCAGAACGCCCGGACGGGCAGGGCGAGCAACCGGCGCAGCGCTGTTCGCCGCGCGTCGGTGGAAGTGACCGGTCGCCCGCCACGGTGCTTGCGGGCTGGGGATGGAACGGCGCCGCCATGCCGGTCAAATCACGGCCGCGCCCAACGCTTTCGTCGACTCACTGCCACTCCTTCAGACCGCTGAACAGGGGATGTGCACTGCAAGGGGGACCAAGTCCCCACCCTCCGGCCGTTGCTCGCGGTCACCGGGCCACCTCGCCAGTCGGGCCGGAGCCCTGATTTCTGGCCTTTAGCGGGATTGCAGCGTCCCCGCCCTCTGCCTGCGCACCTTGGATCGGAGGCGACTCCGCCATCTGGTGCGCACCAGTAGAGAAGCATCTGGTGCGCACCAGAGTCAAGGGCTTGTGGAGAGTCGAGCCGCACTCGTCCTCTCCGGTGCATCTCTAGAAGACCGGCTGGGGTGGGTGGGTCGGTAGCCAACAGGACTTAACTCCCGTCCTGTTAACCCCTGTTGACCTGCGGTGATGTGAGGCATCCTGGGGAAGTCAGTGCATGGACTAACCGGACGGTGGCCTGTGAGCACAGGACTGCGGAGCGCGCGAACGGCACGGGGCTGGTCTCAGGAGCGACTGGTTCGCGAGATCGAGCAGTACGCCCGACGGCATGTCACCGATGTCGCTTCGACCGCGAGTTTGCGCGTCTACGTGTCGGAGTGGGAGAACGGGAAGCGCACCATCTCGGACCGCTACGCGGTGATCCTGCGGCAGCTCCTCGGCGCCACGGACGCGGAGTTGCGAGGTGGCCCTGTCGCGGCGGCTCCAGCAACTGCCGACGGATACGACGAACTGCTGAACCGGATCGATTCGGCCAGCAGCGTCAGTGAACCAATGGTGAAAGCGTTCAACGACCAGACCGAGTTACTGCGCACGATGGACCGGCAGATGGGCGCGGCTGGTCTCGTGGATCAGATGGCGGGGCATCTCTCGGCCCTTGAAGACGCACTGAACTTCACCGTGCTCCCCAGCGCGCGTCGGCCTGTCGCTCTCGCGCTTGCGGGGGCGTCGACCCTCGCGGCATGGCAGGCGATTGACTCCGGGGCGGTCCAACGCGCCTGGCGTCACTACGAACTCGCCAAGCGTGCGGCGCGAGACGCTGAGGCTCCGATGTACCTGGCTCACGCGATGGCAGAGCAGGCGTACGTACTCTGTGAGGCCGGTCGGCCGTCCCTCGCCGTTGAATTGGTCCGCGACGCGCAACGCACCCTCGCCGGAGACGGGTCTCCCCGCCTCCGGGCGTGGCTGTATGCGGCTGAAGCCGAGATGTGTGCCCATGCCGGAATGCCGGATGACTGCCGGCGTGCACTTGATGCAGCCGGGGCGACCATCCCTTCCGAATCCGGAGATCGAGACCCGGACATGCTGAGCATCTTCCTGAACGGCGCCCACCTCACCCGATGGCGCGGCAACGTCCTTGCCTTGCTCGGGGATGATGAGGCAGTGACCAGCCTGTACGGCGCCTTGGAGGCCGTGGACCCGACCTTTGTCCGCGCGCAAGGCGGCCTGCATACCGACCTCGCACAGGCCCACTTGGCGCGCGCTGAATACGACGATGCGAACACCCACCTGAGGCAGGCGCGGCTGTTGGCCAGCCGCACCGGCTCAGTACGCCAGCGTCGCCGCGTTGATCTCCTCAGCGCGCGGTTGTAGCTCCCTGTCGCCCGCGGCTTGCCAGAATGTGAAGCAGGGCAACGAGCGTGCCGGATCCCATCAGCTCACCACGAGCCATCAGCCCCGGAATGTCAGCGAGCGGCACCCACTCGATGTGCCCTGCCTCTTCCAGGTCCGTCGGCGGGCCGACCCGCTTCGCCTGGTGCCCCACGAAGATCTCGTGGGGGGAGTCGACCATGCCCACCATGGGTTGATAGCTGACGACGTGCTCCACCGACTTCGGTCGCCAACCGGTCTCTTCTTCGACTTCTCGGAGTGCCGTGGTCGCGGGGTCCTCTCCCTCGTCCACGATGCCGCCCGGCAGTTCCCAACCCCACTGCTGGGGAACAAAGCGGTACCGCCACAGCATCAGGACGCGGTCCTGGTCGTCCAGAACTGCGGTGATAGCCACGTGATGGAGTTTCACCACGTGATGCTCGAAACGCTTCAAGCCAGGAGGCTCTACGTCCCAAAGCTGGAGCTTGACCCAACGGTTGTCATAGAGGTCCCGTTCGCCGTGGATGCGCCACGGCTCCAGCCCTTCGGGAGTCTCGACACTCACCGAGCCGGGCACTCGGTACGAACTCCTGCCCCGAACCTCCAATGCGCCTTCCGACACAAGCCGGGCCAGCACTTGACGAAGCGCCGTCCGGCCGATGCTGAGTTCCTCCGAAAGCGTTCGCTCCGAGGGCATCTTGTCGCCGGGGGCGTACTCGCCAGACGCGA
This sequence comes from Streptomyces sp. NBC_01381, assembly GCF_026340305.1. Lineage (NCBI taxonomy): Bacteria > Bacillati > Actinomycetota > Actinomycetes > Kitasatosporales > Streptomycetaceae > Streptomyces > Streptomyces sp. NBC_01381. The sequence continues at coordinate 37,189 of NZ_JAPEPI010000001.1, read as the reverse complement.
GCCGCGCACGAATCGTCTCGTAAACCTTGGCTGTCTTCGGCCCCATCCGCGGCGCACTCTCCATTCTGAGGTGGTGCGTACCAGCGTAACGGGGGAGGGTCGCTCTACCTTCGGCCGTATCTATGGGAAACCCCCTGAGGATTTCAAGATCAGGACGAGACGCGGACGGGATTCGACCACGAGTCGTCCACCGAACCCAAAGTGCCTGGTCAGGACTTTCGAGCACGAGTGACCTTGGGTGGACTGTAAATCTGCCGGCTCAGCCTTCCCAGGTTCGAATCCTGGCGCCGCCACACGAAGGAGACCCTCTCCGATCTTGCGGAAACGCAAGACGGAGGGGGTCTTTTCGTACGCTGGGGCCATGTCGTCCCGCCGCAGGAACTGCCCCGAGTGCCGCCGCGAAATCGCTGTCGTCGGAGGCCGGTTCGCCCGCCACGACCCGCCGGGCTCGCGCGGCAGCGGCGAGCTGATCTCCTGCCCCGGCTCCCGCAGGCAGGCCCAGCTCGGCGCCGCACAGCCCGCTCTGGACGGCTACGCGGTGCCGGAGTTCCCCGGCCAGCTCCCGCTCTTCTGAGGCGCTCACGCGACCACACAGGGCGTCGGAGCCGCCGACACGGTCAAGGCCGCCCGATCAGCGCTGTCGTACGTCCATCCGGCTCACCAGACCGTCGGCCCGGAAGCTGTAGACGTGCTCGACCGTCTGCGGCGCCCAGTGGTCGCCCGTCTCGTCCCGCAGGCCGGGCCGCACGGTCGCCACGACCCGGCGTCCGTCGCCGTCGAGCCGCAGCCGTTCCAGGTGCACCAGCGGGTGCATCACCGCGAACTGCCGTGCCCAGTAGGCCCGGACCTCCGCGATGCCATGGGCGCGGGTGTTGTCCAGGAGGTTCGGCCAGTCCACGTCGGGCGCGAGCGAGCGCGGGATGAACGCATCGCGCTCATCCGTACTGAAGACGGCGTACATCTGCCGCAGCAGCGCTTCCTGCGCGGCCGGCACCTCGTCGGTCAATGGGTCCCCCCGGTCAGCGGACTTCAGTTCCCCGCAACGGACTTGACCGCCACCGACACCGGCGTCGAACCGCTGATCAGCTCCAGCGTCAGCCCCGCCGTCGCCGACGAGTCGACGAGCTCGGCGAGCACCGCGGCCACGTCGTCACGCGGGATGGGCCCCCGCCCGGTCGACGCCTCCAGACGGACCAGACCGGTGCCCGCGTCGTCCGTCAGCATCCCGGGGCGCAGGATCGTCCAGTCCAGGGCCGCACGCCCACGTACGTAGGCGTCGGCCTCGCCCTTGGCGCGGAGATAGGCGTCGAAGATGTCGTCGCCCTGGTGCGCGGGGTCCGCGCCCATGGACGACACCACTACGTAGCGCCGCACTCCGGCGTGCTCGGCCGCGTCCGCGAAGAGCACGGCCGCGTCCCGGTCCACGGTGATCTTGCGGTCAGCCCCGCTGCCCGGCCCGGCGCCCGCAGCGAACACGGCCGCGTCGGCGCCTTCCAGATGCCGCGCGACCTCGTCGACGGACGCCGACTCCAGGTCGCACAGGACCGCTTCGGCACCCGCCGCCCGCAGATCGGCGTCCTGCCCGGCCTTGCGGACGATCCCGACCGCCTCGTCACCCCGTGCGGCGAGCAACCGCTCGAGCCGCAGCGCGATCTGACCATGACCTCCAGCGATGACAATGCGCATGTCTCCGACCGTACGGCAGCCCTCGCATGATCGCCCCGTGCGCGCGGGAGCACGCATCGAACGGACGCGCGCCCTCAGGACGGTTCTTCGCCGTTCGGCCGCCCCGGCCCCGCCTCGTTCGCCCGCCCCTGGCGCGGCAGATCGAGGGCCACGGCGGCCGCCGAATCGCAGTACTCCCGCACCGCACTCGTCCGCGCCACCACGCGCCCCCGGTGCACCACGATGCGGCTGTACGCGAGTGACAGCGCGCCCGAGAGGCGATCGCCCCGCACCGCGAGGAGTTCGGCCGGAAAGCCCGCCTCCACGCGGACCTCTGGGAACCCCATGGCCGACCGGGCGGCCCCGCTCACCGCTCCGTAGGCGTCCTCGGAGCGAAGCCCGCAGCGCGACGCGAGCAGGTAGGCGGCCTCCAGCGGGTCGCCGCGCCCCACCGGGTTCGACACGTCCCGCATGGCCCCGCTGCCGGCGGCCACCCGCACCCCGGCGGCCCGCAGCAGCCGCACCGGGGCGACCGCGCCACGCCGGTCCACGCTCCCGCAGCCGCCCTGCGGCAGGCAGACCACGGTCACCCCGGCCGCCGCGAGCTGATCGGCGGTCCGCGCGGCCACGTCCGACGGCAGCCGGCCGAGCCCGCCGCACGGGCCGATCGTCACCCCGGGCCGCAGCCCGCCCGCCATCGCGGCGAGCCGCCCGAGGCGCGCCGGATCGCTGCCGTCCGTGTGCAGGTCGACGGGGCAGCCGTGCTCCGCCGCGACTTCGAGCACCGCCTCCACGTACCCCGTCGGATCGGGGTCCAGATCGGGGCAGCCGCCCACTACGGAGGCGCCCATTTTCACCGCGTCCCGCAGCATCGCGAGACCGTCGGCCCCCGCCACACCGGTCAGCAGCCGGGGCACGGCCACGGCCGTCAGATCGACGAGCCCGCGCAGCGAACGCCGGGCCTGGAGCACCGCCTCCATCGACGTGAGCCCCTGGACGTCGCCGATCCGCACATGCGAGCGCAGCGCCGTCGCACCGTGCCCGAGCTGCAGCAGAGCCGCTTCGGTGGCCCGCCGCTGGACGTCCGGGAGGTCGTACGAGATCGGTCCTTCCACGTCCGCCGACAGCGCGGTGTCGCTGTGCGCGTGCGGCTCGGCGGCCGCCGGGAGCAGGAGATAGCCGCCGAGGTCCACCCGCGCCGCGTGCGCGGTGAGGCTGCCCGCCGTGCCGACCGCCTCGATGCGCCCCGAACCGAGTCGTACGTCCACGGTCCGGCCGTCGGTCAGCCGGGCGCCGCAGAGCAGCAGCGCCGTGGTGTCGGGAGCGTCGTCACCGGAGGAGCCGGAACCGGACGAGCCGGAGGAATGGGGCTGCGGCTGGCTGTCGGGCATCGCGCTCCTGAGGTTCGGGGGCGGCTGCGGTCCCGGCGGCACGGCGTACCCGATCAGGACGTCCAAGATCACGCAGCGTGAGTCGAGCCTAGGGCGACGACCGGCCCGCTTCGAGGAAGGGCGCAATAGTCGTACCGGTGTGGTGCGAGGCGTTTCACGGGTGTGCCGAGAGGCGCTGATGTGACCTGGTGAGGTGGCTGAGGCGGCCCTGTCGATGCCCTTGGACAGCCCCGGCGAAACGGATTTGGGCGATCGGCGACCAACCGTGTAATGTCTTCATCGCTCGCCCCAATAGCTCAGTCGGTAGAGCGTCTCCATGGTAAGGAGAAGGTCTGCGGTTCGATTCCGCATTGGGGCTCTGATGTTGGTTGATCCTCGCCTTCGGGCGAGGGGATCCGGCATCGCAGCGGTGTAGCTCAGTCGGTAGAGCAAGCGGCTCATAATCGCTGTGTCACCGGTTCAAGTCCGGTCACCGCTACTACTAGTAGTAGCCGATTGTGGGGTCGGTCCTCCGATCGGCTACTCTTTTATGCGTTCATCCGTCCATCCGTCCGTCAAGGAGCACTCACGTGGCTGCCACAGACGTCCGCCCGAAGATCACGCTGGCCTGCGTGGAGTGCAAGGAGCGGAACTACATCACCAAGAAGAACCGGCGTAATGACCCGGACCGTCTTGAGATGAAGAAGCACTGCCCGCGCTGCAACGCGCACACTGCGCACCGCGAAACGCGCTAAACACAGGCTCGTACACGAGGCCGTCCCCGATTGCTGGGGGCGGCCTCGTGTCGTTTACCCCAACCTGCAGGAGGTGCCGAGTCCATGGCGCTCGACCAGTCCTTCGTGGGGCGGTCCTACCCGCCCACCGACCCCTATGAGGTCGGCCGGGAGAAGATCCGTGAGTTCGCCGAGGCGGTGGGTGACGCGAATCCCGCGTACACCGACGCGGAAGCGGCCAAGACTTATGGCCACTCCGATGTGATCGCCCCGCCGACTTTTGTGTTTGCGATCACTTTCAAGGCCGCGGGCCAGGTCATCGAGGACCCGCAGCTGGGGCTCGACTACAGCCGCGTCGTGCACGGTGACCAGAAGTTCGCGTACACCCGGCCGGTGCGTGCGGGGGACCGGCTCGCGGTCACCTCGACCATCGAGGCCATCAAGTCCATGGCGGGCAACGACATCCTGGACATCCGCGGTGAGGTCCACGACGAGGCCGGCGAGCACGTCGTGACCGCGTGGACCAAGCTCGTCGCGCGTGCGGCGGAGCCCGCGGCAGAGGAAGTGTGAGGCGATGACGGCGAAGATTTCGTACGAGGGCGTCGAGGTCGGCACCGAGCTGCCGGCCCAGAGCTTCCCCGTGACGCGCGCCACGCTCGTCCGGTACGCGGGCGCCTCCGGTGACTTCAACCCGATCCACTGGAACGAGAAGTTCGCGGTCGAGGTCGGTCTGCCCGACGTCATCGCGCACGGCATGTTCACCATGGCTGAAGCGATCCGCGTCGTGACGGACTGGGCGGGCGACCCGGCCGCCGTCGTCGAGTACGGCGTGCGCTTCACCAAGCCCGTCGTGGTCCCGAACGACGACAAGGGCGCGCTGATCGAGGTCAGCGGCAAGGTCGCCCAGAAGCTGGACGACAACCGCGTGCGGGTCGACCTGGTGGCGATGAGTGCGGGCCAGAAGGTGCTCGGGATGTCGCGCGCCGTGGTCCAGCTCGCCTGATCCGTACGGCGGCTGCGTAAGGCAGCGGAAGTGACAGAGAGTAAGGGGCACCCGTCCATTGCGGGTGCCCCTTACCCGTGTGCTGCCCCTCCTGCTCGCCCATGGCCGCTCCCTCTTGACGTAAGTAGTGATTGACCACTAACTTGGTCGCATGGTCAGGATGAGCGCAGAGGAACGACGCGAGAGCGTCATTCGCGCGGCGATGATCGAGTTCGCCCGCGGCGGCTACAAGGGCACCTCCACCGAGGTGATCGCCAAGCGGGTGGGTGTCTCGCAGCCCTATCTCTTCCGGCTCTTCCCGGGTAAGCGGGCCATCTTCCTCGCGGCGTCCGTGCGCTGCTGCCAGGAGACCGCCGCGGTCTTCCAGAAGGCGGCCGAAGGGCTGGAGGGGGAGGAGGTGGTGCATGCCATGGGCCAGGCCTATCAGGCGCTCATCGCCGATGACCCGGACAAGCTGCTCATGCAGATGCAGACGTACGTCGCCGTGGCCTCCGCCGAAGAGTCCGGCGATCGGGAGTTCGGCCAGGTGGTGCGGGCCGCCTGGATGGAGATGTACGACACGGTTCGCCTCGCGATGGGGGTGGACGTCGACGAGGCGACGCAGTTTCTTGCGTACGGGATGCTGGTCAATGTCCTGGTGTCGATGGGGTTCCAGCCCGATCACCGGGTGTGGACCGGCTTCTACGAGTCGGTGCGGCCCAAGGGGTGAGTCACGCGCGTCACGCAGGTGCGCGTTTTTGCGCCCACACAAGTTAGTCATCAATAACTAACCACAGGGGAAAGCAATGTCTCAGCAGACGGCACAGCGCGGGGGAGTCGCCTGGGCCCTCGTCATCACCGGCGTCGCCGGATTCATGGCGGCACTCGACAATCTCGTGGTCACCACGGCCCTGCCCGCCATCCGCGAGGACTTCGGGGGAGAGCTGCACGACCTCGAATGGACGGTGAGCGCCTACACGCTCACCTTCGCCGTGCTCCTCATGTTCGGCGCCGCCCTGGGTGACCGCTTCGGCCGCCGCAAGCTCTTCGTCGTGGGCATCGCGATCTTCACCGCAGCCTCCGCGGCCGCCGCCCTCGCGCCCGGCATCGAGGCGCTGATCGCCGCCCGCGCGGTGCAGGGAGTCGGCGCCGCGATCATGATGCCGCTGACGCTGACCCTGCTGACGGCGGCGGTGCCCGCGGCCAAGCGCGGTATGGCGTACGGCATCTGGGGCGCCGTCAACGGCCTCGCGGTCGCCAGCGGTCCGCTGATCGGCGGCAGCCTGACCGAACATGTGTCCTGGCAGTGGATCTTCTGGCTGAACGTCCCGCTCGGCCTCGCGCTGCTGCCGCTCGCACGTCTCCGCCTGGCCGAGTCGCACGGCACGGGGGCGCCGCTCGACTTCACCGGGACCGTGCTGGCCAGCGGCGGCCTTTTCGGGGTCGTCTACGCGCTGATCCGCGGCAACATCGACGGCTGGACCAGCGTGCCCGTTCTCACCGGTCTGATCGTGGGCTTCGCGCTGCTCGCCGGATTCGTACGGCACGGCATCCGGGGCAAGAACCCGATGCTGCCGATGCGGCTTTTCCGCAGCCGTGCCTTCTCCGCGATCAACGCGGCGAGCCTGCTGATGTTCGTAGGGATGTTCGGCGCGATCTTCCTGCTCAGCCAGTTCCTGCAGACCGTGCTCGGCTACTCGCCCACCGAGGCCGGACTGCGGATGCTGCCCTGGACCGGCATGCCGATGCTCGTCGCCCCCATCGCGGGCTATCTCTCGGACAAGATCGGCGGCCGCCCGGTCGTCACCGTGGGCCTCGCCCTCCAGGCCATCGGCCTCGGCTGGTTCGCGGCCGTCGTGGCCACCGATGTGTCGTACGCCGCCCAGCTGCCCGCCCTGATCATCAGCGGCGTCGGCATGGCGCTGTACTTCGCGCCGGCGGCGAGCCTGGTGATGGCCAGCGTCATTCCGTCCGAGCAGGGCATCGCGTCCGGCGCCAACAACGCCCTGCGCGAGGTCGGCGGCGCCCTCGGCATTGCGGCCCTCGCCTCGGTCTTCTCCGCCCAGGGCGGCTACGCGTCCCCGCAGAACTTCGTGGACGGGCTCGGACCCTCGCTCTGGGTGGGCGCCGCGGTGGTCGCCCTCGGCGCGGCGGCCGCGTGGCTCCTGCCCCGGCGGACCGCGGCCGAGGGCGCGGCCCTCACGGCTCCGGTATCCGACGGGCCGGTGGCCGAGCGCACTCCGGTGGGCGTGTGAAGGCCGAGAAGCGCTCCGTGGCCGCTGTGTGAACCGGCGCTGACCGGCCCTGACGTCCCTCGGCCCGCACGGTCCGTGGCCCCGCCCGAGCGGCGGGGCCACGGACCGTACTCTTGAGCACGTGCAGGAACTCCACGATGCCCCCCTCGCCCCGCTGACCACCTTCCGGCTCGGTGGCCCCGCGACCCGTCTGATCACCGCGACGACCGACGCCGAGGTGATCGCCGCCGTCCGTGAGGCCGATGACTCCGGGACCCCGCTGCTGCTCATCGGCGGCGGCTCGAACCTCGTCATCGGGGACAAGGGCTTCGACGGCACGGCGCTGCGCATCGCCACCAAGGGCTTCGAACTCGACGGTACGAAGCTGGAGCTTGCCGCCGGTGAGGTGTGGACCGACGCCGTCGCCCGCGCCGTGGAGGCCGGACTCGCGGGCATCGAGTGCCTCGCCGGAATCCCCGGCTCGGCGGGCGCGACGCCGATCCAGAACGTGGGGGCGTATGGCCAGGAGGTCTCGTCGACGATCACCGAGGTGATCGCTTACGACAGGAAGACCCACGAGACGGTCACCATTGCGAACGCCGAGTGCGACTTCTCGTACCGCCACAGTCGTTTCAAGGCCGATCCAGACCGCTTCGTGGTCCTGCGGGTGCGCTTCGCCCTGGAGGACGCCCAGGGGATGAGCGCCCCGATCAAGTACCCGGAGACGGCCCGCACGCTCGGCGTGCAGGCGGGCGACCGGGTCCCGGCCGCTGTCGTCCGCGAGACCGTCCTGAAGCTCCGTGCGGGCAAGGGCATGGTGCTCGACCCCGAGGACCACGACAGCTGGTCGGCCGGCTCGTTCTTCACCAACCCGATCCTCACCGAGGACGAGTTCACCGTCTTCCACGCGCGCGTGGCCGACCGCCTCGGCCCGGATGTCGCGCCTCCCGCCTTCCCGACGGACGACGGCCGCGTGAAGACCTCCGCCGCCTGGCTGATCGACAAGGCGGGCTTCACCAAGGGCTACGGCGAAGGCCGGGCCCGCATCTCCACCAAGCACACCCTCGCCCTCACCAACCGCGGCGGCGCGACCACGGAGGATCTCCTGGCCCTCGCCCGCGAGGTCGTCGCCGGGGTGCGGGACGCCTTCGGGGTCACGCTGGTCAACGAGCCGGTGACGGTGGGCGTCAGCCTGTAGCCGCCTTCTACGTAGAGGGCGGTCGGCCACTGGGCGGCCAATAGGCCGCCACTAGTAGGCGACGCCCACGCCCTGCTTCACCGTCGCCAGGTCGTCGATGGTCGCCAGCATCGCGTGCGCCACATCGGCCCTGCCGATGAACCTGCCGCTGGCCGGAGTGCCCCCGACCATCCGGCGGTAGACGCCCGTCGCCGGCTTGTCCTGGAGTCGCGGCGGGCGCACGGACGTCCAGTCCGTCGCGCTGCTTGCCAGCTCGGCCTCCATGGCCCGCAGATCGTCGTAGACGGTCTTCAAGATCCTGCTGACCAGCACCCCCGCGATCCGGTCGGCCAGCGGCTGACGCTCGGGCGGCGGGCCGACCGGCGCGGCGCTCACGACCACCAGCCTGCGCACCCCCTCGGCCTCCATGGCGAGCACCACCGACCGCGTGAGCTCGGCCGCGATCCCCGCGTCCGCCTTCTTGCGCGCCCCGAGCCCCGAGAGCACCGCGTCCCGCCCGGCCACCGCGCCCCGCAGCGACTCCGGGTCCTTCAGGTCGGCACGGAAGACTTCCAGGCCGGCTCCCGTCGCCGAGAGCCGCGCGGGATCGCGCACGACGGCCGTGACCTCGTGCCCCGTGGCGAGCGCCTGCCGGACGATCTCCCCGCCGACACCGCCGGTCGCACCGAAAACCGTGAGCTTCATTGCGTACCCTCCCCAGGTGGGTAAGTGTTCACTCACCCCTAGAGTGAGTATCTGCTCACCCCTTCGTCAAGCCTGGTTGGACGGCACATGCAGATGAAGCCCACCCGGGCCCGCATCCTCGACGCGGCCCATGAACTCATGCTCACCGTCGGCCTCTCCCGTGCCACCACCAAGGAGATCGCGAAAGCGGCGGGCTGCTCCGAAGCGGCGCTCTACAAGCACTTCGCCAGCAAGGAAGAGCTGTTCGTGGGCGTCCTCCAGGAGCGGCTGCCCCGCCTGGGCCCGCTGCTCCATCGCCTCGCCGAGGACCCGGGGGAGCGCCCGGTGGAGGAGAACCTCGCCGAGATCGCCCGCCTGGCCAGCCACTTCTACGCCGAGAGCTTCCCGATCGCCGCGTCCCTCTACGCCGAGACCAAGCTCAAGCGTCGCCACGAGGACTCCATGCGGGAGATGGGCACGGGCCCGCACATGCCCATCGAGGCCCTCGACGCCTATCTCCGCGCCGAACGCGACGCCGGCCGCATCGACCCAGGGGCCGACACCTTCGCCGCCGCCTCACTGCTCCTGGGCGCCTGTGCCCAGCGAGCCTTCGCCTACGACTCCACGGTCGGCAAGCGGCCCCCGCAGCCCGTCGACGAGTTCGCGGCCGCCCTCGCCCGCACCCTCCTGGCGGGCATCAGCCGCTGAGCCACTGCTCGATCCCGGACAGCAGCTTCTCCTGTACGTCGACGGGGGCCGCCGAGCCGCGGACCGACTGCCGGGCCAGTTCGGCGAGTTCGGCGTCCGAGAAGTCGTGGTGCCCCCGCGCGATCTCGTACTGGGCGGCGAGCCGTGACCCGAAGAGCAGCGGGTCGTCGGCCCCGAGCGCCATCGGCACCCCGGCGTCGAACAGCGTCCGCAGCGGCACGTCCTCGGGCTTCTCGTAGACCCCGAGCGCGACGTTCGACGCCGGGCAGACCTCGCACGTCACGCCCCGGTCCGCGAGCCGCTTCAGGAGCCGCGGGTCCTCGGCGGCCCGCACCCCGTGCCCGATCCGCGCCGCGTGCAGGTCGTCCAGGCAGTCCCGCACCGACGCGGGCCCGGTCAGCTCACCGCCGTGCGGCGCCGCCAGCAGACCGCCGTCGCGCGCGATCGCGAAGGCCCGGTCGAAGTCCCGCGCCATGCCCCGGCGTTCGTCGTTCGAGAGCCCGAAGCCGACGATGCCCCGGTCCGCGTACCGCACCGCGAGCCGCGCCAGCGTGCGGGCGTCCAGCGGGTGCTTCATGCGGTTCGCGGCGACCAGCACGCGCATTCCGAGGCCGGTCTCCCGCGAGGCGCTCTGGACGGCGTCCAGGATGATTTCCAGGGCCGGGATCAGCCCACCGAGCCGCGGCGCGTACGACGTCGGGTCGACCTGGATCTCCAGCCACCCCGACCCGTCCCGCAGATCCTCCTCGGCGGCCTCCCGCACCAGGCGCTGGATGTCCTCGGGCTCGCGCAGACAGGAGCGCGCGGCGTCATAGAGACGCTGGAAGCGGAACCAGCCGCGCTCATCGGTCGCCCGGAGCTTCGGCGGCTCCGCGCCGGTCAGCGCCTCCGGGAGCCGCACGCCGTACTTGTCGGCGAGTTCGAGCAGGGTCGTGGGCCGCATCGACCCGGTGAAGTGCAGGTGCAGATGGGCCTTCGGCAGCTCTCTTACGTCTCGTACACGCTCCATCCAAGGATCTTGCCGTACGCACATGGCGTCCCGATAGCGCCTTTCCACCTTCGGGACCTTCCCCGAACGAAGAAACGGGCCGCCTCCCCGGAGAGGGGAGACGGCCCGCACGCGCGCGTGGAGCGCGAAAACCGGCGGCCCTAGTCGCGGGCCTCGGCCAGCAGCTTCTGGATCCGCGAGACGCCCTCGACGAGGTCCTCGTCACCCAGGGCGTACGAAAGACGCAGGTAACCCGGCGTCCCGAAGGCCTCGCCCGGAACGACCGCGACCTCGGCCTCCTCCAGGATCAGCGCGGCGAGCTCGACGGAGTTCTGCGGGCGCTTGCCGCGGATCTCCTTGCCGATGAGGGCCTTCACCGAGGGGTACGCGTAGAAGGCGCCCTCGGGCTCCGGGCAGAACACGCCGTCGATCTCGTTCAGCATCCGCACGATCGTCTTGCGGCGCCGGTCGAAGGCCTCGCGCATCTTCTCGACGGCGGTCAGATCGCCGGAGACGGCGGCGATGGCGGCCACCTGCGCGACGTTGGAGACGTTCGACGTGGCGTGCGACTGGAGGTTCGTCGCGGCCTTCACGACGTCCTTCGGGCCGATGATCCAGCCCACCCGCCAGCCGGTCATCGCATACGTCTTGGCCACGCCGTTGACCACGATGCACTTGTCGCGCAGTTCGGGCAGGAGCGCGGGGAGCGAGGTGAACGCCGCGTCTCCGTAGACGAGGTGTTCGTAGATCTCGTCGGTCAGGACCCACAGGCCGTGCTCGACGGCCCAGCGGCCGATCGCCTCGGCGTCGGCCCGGTTGTAGACCGCGCCCGTCGGGTTGGACGGCGACACGAAGAGGACGACCTTCGTGCGCTCCGTGCGAGCGGCCTCCAACTGCTCCACGGACACGCGGTAGCCCGTGGTCTCGTCGGCCACGACCTCGACCGGCACACCGCCCGCGAGACGGATCGACTCCGGGTACGTCGTCCAGTAGGGAGCCGGGACGATGACCTCGTCGCCCGGGTCGAGGATCGCGGCGAACGCCTCGTAGATGGCCTGCTTGCCGCCGTTCGTCACCAGGATCTGGGAGACCTCGGGCTCGTAACCGGAGTCGCGCAGCGTCTTCGCGGCGATCGCGGCCTTGAGCTCGGGAAGCCCGCCCGCCGGCGTGTAGCGGTGGTACTTCGGGTTCTTGCAGGCCTCGATGGCGGCCTCGACGATGTAGTCGGGCGTCGGGAAGTCGGGCTCACCCGCACCGAACCCGATCACCGGCCGTCCTGCGGCCTTGAGGGCCTTCGCCTTGGCGTCTACGGCGAGGGTCGCGGACTCGGAGATCGCGCCGATGCGGGCGGAGACCCGGCGCTCGGTGGGAGAAGTGGCAGCGCTCATGACCCCATCGTTCCAGACCCGAAACCGCCCCGGCACGCCCGTTTCCATGACCACCGGATCTGAAGCTGTTCGACGGGGCGCCGCTGAGCACGTACACTCACTGCTCGTTGGCCCTCACCGGCCGCGCCCTCTCAACGCACTCTGTGCACCGGGACGGATGCGGTAGGTTGGGGGAAATCAAAGGGTCGTAGCTCAATTGGTAGAGCACTGGTCTCCAAAACCAGCGGTTGGGGGTTCAAGTCCCTCCGGCCCTGCTACACACACCTCTCGCCAGGATGTGTGCGCATGTACGTACTGCATTGCACCGCCGTGCGGCTCATACCGGGCGCGGCACGGCCACGACCCGGAATCAGGTGAGGACGAGTGACGGACGCCGTGGGCTCCATCGACATGCCTGATGCCCAGGACGAGGCGCCGGAGTCCAAGAAGAAGGCCCGCAAGGGCGGCAAGCGCGGCAAGAAGGGCCCCTTCGGCCGTCTCGCGCTCTTCTACCGCCAGATCGTCGCGGAGCTCCGCAAGGTCGTCTGGCCGACTCGCAGTCAACTCACGACGTACACCACCGTGGTGATTGTCTTCGTCGTCATCATGATCGGCCTCGTGACCGTGATTGACTATGGGTTCAACCAGGCCGTCAAGTACGTCTTCGGCTGAGCCGAGAGCGAAGGGCGCCGTTCCCGGCGCCCATTTCGCGCGTTCCACCCCTCTGTATCCAGGAAGAAGCAGCCACCGTGTCTGACCCGAACCTGAACGACGCCATCGAGTCGGCGGAGTCCGTGGAGGACCAGCTCGACATCGTCGAGGCGGCGGACGCCGAGGACCCGGACCAGGCCGAGGCTGCCGACGCCGCCGCGGGCGTAGCCGCCGAAGAGGCGGCCCTGCACGTCGAGACCGAGCCCGGTGACGAAGCCGACGCCGAGGTCGACGAGGCCGTCGCCGAGGACGAGACCGAGGCCGGCGAAGCCGCCGAGTCCGGCGAGGACGAGGAGGAGGCCGAGCCGGTCGACCCGATCGTCGCCCTGCGCGAGGAGCTCCGCACCCTCCCCGGCGAGTGGTACGTCATCCACACGTACGCCGGTTACGAGAACCGCGTGAAGACCAACCTCGAGCAGCGTGCCGTCTCGCTGAACGTCGAGGACTTCATCTTCCAGGCCGAGGTGCCGCAGGAAGAAGTCGCGCAGATCAAGAACGGCGAGCGCAAGACGATCCGTCAGAACAAGCTCCCCGGGTACGTCCTGGTGCGCATGGACCTGACGAACGAGTCCTGGGGCGTCGTCCGCAACACCCCCGGCGTCACCGGCTTCGTGGGCAACGCCTACGACCCGTACCCGCTGACCCTGGACGAGATCGTCAAGATGCTCGCCCCGGAGGCCGAGGAGAAGGCCGCCCGCGAGGCCGCTGAGGCCGAGGGCAAGCCCGCTCCGCAGCGCAAGGTCGAGGTCCAGGTGCTGGACTTCGAGGTGGGCGACTCGGTCACCGTCACCGACGGTCCGTTCGCGACGCTGCAGGCGACGATCAACGAGATCAACGCCGACTCGAAGAAGGTCAAGGGCCTCGTCGAGATCTTCGGCCGCGAGACCCCGGTCGAGCTCAGCTTCGACCAGATCCAGAAGAACTAGCCTTCGCGGCTTTCTCTGGAACACACGCTTCCGACCAGGTCAGACGGGCTGTCAAAGCCGGTCTGACCTGCTCGGTTTTTAGCTGCGCGACTATACCCGTTATCGTTGTGCGGTATGCCTCCATCCGGATGACCGGACGGTGGCTGAAAACTCTCACTAGGACCCGGAGAGAGCAATGCCTCCCAAGAAGAAGAAGGTCACGGGGCTCATCAAGCTCCAGATCCAGGCCGGTGCCGCCAACCCGGCTCCGCCGGTCGGCCCCGCGCTGGGCCAGCACGGCGTCAACATCATGGAGTTCTGCAAGGCCTACAACGCCGCGACCGAGTCGCAGCGTGGCTGGGTCATCCCGGTGGAGATCACGGTCTACGAAGACCGTTCCTTCACCTTCGTGACCAAGACTCCGCCGGCCGCCAAGATGATCCTCAAGGCCGCGGGTGTCGAGAAGGGCTCCGGCGAGCCGCACAAGACCAAGGTCGCCAAGATCACCGAGGCGCAGGTCCGCGAGATCGCCACGACCAAGATGGAAGACCTCAACGCCAACGACCTGGACGCCGCGTCGAAGATCATCGCCGGCACCGCCCGCTCCATGGGCATCACGGTCGAGGGCTGAGAACCTCCCCCGTCTGACCTTTCTCAGTGGTAGGGCCAAGCGCTGGTCCGCACCACGACTCCATACCTGAACCAACAGGAGCAGAAGTGAAGCGCAGCAAGACTCTCCGCGCTGCGGACGCCAAGATCGACCGGGAGAAGCTCTACGCCCCGCTCGAGGCCGTCCGTCTCGCCAAGGAGACCTCCGCGACCAAGTTCGACGGCACCGTCGAGGTCGCCATGCGTCTGGGCGTCGACCCGCGCAAGGCCGACCAGATGGTCCGTGGCACCGTGAACCTCCCGCACGGCACCGGCAAGACCGCCCGGGTCCTGGTCTTCGCGACCGGTGACCGTGCTGCGGCCGCGGAAGCCGCTGGGGCCGACATCGTCGGCGCCGACGAGCTCATCGACGAGGTCGCGAAGGGCCGCCTGGACTTCGACGCCGTCGTCGCCACCCCGGACCTCATGGGCAAGGTCGGCCGCCTCGGCCGCGTGCTCGGTCCGCGTGGTCTGATGCCGAACCCGAAGACCGGCACCGTCACCCCCGACGTCGTGAAGGCTGTCAACGACATCAAGGGCGGCAAGATCGAGTTCCGCGTCGACAAGCACTCGAACCTGCACTTCATCATCGGCAAGGTGTCCTTCGACGACACCAAGCTGGTGGAGAACTACGCCGCGGCCCTGGAGGAGATCCTCCGTCTGAAGCCGTCGGCCGCCAAGGGTCGCTACATCAAGAAGGCCGCCATCACCACCACGATGGGCCCCGGCATTCCGCTGGACAGCAACCGCACCCGCAACCTCCTCGTCGAGGAGGACCCGGCCGCCGTCTGAATCTGACGGCAGCCGCGTCGCGAACGCGTTCTGTGGACGGGCCCCGCAACCTTTCGAGGTGCGGGGCCCGTCCTCGTATTAGCGCATGTCTGTCTGAGGTGTCAGAGGACTGCGCTAGCGTGCAGGCTTCACACGAGTACAAGGGGTGGGACGGCATGAACAGCACGACCATGCGACGTGCGGGTCTCTCGATCGCGGTGGCCGCCGCGCTGACCGGGGTCGCGGCCTGTGGCTCCTCCGGTGGTTCCGGGGGCGGGGAAAGCGAAGGCAAGGGCAAGGGCTCGCCGGCCCTCAGCCCGATAGCCGCCCTGCGCACCATCGAGAACAAGACCGACGACGCCGACTCGGCCAAGGTCGAGGGCAAGACGGTGATGGGCACCCAGATGTCGATGGACATGGACGGCGCCATGGCCTGGAAGGACGGCATCACCGGCAACGTCACCGCGACGCTCACCGGCGGCACCCAGGCCGAGCAGATGAAGCAGATGGGGCAGTCGGAGATCGACTACCGCTATCTGAAGACCGGCTTCTACGCCAACATGGGCGACGAGTTCGCGTCCCAGGCGGGCGGTGGCAAGCACTGGATCGAGTACGACTACGCCACGCTGGCCGAGATGGGCGGCGCCGCCGGCTCCGCCTTCAAGGACCAGATGCAGAACACCACCCCGAACCAGTCGGTCAAGATGCTGCTCGCCTCGGGCGACGTGAAGCGCGTGGGCGAGGAGACGGTGCGCGGGACCAAGACGACGCACTACTCCGGAGTCGTCGACGTCGCCGACTTCACCGGCAAGAACGCGGACCTCGACGCGGGTCAACTGGCCGAGCTGAAGAAGCAGTTCAGCCAGGCCGGCATGAGCACCGAGACGATCGACATCTGGGTGAACGGCGACGACCTGCTGGTCAAGAAGACCGAGAAGGCCGACATGAAGACCGGCGCCTTCTCCCAGACGGTCTACTACAGCGACTACGGCACCCCGGTCACCGTCGAGAAGCCCCCGGCCTCGGACACGGTGAGCTTCAAGGACCTCATGAAGCAGCAGCCGCAGGCCTGACCCCGGAGGTCAGGTAGTCTCGCCACGAAATATGTCGTTCATGTGTTCCTAGGGGTGGGGTCATGACTGTTGTTTCCGTATGTGGGGACAAGGGACGTAAGAGAGTGGCGGGCGCCGTGCTCGCCACCGCGCTGCTCTGTACCGGCGCGGTGGCCTGCCAGGGCTCCGACGGCGGCAAGAAGACCAAGGGGGCGGGCTCGGGGGAGACCCAGTCCCGGTCGCAGGTGACCGAGGTCATCACGGCGGCGTACAAGAAGACGTCGGCCGCCAAGTCGGCCAAGGTCGAGATGACGATGTCGATGCCGTCGAAGATGGACGGCGGCGGCACGATGAAGATGTCCGGCGTCATGGGCTGGGACCCGACCGTCATGGATATGACGATGACGGGCTCCGCGCTCACGGCGGGCGACCCGGATGCTCCGGAGAAGGTCCGGATGCTCTGGCGCGACAACGTGATGTACATGGACATGGGCGAGGCTGCGGCCAAGGGCATGGGCATGGGCATGGACGGCAAGCGCTGGATGAAGATGGACCTCAACGCCATCGCCGAGCAGGCCGGTGACCCGAAGCTCGCGAAGCAGATGACCGGCGGCCTGGACAGCATGAACCAGGACCCGGCGCAGCAGCTCGCGCTGCTCCTGGACTCGCCGAACCTGAAGCACGTCGGCTCCGCGAAGGTCGACGGCGTACAGACGCAGCGCTACAAGGGCCGGCTCACCGTCAAGGAAATGATGGAGAGCAACGAGGGGCTCGATGACGTGCTCAGCAAGAGCGAGCGCGATGAGCTCTTCAAGGGCATCGAGAAGTCCGGGATCAAGGGGTACGACACCGAGGTCTGGGTCAACGAGGACGACTACCCCGTCCGCATGGACATCGACGTCAAGAGCCCCGAGGGCACGATGAAGACCTCGCAGAAGTTCTCCGACTACGGCGCCGCCGCCAAGGTGACCGCGCCGCCGGCCAAGGAGACCTTCGATCTGATGGAGATGTTCAAGGAGCTCGGCGAACTCGGCAAGGACGGTGCAGGCTCCGGAGCCGACAGCGGCTTCTGAGTGGCCCGCTGACCGATTTGCTTGACGCGATCCCGTTCGCGTATTCTTCCACAGAAGCCAAAGACCGCTGGTCGTTGCCGTGCGCTCGTAAGAGAGTGCGGTGGCCGAAGGATCCGCTGAAATTGCGGACGACCCGCGCAGGTGACTGTGGAAGTGCTCCCGGACGGGATTCCGTCAGGTCGAGCTCACGCCCCGTGCACCTGTGCCGGGGCGTTTTGTTTTGTCAGCCCCTTCTGAGCGGTCCTCATCACCCGGAAGGAGGCCGACGCTCTATGCCGACGCCCGACAAGGCTGCCGCGGTAGCCGAGCTCACGGACAAGTTCCGCAGCTCGAACGCCGCCGTGCTGACCGAGTACCGGGGTCTCACCGTGGCCCAGCTCAAGCAGCTGCGCCGTTCGCTCGGTGAGAACTCCGAGTACGCCGTGGTGAAGAACACGCTGACCAAGATCGCGGCCAATGCGGCCGGGATCACCTCGCTCGACGACCAGTTCAACGGTCCGACGGCAGTTGCCTTCGTCACCGGTGACCCGGTGGAGTCGGCGAAGGGTCTTCGTGACTTCGCCAAGGACAACCCCGACCTCATCATCAAGGGCGGTGTCCTTGACGGTAAGGCGCTGACCGCCGATGAGATCAAGAAGCTCGCGGACCTCGAGTCCCGCGAGGTTCTGCTCGCCAAGCTGGCCGGTGCCATGAAGGGCAAGCAGACTCAGGCTGCACAGCTCTTCCAGGCTCTGCCGTCGAAGTTCGTCCGCACCGCGGAGGCGCTTCGTGCCAAGAAGGCCGAGCAGGGCGGTGCCGAGTAATTCGGCTCGCGCATTGATCGACGCCCGCTAGGGCGCCGGTCGCAGCGGGCCCAACGTACGCCCGCCTTCATATACACCCGGCACCAGCCGAATTAGTGGAAGGATCGCCCATCATGGCGAAGCTCAGCCAGGAAGACCTGCTCGCCCAGTTCGAGGAGCTCACCCTCATCGAGCTCTCCGAGTTCGTGAAGGCCTTCGAGGAGAAGTTCGACGTCACCGCCGCCGCCGCGGTCGCCGTTGCCGGCCCCGCCGGCCCGGGCGCCGTTGCCGAGGCCGTCGAGGAGCAGGACGAGTTCGACGTCATCCTCACGGGCGCCGGCGAGAAGAAGATCCAGGTCATCAAGGTCGTGCGTGAGCTGACCTCGCTGGGTCTGAAGGAGGCCAAGGACCTCGTCGACGGCACCCCGAAGCCGGTCCTCGAGAAGGTCGCCAAGGACGCCGCCGAGAAGGCTGCCGAGTCCCTCAAGGCTGCCGGCGCCTCCGTCGAGGTCAAGTGACCTTGCGAGTCGTCTGACTCTTTCTGAGAGCCTTCTGGGCTCTCTCTGAGCGCCGTCAGCGGCGCTTGCCAAGGGCGATCACCCATCCGGGTGGTCGCCCTTCGGCGTTCCCCGGCGCACCCGTGACGGTTGCCTTGCACTGCCGGTCGCGACGAGTATGGTGATCTTCGTTGTGCCCTCGGGACGACCCGTGACGGTGACGGACTCAGGGCACGTCGGGGTCACGTCGCGGCCACGTCGTGACAGGGGGGCCTTGACGAACCGCACGCAGCGCGCAATTCTCAGGACGCGTCGTCACAACGATCCGCATCCGAGGCATGGATCGGCGGCGAAGAGGGCAGTATCGATGTGCGTTGAGGACGTGGCTTGCCGCAGGTGTTGAGAACAATGAGGGTCTCCCAGAACCCGCACTGGACATCAGTGGGCCTAGTGGCTACACTGACCCTTTGCGCTGCCTGTTAGCTGCCTCCTGCCCGTCACCAGGGGCATGCCCATGCTTGAGCACCGTGGACCGAATCTTCCCTGACCTGGGAATTCTGTCTCTGTGTCCAGCCTGGGACCGGTACGCGCGTAGTGAGTCCGAGCCCTCGGAAGGACCCCCTCTTGGCCGCCTCGCGCACTGCCTCGACCGCGAATACGAACAACGGCGCCAGCACCGCCCCGCTGCGCATCTCCTTTGCAAAGATCAAGGAGCCCCTCGAGGTTCCGAACCTTCTTGCGCTGCAGACCGAGAGCTTTGACTGGCTGCTCGGCAATGAAGCGTGGAAGGCTCGTGTCGAGGCGGCTCTGGACAGCGGACAGGACGTCCCCACCAAGTCCGGTCTGGAAGAGATCTTCGAGGAGATCTCTCCGATCGAGGACTTCTCTGGGTCGATGTCGCTGACGTTCCGCGACCACCGTTTTGAGCCTCCGAAGAACTCCATCGACGAGTGCAAGGAGCGCGACTTCACGTTCGCCGCCCCGCTCTTCGTCACGGCTGAGTTCACCAACAACGAGACCGGCGAGATCAAGTCCCAGACGGTCTTCATGGGCGATTTCCCGCTCATGACGAACAAGGGCACCTTCGTCATCAACGGCACCGAGCGTGTCGTCGTGTCGCAGCTGGTCCGTTCGCCCGGCGTTTACTTCGATTCCTCGATCGACAAGACGTCCGACAAGGACATCTTCTCCGCCAAGATCATCCCGTCCCGGGGTGCCTGGCTGGAGATGGAGATCGACAAGCGCGACATGGTCGGTGTGCGCATCGACCGCAAGCGCAAGCAGTCGGTCACCGTTCTGCTCAAGGCTCTCGGTTGGACGACCGAGCAGATCCTCGAGGAGTTCGGCGAGTACGAGTCCATGCGCGCCACCCTGGAGAAGGACCACACCCAGGGCCAGGACGACGCGCTGCTCGACATCTACCGCAAGCTGCGTCCGGGCGAGCCGCCGACCCGTGAGGCCGCCCAGACGCTTCTTGAGAACCTCTACTTCAACCCGAAGCGCTACGACCTCGCGAAGGTCGGCCGCTACAAGGTGAACAAGAAGCTGGGTGCGGACGCTCCGCTCGACGCGGGCATCCTCACGGTCGAGGACATCATCGCCTCGATCAAGTACCTGGTGAAGCTGCACGCCGGTGAGACCGAGACCGTTGGCGACAGCGGCACGTCGATCGTCGTCGAGACCGACGACATCGACCACTTCGGCAACCGTCGTCTGCGCAACGTCGGCGAGCTCATCCAGAACCAGGTCCGCACGGGTCTGGCTCGTATGGAGCGCGTCGTGCGTGAGCGCATGACGACTCAGGACGTCGAGGCGATCACGCCGCAGACCCTGATCAACATCCGGCCGGTCGTCGCCTCCATCAAGGAGTTCTTCGGCACCAGCCAGCTGTCGCAGTTCATGGACCAGAACAACCCGCTGTCGGGTCTCACCCACAAGCGCCGTCTGTCGGCGCTTGGCCCGGGTGGTCTCTCCCGTGAGCGGGCCGGCTTCGAGGTCCGTGACGTGCACCCGTCTCACTACGGCCGCATGTGCCCGATTGAGACCCCTGAAGGCCCGAACATCGGTCTGATCGGTTCGCTCGCCTCGTACGGCCGCGTCAACGCGTTCGGCTTCGTCGAGACGCCGTACCGCAAGGTCGTCGAGGGCGTCGTCACCGACGACGTCGACTACCTGACGGCCGACGAAGAAGACCGCTTCGTGATCGCCCAGGCCAACGCCGTCCTTGGTGAGGACATGCGCTTCACCGAGTCGCGCGTCCTGGTCCGCCGTCGTGGCGGCGAGATCGACTACATCCCCGGTGACGACGTCGACTACATGGACGTCTCGCCGCGCCAGATGGTGTCGGTCGCGACCGCGATGATCCCGTTCCTCGAGCACGACGACGCCAACCGTGCCCTCATGGGCGCGAACATGATGCGTCAGGCCGTGCCGCTGATCACCGCCGAGGCTCCCCTCGTCGGCACCGGCATGGAGTACCGCTGTGCGGTCGACGCCGGTGACGTGATCAAGGCCGAGAAGGCGGGTGTGGTCCAGGAGGTCTCCGCGGACTACGTCACGGTCACCAACGACGACGGCACGTACACCACGTACCGCATCGCCAAGTTCTCCCGGTCGAACCAGGGCACCTCCGTCAACCAGAAGGTTGTCGTCGACGAGGGCGCCCGCGTGATCGAGGGCCAGGTTCTGGCCGACGGTCCCGCGACCGAGGAAGGCGAGATGGCGCTGGGCAAGAACCTGCTCGTCGCCTTCATGCCCTGGGAAGGTCACAACTACGAGGACGCGATCATCCTGTCGCAGCGCCTCGTGCAGGACGACGTCCTCTCCTCGATCCACATCGAGGAGCACGAGGTCGACGCCCGTGACACCAAGCTCGGCCCGGAGGAGATCACCCGGGACATCCCGAACGTCTCCGAGGAGGTCCTCGCCGACCTCGACGAGCGCGGCATCATCCGTATCGGTGCCGAGGTCGTCGCCGGCGACATCCTCGTCGGCAAGGTCACGCCCAAGGGTGAGACCGAGCTGACGCCGGAGGAGCGCCTGCTCCGCGCGATCTTCGGTGAGAAGGCGCGCGAGGTGCGCGACACCTCGCTGAAGGTGCCGCACGGCGAGATCGGCAAGGTCATCGGCGTACGCGTCTTCGACCGTGAAGAGGGCGACGAGCTGCCGCCGGGCGTGAACCAGCTGGTTCGTGTCTACGTGGCGCAGAAGCGCAAGATCACGGACGGTGACAAGCTCGCCGGTCGTCACGGAAACAAGGGCGTCATCTCCAAGATCCTTCCGATCGAGGACATGCCCTTCCTTGAGGACGGCACGCCCGTCGACATCATCCTCAACCCGCTGGGTGTCCCGTCCCGAATGAACCCGGGTCAGGTCCTGGAGATCCACCTCGGCTGGCTCGCCAGCCAGGGCTGGGACGTCTCCGGTCTCAGCGAGGACTGGGCGCAGAGCCTGCAGCGCATTGGCGCCGACCAGGTCGACCCGCGGACGAACGTCGCGACTCCGGTCTTCGACGGCGCCCGCGAGGACGAGCTGGCCGGTCTGCTCGAGCACACCATCCCGAACCGCGACGGCGACCGCATGGTCCTCCCGTCCGGCAAGGCGCGGCTGTTCGACGGGCGCTCCGGCGAGCCGTTCCCGGACCCGATCTCGATCGGGTACATGTACATCCTCAAGCTGCACCACCTGGTCGACGACAAGCTGCACGCCCGCTCGACCGGTCCGTACTCCATGATCACCCAGCAGCCGCTGGGTGGTAAGGCTCAGTTCGGTGGTCAGCGCTTCGGTGAGATGGAGGTGTGGGCGCTCGAGGCTTATGGCGCCGCGTACGCACTCCAGGAGCTGCTGACGATCAAGTCCGACGACGTGACCGGCCGCGTGAAGGTCTACGAGGCCATCGTCAAGGGCGAGAACATCCCCGAGCCCGGCATTCCTGAGTCCTTCAAGGTGCTCATCAAGGAAATGCAGTCCCTGTGCCTCAACGTGGAGGTGCTGTCCTCGGACGGCATGTCCATCGAGATGCGTGACACCGACGAGGACGTCTTCCGCGCTGCGGAAGAGCTCGGCATCGACCTGTCCCGGCGCGAGCCGAGCAGCGTCGAAGAGGTCTGACGGGTCTGGCCGGGACCTCCTCGTGAGGTCCCGGCCCTGCCCCGGACCCGTACAGACCATGATTGAGACACGACCCCGAAAGAGGGATTGACGACAAGTGCTCGACGTCAACTTCTTCGACGAGCTGCGGATCGGCCTTGCCACCGCGGACGACATCCGACAGTGGTCGCACGGCGAGGTCAAGAAGCCGGAGACCATCAACTACCGCACCCTGAAGCCCGAAAAGGACGGACTCTTCTGCGAGAAGATCTTCGGTCCGACCCGGGACTGGGAGTGCTACTGCGGTAAGTACAAGCGTGTCCGCTTCAAGGGCATCATCTGCGAGCGCTGCGGCGTCGAGGTCACTCGCGCCAAGGTGCGTCGTGAGCGGATGGGCCACATTGAGCTGGCCGCCCCTGTCACGCACATCTGGTACTTCAAGGGCGTTCCGTCGCGCCTCGGCTACCTGCTTGATCTCGCCCCGAAGGACCTCGAGAAGGTCATCTACTTCGCGGCGTACATGATCACGTTCGTGGACGAGGAGCGCCGTACGCGTGACCTGCCCTCCCTGGAGGCGCACGTCTCCGTGGAGCGTCAGCAGGTCGAGAACCGTCGCGACTCCGACCTGGAGGCCCGCGCCAAGAAGCTCGAGACCGACCTGGCCGAGCTCGAGGCCGAGGGCGCCAAGGCCGACGTACGCCGCAAGGTGCGCGAAGGTGCCGAGCGTGAGATGAAGCAGCTGCGTGACCGTGCGCAGCGCGAGATCGACCGTCTCGACGAGGTCTGGAACCGCTTCAAGAACCTCAAGGTCCAGGACCTGGAGGGTGACGAGCTGCTCTACCGCGAGCTGCGTGACCGCTTCGGCACGTACTTCGACGGTTCGATGGGTGCCGCTGCTCTGCAGAAGCGCCTTGAGTCGTTCGACCTGGATGAGGAAGCCGAGCGGCTTCGCGAGATCATCCGTACCGGCAAGGGCCAGAAGAAGACCCGTGCGCTCAAGCGCCTCAAGGTCGTCTCCGCGTTCCTGCAGACCAGCAACAGCCCCAAGGGCATGGTGCTCGACTGCGTGCCGGTCATCCCGCCGGACCTGCGTCCGATGGTGCAGCTGGACGGTGGCCGCTTCGCGACCTCCGACCTGAACGACCTGTACCGCCGCGTCATCAACCGCAACAACCGCCTGAAGCGGCTTCTCGACCTCGGTGCTCCCGAGATCATCGTGAACAACGAGAAGCGCATGCTCCAGGAGGCGGTCGACGCCCTCTTCGACAACGGCCGTCGTGGTCGCCCGGTCACGGGCCCCGGCAACCGTCCGCTGAAGTCCCTCAGCGACATGCTGAAGGGTAAGCAGGGTCGATTCCGTCAGAACCTTCTCGGTAAGCGTGTGGACTACTCCGCGCGTTCCGTGATCGTCGTCGGTCCGCAGCTGAAGCTGCACCAGTGTGGTCTCCCGAAGGCCATGGCACTGGAGCTCTTCAAGCCGTTCGTGATGAAGCGCCTGGTCGACCTGAACCACGCGCAGAACATCAAGAGCGCCAAGCGGATGGTCGAGCGCGGCCGCACGGTCGTGTACGACGTCCTGGAAGAGGTCATCGCCGAGCACCCGGTTCTCCTGAACCGTGCGCCCACGCTGCACCGCCTCGGCATCCAGGCCTTCGAGCCGCAGCTGGTCGAGGGCAAGGCCATTCAGATTCACCCGCTCGTCTGCACCGCGTTCAACGCGGACTTCGACGGTGACCAGATGGCCGTGCACCTGCCGCTCTCCGCGGAGGCGCAGGCCGAGGCCCGCATCCTGATGCTGTCCTCGAACAACATCCTCAAGCCGGCCGACGGCCGTCCGGTCACGATGCCGACCCAGGACATGGTCCTTGGTCTGTTCTTCCTGACCACCGACGGTGAGCTGCGTGACGTCAAGGGCGAGGGCCGGGCCTTCGGCTCCACCGCCGAGGCGACCATGGCGTTCGACGCCAAGGAACTCGCGCTGCAGTCGCAGGTCGACATCCGCTTCCCGGTGGGCACCATCCCGCCGCGTGGCTGGGTGCCGCCGACCGTCGAAGAGGGCGAGCAGGAGTACCAGCAGGGCGACAGCTTCCGGCTGCGTACGTCCCTGGGCCGCGCGCTCTTCAACGAGCTGCTGCCCGAGGACTACCCGTTCGTCGACTACTCGGTGGGCAAGAAGCAGCTCTCCGAGATCGTCAACGACCTGGCCGAGCGCTACCCCAAGGTCATCGTGGCGGCGACGCTCGACAACCTGAAGGCGGCGGGCTTCTACTGGGCGACCCGTTCCGGTGTCACCGTGGCCATCTCCGACGTCGTGGTCCCCGAGGCCAAGAAGGCGATCGTCGCGGGCTACGAGGCGCAGGACGAGAAGGTCCAGAAGCAGTACGAGCGCGGTCTGATCACCAAGGACGAGCGCACGCAGGAGCTCATCGCGATCTGGACCAAGGCGACCAACGAGGTTGCCGAGGCGATGAACGCGAACTTCCCCAAGACGAACCCCATCTTCATGATGGTTGACTCGGGTGCCCGAGGAAACATGATGCAGATGCGTCAGATCGCCGGTATGCGTGGTCTGGTGTCGAACGCGAAGAACGAGACCATCCCGCGTCCGATCAAGGCCTCCTTCCGTGAGGGCCTGACCGTTCTTGAGTACTTCATCTCCACGCACGGTGCCCGTAAGGGTCTGGCGGACACGGCTCTCCGTACCGCCGACTCCGGTTACCTCACCCGTCGTCTGGTCGACGTCTCCCAGGACGTCATCATTCGCGAGGAGGACTGTGGCACCGAGCGCGGTCTGAAGCTGAAGATCGCGGTCAAGGGCGAGGACGGCGTGCTCCGCAAGACGGAGAACGTCGAGACGTCCGTGTACGCCCGCATGCTGGCCGAGGACGTCGTCATCGACGGCAAGGTCATCGCGCCGGCCAACGTCGACCTGGGCGATGTCCTGATCGACGCCCTGGTCGCCAACGGCATCGAGGAGGTCAAGACCCGCTCGGTCCTGACCTGTGAGTCCGCGGTCGGCACCTGTGCCTTCTGCTACGGCCGTTCGCTCGCCACCGGCAAGCTGGTCGACATCGGTGAGGCGGTCGGCATCATCGCCGCCCAGTCCATCGGTGAGCCCGGCACGCAGCTGACGATGCGTACCTTCCACACCGGTGGTGTGGCCGGTGACGACATCACCCAGGGTCTGCCCCGTGTCGTCGAGCTCTTCGAGGCTCGTACGCCGAAGGGTGTCGCCCCGATCTCCGAGGCCGCGGGCCGTGTCCGCATCGAGGAGACCGAGAAGACGAAGAAGCTCGTCGTGACCCCGGACGACGGCAGCGACGAGACGGCGTTCCCGATCTCGAAGCGTGCCAAGGTCCTGGTGCGCGAGGGTGACCACGTCGAGGTGGGCCAGAAGCTCACCTTCGGTGCCACCAACCCGCACGACGTGCTGCGGATCCTCGGTCAGCGCGCGGTCCAGGTCCACCTGGTCGGCGAGGTCCAGAAGGTCTACAACTCGCAGGGTGTGTCGATCCACGACAAGCACATCGAGATCATCATCCGGCAGATGCTGCGCCGCGTGACGATCATCGAGTCCGGCGACGCGGAGCTGCTGCCGGGCGAGCTCGTCGAGCGCTCGAAGTTCGAGACCGAGAACCGTCGGGTCGTGACGGAAGGCGGCCACCCGGCCTCCGGCCGTCCGCAGCTGATGGGTATCACCAAGGCCTCGCTGGCGACGGAGTCGTGGCTGTCCGCGGCTTCCTTCCAGGAGACGACCAGGGTCCTGACGGACGCGGCGATCAACGCCAAGTCCGACTCCCTGATCGGCCTCAAGGAGAACGTCATCATCGGTAAGCTCATCCCGGCCGGTACGGGTCTCTCCCGCTACCGCAACATCCGGGTGGAGCCGACCGAAGAGGCCAAGGCTGCGATGTACTCGGCCGTCGGTTACGACGACATCGACTACTCGCCGTTCGGCACGGGCTCCGGCCAGGCTGTTCCGCTGGAGGACTACGACTACGGGCCTTACAACCAGTAGGCGTGGTTCCTCTTGAGCGAGTTGGTCGCTTGAGTTGAGTTGAGTTGAAGGGCGGTCACCCCGTTTCGTACGGGGTGGCCGCCCTTCGGCGTTTCCCGGCCGGGCCCGTCACAGGTACGGGCGTAGACGGTGGATGCGGGTCGGGTAGTCGGGATGCGTGGAGAGCAGCTGGTCAAGGAGCCTGGGCGCGGCGAGCCTGTGCCCGGAGGCAGCCATGGTCTGCCGTTTGGCTTCGGTCTCGGTCGCGTACATGGCCTGCAGCACCTGGGCCAGCATGGGGGCGAATCCGAGCGCGGCGGCGTGCTGGTCCGCGCGAAGCTCGGCCCGCCGACCGACGGCGGCGATCAGATACGGAGTGACGAGCAGCAGCAGCGGCAGCCCGTACAGGCGGGTGATCGTGGTGTAGCTGATGATGCAGATCACGAACACCAGCGCTGCTGTCGCCACCCAGGAGAAGTAGCCGGCGAACGCCAGGGCGTAGGCGACGATCAGTCGGATCGCGTACCAGGCCGCACGCCCCGGCAGCGCGTACCAGTAGCCGAGCAGTGAGACCCAGACGTGGCCACCGGTGTGATGGCCCAGCTCATGGGCGAGTACGGCGGCGAGCTGCGAGCTCGACAGCCGGTCGAGTGCGTACCGGGTGACCCCGACGATGTGACCGCCGGCGGCATAGGCGTTGAGGTCGTCGCTGTCCTCGACCCAGAGCTCGTACGCCCGGCCGTCGACGCCCGCGCGTGCGGTCACCTCGCGCCAGACGGGAGCGAGACGCGCGTACTCCTCGGGCATCGGACGCTGCAGGCGCAGCAGGTACCGGGCGAAGAAGTCTTCCGTGGGGCGGTGGAAGACCATGGCCCCGGACAGCAGCCAGACCAGCGGCAGTATCCAGAACGGAAGGCCCAGCCAGGCATCCAGACCGCCGGATATCAGGAGCAGGACCAACAGGCTCATGAGCGTGCCGGGCAGATGCAGGACGAGCCGGCCGAAGGCCGTGGCGTCGAGCCCGCGCTGATGGGCGGTGAAGTGGAGACGGCCGCCGCGGTGCCGGTAGTCCAGGTCGTCAGGGGCAGGCGTGTCGTCGTCAGGGGGTTCGGGCTGTTGTGGTGAGTGTGGTCGGGCCATGGTCAGCCTCCGGGAGAGGGGCAGTCAGCCGATGAGGAGGGATACGGGGAGCAGCACCGCGGCGATGGTGAAGGCGATCAGGCCCGTGCGTACCCACTGGTGCTTGCGCTGGGCGATACGGCTGGTCGTGGACAGGGCGGCGATCGCGTCGGCCGTCGGATCGAGCTCGGTGGCAGCCAGCGCTTCTGCCAACTGGCCGCTGCGTGCGGCCCG
The DNA here is from genome assembly GCF_026340305.1 of Streptomyces sp. NBC_01381. Classification (NCBI taxonomy): domain Bacteria; kingdom Bacillati; phylum Actinomycetota; class Actinomycetes; order Kitasatosporales; family Streptomycetaceae; genus Streptomyces; species Streptomyces sp. NBC_01381. The sequence goes on along the minus strand of NZ_JAPEPI010000001.1, from coordinate 9,402 downwards.
TTGGATGTCGCCGAAGTACGACAAGGGGGCGCCCGGTGTCCATTTGCTCGTGCCGTAACGCGGCACAACGGCCATGAGGAGCGCGAGCAGCGTCAGGGCGAGTGCGAGAACCCCCGCCCACCACGTCGAACTGGCGGGCATGGAGAGGGAGGCGGGCGTCCACTCGCGTCGGGCGAGCAGACCGCTGAAGACGCCCGCCATCACGCCGAGTGCAGCCACCAGCACCGCGGCCTTGGCATCCGCGCGGGCGATCTCGGTGCGCAGATCGGTGAGAAGGCGTTCGGCCGTCCTGGCTCCGGGCGCGGCGTCGGGCGGCAGGGGCGCGTGAGCGCGGGTGCCGGTCACGGGGCGAGGCCTTCGCTCTCTTGCTCGTCGCCGTCGCGCTGCGGTGGTGGCGCGCTCGGTGAGCTGCCGTAGCCCGGGGGCGGTTGCCAGCCGGGGAAGGTGCCGGTCTGCTCTGTGGGTGTGGGTGTGGGTGTGGGTGCGGGTGCCTGGTCTGTCGCTGTCTCCGTGCCCGACTCCTCGTTCGAGTGCGCCGGCTGCGGGGTGTCTTGCGGCGGGTCGGCCCGGGTGAGCCGTGGCTCCGGCGGCGCGGGCGCCGTCGCCGGCTGCGATGAGGACTGGTCCCGGGAGATTCCCGGTATGTGCTGGCTGAAGATCTCGTACATGAAGTCCAGTGCCCGTCGCTTGGGCCCTTCCAGCTCGTAGTCCTCCGCGCTGTCACCGCTGAGGAGTTCCCTCGCCAGCTCCACCTCGGCGAGGATCAGGCGGAGCTGGTCCTCGCGCATGCTGTCGACGACGAGCCGTGAATCCTGTGGGTTCTTGGCGAGATGCATGGCCCAGGCCACCACACCCCCCTGCTCCAGGTACCCCTGGTAGAACGCGATCTTCTCGGCCTCGAGCTGCCGGAGCTCCGCCTCGTGGCGGGCCCGCAACTGGTCCTGCTCCTGCTGCCAGGCCTGCCGCTGGAGCGCGAGCTCGTGGTCCAGCCGTCCGTACTCCGTGGCCCGCCCCGCCTGGAGCGCGTCCTGCCGGCGGGTCCGCCGGTCGAGCTCGATGTCGTACGCCACGCCCTGCTGCTCGGTGCGTATCTGCTCGGCGGCGTTGTGGTCGATGGACTGGAGCCGCCGCTGGTGGTCGATGTTCTGCTGGTCGCGGCGCAGCCGCAGAGTCCAGAGCACCTGCAGGCCCGCGGCCGTGCCGAGCGGTGCCTGGCCGGAGAGCGCGTGCAGCAGCTGTCGCTCGGCGCGCGCACTGTCGTGGATGGCGAACCGGCGCGTGAGGGAGCGAGCGGCCTGCTGCAGTTCGCCGAGAAGCAGGGCCGGTACGTTCCGGTGGCCGCTCCTGACGAAGTCGGCGGGGGCGACGACCTGCCACGACAGGTCGACCGCGGCGATGAACTCGAAGGCGTCGTTGTCGCTGGGCAGGGGGATCTCGGCCTGGTGCGGGTGGACGCCCATGTCCACCTCGTACACCGATGTGTAGCGTTTCGCCGCCACCTCGCCGCGGCTCGGGCGCAGGGGTGGCAGATAGGCCTCGTACCCGCCCCTGGAGGTGGAGAAGACCAGGGCGTGGTCGATCCGGGTCAGCGACTTGCGGGCGAATCCGAACCGCGAGAGCTGCCGCACGGTGATGACGGGATCGATCAGGGACGTGTGCCGGTCGGCTGATTGATCCCAGTCCGGCGGCCGGCGGAAGTCGGGCATGGCGTCTCCTTCAGGGGGTCGGTCCGTGGCTCAGCTAGGAGTTCGGTCCGTGCTCAGCGGCGGTTCGGCAGCACGGTCAGCAGGCGGGTCGCGACGGGAGGCGGGGCAGCGCCGTCCTCGCCGCGCACGGTGCGCAGGAGGTGACTCAGGCGCTGGTGTTCGGAGGCCGTGGTGACCAGGGCCGGGAGCAGGCCGGCAAGCGCCCACTCCGTCGCCGGGTCGTGGTCGGCGGCGCGTACCCAGTCACCCAGCTCCTCCAGCGCGGCCCTCGTGTGTCTGCGATCGTCGAGCGCCGAACGCCAGAGCCGTGCGATCCCGCCGGCCGCGCGGCCTCCGTCGGCCGCCGATGTCGCGTACCAGTCGAGGACCAGTGGCCGTCCGTTGCGCGCGTCGTCCTTCCGGCGCGCGCACGCGCTGAGAAAGCCGCGCAGGGCGAGATCGTGAACGGCCCGGTCCTGGTCGAATCGGTGCAGCAGTTCGGCGAGGACCTGCTCGCCGGCGGGTGAGAGCAGCAGCAGTTCCACGGACTGCGCGAGCTGCTTCACCATGACTTCATCGATGTCTTCCTCGTCGCCGTCCTCGTCGAGGAGGGGTTCGTACTCCTTGCGGACGGCGCTCCGCAGGGCGGCGAGGGTCTGTTTCGGCCGCTCCGCGCCGATCAGTCCGTACGCGCGGATGGCCACCCAGCGCATCGCGGGATCCTCGCTCTCGCACCAGGCGTCGAGGATGCTCGGAATGTTGGGCGCCTCCAGGAGGTGCGCGAGCGTCAGTGAGTTGACCGCGACGAGGCGGTGACGGAACAGGTGGGAGGCCGCCCATGGCTCGATGATCAGCGCCATGGTGGAGGGCAGATCCGCGTACGCGAGGACGGCGACGGTGGACGCCGCGCGGGTGCGCACCAGGGGCCTTCCGTCACCGGCGAGCTGTTGGAGCCAGTGCACGAGCGCGGGCCTGGCCGAGGGGTGCCCGGTCCACACCTCGCGCAGCAGGACCAGCGAGACCCGGTTGTCGAGGAACGCGGCCTTGGACTGGGTGACCGGCCCCCACTCCGTGTTCTCTTCCTCCAGATACCCCTGGGCGCGGGCGAGTTGGAGGCGCTTGCCGATGTGGGTGCCGAAGACGGGGACCTGTGGCTGCAGAGCCGAGTCCGCGGTGTCCTGCAGGAAGGCGTAGAGCAGGTCGCTCAGTTCGGCCGTGAGTGCGTAGGGGCCGCCGTCGAAGGCGGCCAGAGCGATGAGGAACGCCTTGTCCCGTAACGGAATCAGCTCCTCGTTCTCGTCGAACCACTCCTGGACCTGGCTTTCCAGGGTGAACAGCGAGAAGGTTCCGACGGCCTCTTCGGTGGCTTCTCCGTCCGCGTACCGCTTGAGGTGCCTCGCGAAGGACGCCACTTCGCGCAGCTGGTGGTCGCGCTCCAGGAACGTCGAGACGGCGGGCAGCGCCAGCAGCCGGTCCGTGGTCGCCTCGCCGGTCAGCTCCAGCAGGTGCCTCTTCAGTACGTCGGCGGGGCTCGGCGGCTTCCATTCGACGGCGGAGATGTCCTCCAGGGCGGCCATCGGGCCGACCGTGATGACCAAGTACGCGTCTTCCTCGGCGAGTTGATCGCGTGCCGCGAGGAGATGCGGTTCCCGGAGCGGCTGGTCGCGGCGCGTGGTCAGGTCGCACAGCACGTACCCCTTGGCCGAGTGCTGGCCGTCACTGAGCTGCTGGACGAGCTGTGCGGGTGTGGTGTCGCGGACGAGGGAGCGGATCGGGGAGACGCCCAGACGGCGGAGCAGCATCAGCGCGGCGGTTCGGCGCCCGGTGAAGTGCGGACCGGAAAGCACGATGACCCGCTCCGTGCGCAGCCGTGACAGGAGGCTCTCGAAGCGGGACTCGTCGGTCACGAAGTACGGGGCGAGGCGGTCCAGTGTCGACACCGGCACCTCGCCGGAGCCGTGGCTCGTGGCGGAGACCCCGGAGGCCCCGAACTGGTAGATCTCCGTCTTGCTGCCCATGATGACGTCGCCGGCGACCAGGCCGCCGCTCACGCCATGTTGATCGCCCGCGACCAGGCTGCCGCCGAAGCGCGCGTTGTCACCGACGCCCATCGTCTTGGGGCTGTGGTCCACCAGGTCCCTGCGGGCGGACCACGCGTCCTGCGGCTGGTCCTGTTCTTCCTGCTTGTCCTCTGCCTCAGCGGCCTCGGGGCCTGTCTGCTGCGGGCTGTCGGCGGCGTCCTTGTCGCCCGCCTGCTGCCGTGGGCCGGCTGTTCCCTGGCGGGGGCCGGCTGCCCCTTGGCGGGGGCCCGGCTCGCCCGCGCTCACTCCCGCTCACCGCGCCTGGCAGCGCCGCCGCCTCCGAGGTGCACGTCACCGTAGACCGTGCCGTTTCCGGATACGCCGTGCTGGTCGCCGGCCACGTAGCTGCCGCCGAAGGAGGCGTTGCTGAGATCGACGGGGCTCGGAGGTGTGGCCCTGGTGCCTGCCGCGGGGGTCGACGCCGCGCCCTCCTCCGGCCTGCTCGTCACGTCGGGGCTCTGCATGTCCCTCGGCGTGGGCCCGTGCAGCCAGGCCTGCAGCAGCCCGTTCTTGCTCCGCACCGTGATGGCGTGGAACTCGTCCTTGGGAACACCTGGGTAGTCGTGCTGGACGATCCCGTGGTGGACGCTCTCCGAGACGCACAGGGCGAAGTCGTCCGGGCGTTCCCGCAGAGCCAGGCGCAGCACGTCGGCGTCGAGCAGCCGGCAGGCATGGTTGAGGTCGGTCCCCACCCAGCCGTCGAGATCGTCGACGGTGACGTATCCCGTGGCGACTACGGCCCGCAACCTGATCTGCGCGGACTTCGAAGCCATCCGGTTCACGGCGTGCAGCTCTGTGGGTGCCTCGGTCAGCAGGGCCCGCAGAAGCGCTGTCACCGACGCACTGGCGTCGATCAGCTCCATCACCGAGTCGCCTCGGTCGGCACGCAGCCGCCGGGTCTCGTCGATGCCCGAGCTCTCCAGGACGCGGTCGGCGATGTTGTAGAGCATGCGCCGCAGGTACGCCTGCTCGACGTTGTCGCGGTCGCTGTACTTCTCGATGTCGAGGAGGAGGCGCTGGACCATTTCGCGGGACGCGCCGACGGAACCCGCGAGCTCCTGCTTGCTCAGGGGTACGGAGAGCTCTATGCCCTCGTCGGTACGGCGCCCATGGGTGCGGGCCAGGTCGAGCAGCAGAACGGCGAACCGCTCCCGCACGTTCATCGAGGCGAACTCGAGGCGCCGCCGGTCGGCGGCGCGGGTTCGGTCGGACGTGAGGCCCAGAAGGGCGAACGAAACGGCGGGGGAGTGGGCAAGGAAGTCGGTGAAGGCCTCGCGCTCCACTGCCAGGGCATGGACCTCCTCAAGAGCCGTCACGGTCGCCGACCGCGGCCGGCCGGTCAGCGCGGCGGACTCACCGATGATGTCGCCGGGACCCCGCAGGGCGAGCAGGGCCTCGTACCCGTTGGGTGCGGCAGCGGTCACCTTGGACCAGCCTTGCACGATCAACAGGACGTGAGACGACGGCTCGCGTTCGTGCAGGAGGGCGACGCGCGGCCCGAAGCGCAGTTCGTGCCCCAGGTTCAGCAGCGCGGAGCGGTCCTCTCTCTCCAGCCTCGCGAGGAAGGGCACCTGGTCGTCCAGGCCTCCGCCTGGTAATCGCGCTCCCGCCATAGGCCCTCCTTGATCGTCACTCAACGGACAGATCAAGGTACTGACTGTGCGCATGACATCAAACGAGTACGTGTGGAGCACCAGGACGGGCTGAAACACTTGGGGGCGCTTCGGGAGCATGAGGAGGGCGCTCCACCTGTCACATCAGGAGCGAAAAGCCCGGCGTGTCGTGGTGGACTGCATTTGTTTTGACCGAACCCGATGAGGTAGGTACGCTCAGACCTTGTGCCTGGGGTGTGCCTGGGCTCGTGCGCGTGTCTTCAGCCGCTGTGCGAGTCCGAGAACGGCCACCGTAATCTGCGCTCTTTTCCGCCTTGCGGCGGGAGTCTGCAGCATTCGACACACCCGACCGCGTGGGTCGGCGACGTTCCAGGTTAGCTTTACTATTCGGCACACAGAAACCGGAGAAGTAGTGCCTACGATCCAGCAGCTGGTCCGGAAGGGCCGGCAGGACAAGGTCGAGAAGAACAAGACGCCCGCACTTGAGGGTTCGCCCCAGCGCCGTGGCGTCTGCACGCGTGTGTTCACGACCACCCCGAAGAAGCCGAACTCGGCCCTCCGTAAGGTCGCGCGTGTGCGTCTGACCTCCGGGATCGAGGTCACGGCCTACATTCCGGGTGAGGGACACAACCTGCAGGAGCACTCCATCGTGCTCGTGCGTGGTGGCCGTGTGAAGGACCTGCCGGGTGTTCGTTACAAGATCATCCGCGGCTCCCTTGACACCCAGGGCGTCAAGAACCGCAAGCAGGCCCGCAGCCGCTACGGCGCCAAGAAGGAGAAGTAAGAATGCCTCGTAAGGGCCCCGCCCCGAAGCGCCCGGTCATCATCGACCCGGTCTACGGTTCTCCTCTGGTGACCTCCCTCATCAACAAGGTGCTGCTGAACGGCAAGCGCTCCACCGCCGAGCGCATCGTGTACGGCGCCATGGAGGGCCTGCGCGAGAAGACCGGCAACGACCCGGTCATCACGCTCAAGCGCGCGCTCGAGAACATCAAGCCGACCCTCGAGGTCAAGTCCCGCCGCGTCGGTGGCGCCACCTACCAGGTGCCGATCGAGGTCAAGCCCGGTCGCGCCAACACGCTGGCCCTGCGCTGGCTGGTGGGTTACTCCCGCGCCCGTCGCGAGAAGACCATGACCGAGCGTCTGCTCAACGAGCTCCTCGACGCCTCCAACGGCCTTGGTGCCGCTGTGAAGAAGCGCGAGGACACCCACAAGATGGCCGAGTCCAACAAGGCCTTCGCGCACTACCGCTGGTAGTCGCTACCCACATCGAGACCGAGAGAAGACTGAGCCGATATGGCTACCACTTCACTTGACCTGGCCAAGGTGCGCAACATCGGCATCATGGCCCACATCGACGCGGGCAAGACGACGACCACCGAGCGGATCCTGTTCTACACCGGTGTCTCGTACAAGATCGGTGAGGTTCACGACGGTGCCGCCACGATGGACTGGATGGAGCAGGAGCAGGAGCGTGGCATCACGATCACCTCTGCTGCCACCACCTGTCACTGGCCGCTGAACGATGTCGACCACACCATCAACATCATCGACACCCCGGGCCACGTCGACTTCACCGTCGAGGTAGAGCGTTCGCTCCGTGTCCTCGACGGTGCCGTGACGGTGTTCGACGGCGTCGCCGGTGTTGAGCCCCAGTCCGAGACCGTGTGGCGTCAGGCGGACCGCTACGGCGTCCCGCGCATCTGCTTCGTCAACAAGCTCGACCGTACGGGTGCCGAGTTCCACCGCTGCGTCGACATGATCGTCGACCGCCTCGGTGCGACCCCCATCGTCATGCAGCTGCCCATCGGCGCAGAGGCTGACTTCAAGGGTGTCGTCGACCTCGTCACGATGAAGGCCTTCGTCTGGTCCGCAGAGACCAAGATGGGCGAGGCGTACGACATCGTCGACATCCCGGACACGCACACCGAGGCTGCCGAGGAGTACCGCGGCAAGCTGCTCGAGGCTGTCGCCGAGAACGACGAGCAGATGATGGAGCTGTACCTCGAGGGCCAGGAGCCCACCGAGGAGCAGCTGTACGCGGCGATCCGTCGCATCACCATCGCCTCCGGCAAGGGCGGCGACACCACCGTCACCCCCGTGTTCTGCGGCACCGCGTTCAAGAACAAGGGCGTTCAGCCCCTGCTCGACGCGGTCGTGCGTTACCTCCCGTCGCCCCTGGACGTCGAGGCCATCGAGGGCCACGACGTCAAGGACCCCGAGGTCGTCGTCAAGCGCAAGCCTTCGGACGAGGAGCCGCTTTCGGCTCTCGCGTTCAAGATCGCGTCCGACCCGCACCTCGGCAAGCTCACCTTCGTCCGGATCTACTCCGGTCGCCTGGAGGCCGGCACCGCGGTGCTGAACTCCGTCAAGGGCAAGAAGGAGCGCATCGGCAAGATCTACCGCATGCACGCGAACAAGCGTGAGGAGATCGACTCGGTGGGCGCCGGCGACATCGTCGCCGTCATGGGCCTGAAGCAGACCACCACCGGTGAGACGCTGTGTGACGACAAGAAGCCGGTCATCCTGGAGTCCATGGACTTCCCGGCGCCGGTCATTCAGGTCGCCATCGAGCCCAAGTCCAAGGGTGACCAGGAGAAGCTGGGTGTAGCCATCCAGCGTCTCTCGGAGGAGGACCCCTCCTTCCAGGTCCACTCGGACGAGGAGACCGGCCAGACCATCATCGGTGGTATGGGCGAGCTTCACCTCGAGGTGCTCGTCGACCGCATGAAGCGCGAATTCCGCGTCGAGGCGAACGTCGGCAAGCCCCAGGTCGCGTACCGCGAGACGATCCGTCGGGCCGTCGAGCGCGTGGACTACACCCACAAGAAGCAGACCGGTGGTACCGGTCAGTTCGCCAAGGTGCAGATCGCGATCGAGCCCATCGAGGGCGGCGAGGCGTCGTACGAGTTCGTGAACAAGGTCACCGGTGGCCGTATCCCGCGGGAGTACATCCCGTCGGTGGACGCCGGTGCGCAGGAGGCCATGCAGTTCGGCATCCTGGCCGGCTACGAGATGACTGGTGTTCGCATCACGCTTCTCGACGGCGCCTACCACGAGGTCGACTCCTCCGAGCTGGCGTTCAAGATCGCCGGTTCGCAGGCCTTCAAGGAGGCCGCGCGCCAGGCCAAGCCCGTGCTGCTCGAGCCGATGATGGCCGTCGAGGTCACCACGCCCGAGGACTACATGGGCGATGTCATCGGTGACATCAACTCCCGCCGTGGCCAGATCCAGGCCATGGAGGAGCGCAGCGGCGCTCGCGTCGTGAAGGGCCTCGTGCCCCTCTCGGAGATGTTCGGCTACGTCGGAGACCTCCGCAGCAAGACGTCGGGTCGCGCAAGCTACTCAATGCAGTTCGACTCCTACGCCGAGGTTCCGCGGAACGTCGCCGAGGAGATCATCGCGAAGGCCAAGGGCGAGTAACTCACCCGAGTTCACGCTTTAGGCTTGACTCCGGAGCCTCCGGGGCATTCCGGCCCTCTTCGGGCCGGGTGTCCCGGGCCCCGGGCATCCCAGCAAAGATCACCTGGCGCCGATGAAGCAAGGCGTACAGAACCACTCCACAGGAGGACCCAGTGGCGAAGGCGAAGTTCGAGCGGACTAAGCCGCACGTCAACATCGGCACCATCGGTCACATTGACCACGGTAAGACGACCCTCACGGCCGCCATTACCAAGGTGCTGCACGACGCGTACCCGGACCTGAACGAGGCCTCGGCCTTCGACCAGATCGACAAGGCTCCTGAGGAGCGCCAGCGCGGTATCACGATCTCGATCGCGCACGTCGAGTACCAGACGGAGACCCGTCACTACGCCCACGTCGACTGCCCCGGTCACGCGGACTACATCAAGAACATGATCACGGGTGCCGCGCAGATGGACGGCGCCATCCTCGTGGTCGCCGCCACCGACGGCCCGATGCCGCAGACCAAGGAGCACGTGCTCCTGGCCCGCCAGGTCGGCGTTCCGTACATCGTCGTCGCCCTGAACAAGGCCGACATGGTGGACGACGAGGAGATCCTGG